>JAYYDY010000037.1:0-22871 GCA_036160375.1 Thermoplasmatota archaeon | reverse complement strand
CTTGACGTCTATCTGCCCGACGGGCGAAAACTCGGCATCGTTCACGATGCCGTGATTGACGCTGAGTCGCTTCACTGCACCCACCTCTTCGTGCGCGGCACGCCCGAGCATCTTGTGGAGGGTTCCATCCCGCTCGCCGTGCCTTGGCGTTGGATTCGGGCCATCGACGACATCGTCCTTTTGCGATGGTTCCCGCCCACGCCCATCCCGATCCAATCCTGAGGTGATGTTGCATGGCGCTCGACGTTCACGTGCTCGGTACGGCTTCTGCACGCCCAACGCCCGACCGTGCCGTCAGTGGAAGTTTGGTGAAAGGCCCGGACGGCATCGCCGTCATCGATGCCGGTGAGGGCTTCCAAACACGATACGGTAGGCAGCGTCGCCGCCTCAAGGCCCATTCCTTGGGCGAGACGCTCAAACCCCGCGACGTTGATGTCCTCACGTTCACACACGGGCACCTCGACCACACGTGGGGTGCGTTACCTTGGTTGCAATCCATGGATTTGGAAAACCGACAGCAACCTCTTCTCATTCTCGGACCCACGTCAACTAACGCATTGAACGCGCTGCTGGAGGGCACAGCGATGCCCGAAGACATTCCACCTGCCGACCTCGCTCGGCAGTGGTTGGCATGGTACGCCCTTGGCGGCAGCGGTCTCCATTTTCCTGTCCGATGGGTGCTCGGTGTCGTGGCCGATGACCGTTGGGCCGAAGTGGACCCCCACACGGGCACCGCTACCTTGTTGGATGCGATGCCGCAGCCCGAAGGATGGTCCAACAGCACCTTGACGCCGTTGCCTACCACCCACACGGTGCCGTCGTGCGGCTGGATGATTCAGCAGCACGCCAAGGCCGGGAAGTTTGACCGCCAGCGAGCGGACGACCTCGGGCTCACGACCAAAGAACGGGCCATGCTCGCTCGAGGCGAGGACGTGACCACCGCCGAGGGTGAAACGCTTGAATCGGTTTGGTTCCGAGGCGGCGAGCGAGCACCGGTCAGCGTGTTGATCTCCGGCGACACGGCCACGTCGCCACCGGCATGGACCGAGGACATCGCACCGACGCTGCTGGTTCACGAAGCGACCTTTCTCGATGAGCAACAAGACAAGGCGGACGAACATCAACACTCGACGGCTGCAGGTGCCGTGGCGTCAGCGCTGGCCGTGGGCGCAGAGAGCCTGGCCCTGACCCACTACAGCAATCGCATCAAATCCTCGGATGAACCGCTCGGGGAAGCCAAATCAATGGCCGGCGAACTGCCGGTGGTGGCCCTGAACGACAGCGACCGCATGGTGGTGGAGGACGACGGGCGCGTGAACCATCTCGCGTGGAACGGTTCTGGTTGGGCATCCTTGAACATCAAACCCAATCGTTGAAATGAACCGTGGAGATGGAGCGGCTATGCGTTGGCACGTAGCAGTGGGGTTGGCTCTTCTCCTCATGGCCGCCCCGCTCAGCGTTCAAGGTGATGCCGGTCGAGCAGCACCTGAATGCCTGACCCAAAGCGCAGCGTCCCTTCCGCCCTCGCTGGCCATTGACCCGGATGTTTGCGTCATCGTTGACCTCGGGGTGTTGACACCTGGCGACGTCTACGACCTCAGCATCATCGTCGTGGACGATGCGATCGACCTCCTGTTTTTCGATGAAAACAGCATTCAGCCCTACGAACTGGGTCAGTCGTACCGGTCAATAATGGCTCAGCCAGCCAGCACCGAATCGGCGCTGGGCGCCTATGAATTCCACTGGAAGGTGCCACCCTCCATCGCCGCCAAGCGTTGGTACATGGTGCTCGACAACACGGCCCACGACGGCGATGCCGGCCAGGGCGACCAAGGCGGTTTGCGAAGCACCGTCTCCGCTTCGGTTGACCGGCTCAACGAGGCGTACTGGACGCCCTACCATGACCTGCTGAGCGTGGAAGCCGGGAGCTTCGAAGTCCTACTGTCCGGCGACGACCTCCGCCTGGACGCAGGAACGACCGTGGTCCTTTCAGCGTGGGATCTGAGTTTCGTTGGTGATGTTTACCTGCAAACCCGAACGATGCACGACCGTTATCAATCCGGCGGCATCGGTGTGCAGTTCATCGATGGCGGAGCCCTTCAGGCGGTCTCATCATCGCAGTCGCTGACCTGGCAGGTGCCGTCCACGCTCGAGGGTGAAGAATTGCTGCTGGTCGTGGACAACACCGATTCTCCCTTGGGAGGTGGGAACGGAACGGAGGCGTTGCGCATGACGGTTCGGTTGGAATTGGACCCTCCCTTGACGCCGACCGTGACCGACGACGGGATGGGAAGCGTTGCCCTTGGGGAAACGATTGAACTCGATGCCTCCTCCACGCCCAACCGGCTTGGCCAACAAGGGACCTTCGTCTGGGATCTTGACGCCAGCGTTGACGCCAACAACGACGGAAATCCAACCAACGACAACGATGCTTCAGGCGTGAAGGTGGACGCAACTTGGGACCTACCCGGTGAGAAGACGGTCACCGTGGTGATGACGGCTCCATCCGGACAACAAGCCTCCACCACGTACACCCTGACCGTGAACGATGTCGTTCCACCGGTGCCGCGAATTCAAACCGACGGCGTGCCGGTGCCCGATGGTTGGCGAGTGGACGTCAACAATGCGATCGTCCTCAATTGCGCTTCCAGCTCTGACGACCATGCGGTGGCTTCGTGCGACTGGACGGTTGACGGGCAAACCACGCCCAACGCCAGCACGTTGACCCTAAATCCTGACAGCGTTCGAACCTATGAGGTTGTATTGGCGGTCAACGATGCCAGCGGCAATTCAGCCAACACGTCCGCCATCATCGCCTCAGTCGACCCTTCCGTTCCTTACTTTGAAGAGGGTTACCTTGACCTGTTCCCCACCAAAGTCGCCGAGGGCGACGAATTGACCTTCGAGGTGGCCGTGGACGACGATTACGACGGTCTCGCTGCGCTACGCGTTCATTGGGACCTTCAACCGAGCAAAGACACCGATGGAAACGGAAACGCAAGGGACGATCCCGATCTTGTCGGTCTTCGCCCCACGCTTTCCTTTGCCCAGTCCGGTCTGCAAGAAATTGTCATCACGGTGTTTGACGCTTCCAACAATTCAGCCACTCACGCCTTCTCGGTGAACGTCAAGGCCACGCCAACCGAAACACCACCGTTGGCAACGGGGGCGCTGGTGGTTGGTGTTCTCACCGTGGTGGTGGTCGCCGGTCTGGTTGGGTTTCGTACGCTTCAGCGAAACAGAGGCTTCAACCTCTTGATTCAGCGAGGCCTCAACACCGAAGAGGCGCGAGCCCACATGGCAAAGGTGGCTCAACAAAACAAGGTCGGCCTGTTCGCCCCTGCCGAAGCCCACGCTGGCCTTGACGTGGGTGCGGACGTGGTCTCTGCCGAGGAGCGTCAAGCCGCCCAAGCCCAAGCCGAGATGGAGGCCATTTACGGCACGGCGACCACCGTGGACCCCAACGCAGGCTTCGCACCACCGACCTACAGCCAAGAACCGCTTTCTCAAGCCAGCAACCAAGCCGCCGCAGAAGCGGCTGCTTTGCTGAGCGGCGACGAGGACATGATGGCCGGTGGCGACCCGCTCGACAGCCTCGTGGAAGACATTGCAGGAGCCGCCGCCGTCGCTGTGCCCGCCTCCCCGGCAACCACCGCCCAACCGGCAGTTTCCACACCGCCAGCTGCTGAACCGTCTCCGAGCGTTGCGCTCCCTCCTCAGGTGGCGCTCCCTGAAACGCCCACGACCGTCGCTGTGCCCTCCTCGCCGTCGACCGTCGCCATACCCGCAGCATCCACGCCACCAGCACCGCCGGCACCCACGGTGGTGCGCCACACATGCACGTCCTGCAGTGCCGTGTTCGAGATCGACCTCCCCGCAGGCTTGGTGAAGGCGCTGGTCGCTTGTCCGGGCTGTGGTGTTGACCAAACCGTCACGCTGAACGGTTGAACGGCGAATGAACAACCGATTTGCGAGGCAGAACGGCGAATGCTTCTCAAAGGAGGAGCCTTGAGGTGAGCGCATGGATGAGCCTGCGCTACGTCTCTTGCGCGTCGGGCTTCCGCAGCCCAACCGTCGAGGGCGAATGGCGGTCTTCCTCGTGAGCGTGATGCTGCTCTCCATGATGCAACCCGTTTCCGGCAACGTGACCGTCGCCCGCGATGATTTCGGTGTGCTCGATGCCTTCGCCGCCACTCTCGAGGACCGGGCAGCCGAAGGGGAATCGCTGGTGGCCATCCAAGGGGCGCAGTCCGCCTTTGCGCTGGTCGACGCCAGCAAGCGCCCGGTTCAGTCCGGCGACGCATTGGCCGACGCTGAGAACGTGCTCAACCAGGTTGAACTACGCGACACATCGCCGTTTGAGGAAGACCACCCCCGGCCCTACGTATTCCTCACCGACGTGGCCACCCACCCCGATGCGTGGCCGTACAACCTCTGGCAAACGCTGTTCTCAGTGGAAAATCTCGGGCTCGACAACCTGTTGGGCATTGGCATCAACACGTACGCGGTCTACGTCAACTTCACCTCACGAAACAACGGTCCATCCTACGAAGCGTGGGACCAAGGCACCTTCACCGGCGAATTGCTCGTCGGCACCGACTTGGTGTTGTTTGAGAACTACATTGACATCGATGGAGACGGGTCCGATGATTTGTCGGTCGCGCTGACCCTTGAAGGATTGACCACACTTGGCGAGGGTTTCGGCATTGAAACATCGGACAACCCCATTCCCGGCGCACCCGGCGTACCCACCGAGTTGTGGATTCGCCCGACCTTCCAGTGGGCCGTGAGTGCCCTGAACATCAACGACCCGCTTTGGAACGAACTCGAACATCTCGAAGTTTCACTGATGAAGGGTTTGGCCTTTGACATTACCCTTTCCAACTCGGAGTCCTATGCCATCGTGGTGGACACGCGGTTTACGCAGCCACCGTCAGACGTGACGCTGGGCGTTGGGATTGAGCGAATCTCGTTTGACATCACCAGTGCGCTCACGTTCCCGCAGGATTTCATCGCGTCCCTTCTCTTGGGCAACGTCAACTCCAGCGACCTCTCCCTGACCGGCATCACGGCCCCCTACGCTGTTCGCTTGGCCAACCCCAACGCTCCGGGAAGCAGCGACCAAACCGACTGCAGCGAGACCCTCAACTACGACCCAGCCACGGATTACGAAGCGGCCAGTCGAGATCACAAGTGTGGCATTGGCATTGGCGTGGGCTACGTCCACTTCGACGAAGTGAACCCAGACCAGTCGGTGGACATTCTCGAATACGCCTACCTTGACGTCGGGTTCCACCCTGAAGAGGGGAGCACCATCATCCCCAGCGAGGTGGACCTGACCCTTCGAAACGACAACCTCGGCGACAACAGCTTCGACACCATCGAAATCTACTCCGATGTTGGCACGGATGTGTACATTCACTACTTCGAGGACCGCTCCAACGTCCCTGAAGGGGACAGCCCGTTCGGCAACATCACCGACTCTCGACTCTGGATTCGTGGCCTTCCCTCGGGGTCGCTCCATGAAGATGAAATTGCGGCCATCTTCACGGTGATGGGCGAAGCGCCGGGTTCGGTGAACCTGCCGGGTGAAATCCCCGACCGTTTGTCGCTGATGATCGCCATCAAGAATTTCTCAGCCGACAACAGCAACAACGTTGACGACCCCACGCTCCCGATCAACCCGGCTGAACCGCCCAACACCATGTTGCTGATCGCTGGGACATCGTCCATCAAGGAATTCAACTACGCCTCCACTTTCAAACGAGGCGGGTATTCGGGCGACAGCTCGTCCATGCTCGTTGAGATGGAGGATCTTCCGCGTGTCATTTTGATACAAGGCAGCTTTTTGCTCTCCTCAACCGGCATCAGTCGCGTCAACTTCGACAATCCGAACCTCAACACCATCGCCCAATTTTTCGACAACGCCCTGCTCACGGTGGTTGAAATCGTCCTTGACATCGGCGCCATCCTCAACGGCTTGCCCACCGCTGTGGTGGGTACGGCAGGTTCGACGGGTGGCGTCATTGACATTCAGTGCTACAACCAGGTCAAGAAGAGCCTGCCCAGCAGCAACCGCGAGGCGATGGAGATCTCGCACATGCGATTTGCCCTGGCCAGCAGCCCCCAGCCTTGGTTGCCCGACATGGATCACATCCTGCTGTCCGAGGACACCAGCATCGCCATCGTCGACGGGCGCCTTGGCCCGGTTGAACCGCTCGTTCCCGTGGCGATGAGCATGCGAATCGGTGGGATTTCTCATGTCCGCCACGACTTCGACCCCATCAACGAAGTGCGCGACATGCAGCTTGATGGCTCGGCCAGCGGGTCGTTGCTCATCGGTCACATCAAGCACACGGAGGGCGACATGACCAACGCCATCAAGCAGTCGGCCATGGTCTCAAATCGACCTGCCCAGTTTAACATCCTTCAACAGGCAGAATCACTCGAATACGAGGCGAGCGAGCCCATTGGCACCATCACCTACGGTGGGCAATCCGGCGAACAGCGCAATGCTATCCGCCTGTCAGGCCTTCCTGCGTCGTTCACCTTGGTGTTGGGCGACACGGTGGGTTATGTCGCCGACGGACCCATGGAGAGCATCCAGGTGCAGATGACCAACGCCACGGAGCCGCTAACCATGGACGGCGACCACATGCGGTTCTGGGTGGACGAGGACACCGCCGAGGCCAGCCTTAGTTTGAAACTGTCCGACATCACCTCCATCGAGCGTCTGAGTCCACTTGTGCCGGGGTCAACCGGACCGGAAGGCAACTCCGAGGTACGACTGGTTCGCAGTTCCTCATCACCGTTCAGCGTGTCGTTTGAAGATCAATCCACCCACGAGAACCCTTTCATGGGCCTCAACGGGGACGTGTACTTTGACCCGCTTCCGGCCAACATTTCCCTCACCTTGCCCTCCGATGTCGACTCCGACGGGCTCGAGTTGCCCACCTTTGGCGAGGAAGAGGGCATTGAGGGCCTCTCGTTTTTCCTTGGCGACCTGGTTGACTTCGGCAGCGTGGTCAACGATTTCGTTCACGCCCTCACGGTGAACGTGGGCGGTGAAATCGGCGAAAGCGAGAACATGAGCCTCGGATTGAACCTCTTCACCGGTGAAGCGTTCAACATGACGGTGGACCTGAAGAAAGGCTCGAACTTGGAAACTTCGCCAGATTGGATGCACGGTCTCGGTATGGAGGCGCTGGAACAGACACGCCTCGAAGCCAACTTGTCACGGATGCCCGCCTTTACGGCAACCTCACGAGGCCCTATGGAAGCCATATTGGCAGACGGGCGTATTGACGCGACCGAGCGAGTCGAAGCCATCACCATTCTGGAGGCCATCAACATCACCGCAGCCGTTGCGCTCGTCGATGCGATGGAAGACGGACGGGTCTCCGAGGATGAAGCGGCGGGCATGAACCTCAGTTTACTCGAGGAGGAGGGCCTGACCCTTCAGGACATGCGGGCTTGGCACCTGCGAGCGTGGCTGCCCTCGCTTCCGGCCGGTGAAATTGAACTCGTCTACGACTTCCGAATGTTGGCTGGCGTCCCGACTTACGAAATCGATCTCAAAATGTCGCAATGGCAACCGAGGTACCCTCAAATGACCATCATCGCCAACGGGTTGGACGGGCAGGACGTCGAGTTGTTCATCGACGGGCTCGACACCACGATGCCGCGTAATGTTGAGGTCAACGCTCTGTTCTCAACGCAAGAAAACCTCACGGTCCCTCGTGTTTCGGTGGACATGTTCTACGACGCAGGCGTTCGCCTGAAGTCCGCTCATGCCATTCTCATTGACAACAACGCGCTCACACGCGTCGAGGCGTTGGTCGTTGGCATCCCTCAGTCCACCGATGTGTCGGCGGTCATTGGTGATGTCTTGGTGCTTGACTTGGTGGTCCCTGAAATCCATCGAATCAACGGACATTCGGCTGATTCATTGATGCTCAAGCAACTGCGTTATGTCGACGGTTTCTGGTACCCTTCTACGGCCTTCATGCGAGATCTGCCCGGAGAAATGCACCTTGCCACCGAGCCCGATACACGCTTCGACATCCGTGAGCAAACGGCGTTCCAAGGGATGCGAACCTTGGATTACGCTTCGAACACCGATGACATGGACCTCTACCTCGAGGCGAGCGGCCGTGCCATCGAGGCGAAAGGCGACGTGCTCATGCTGGCTGAGGACCTCCCAACACGATTCGTCCTTGAGTTGACCGATGACTTTGGCATGCGTGTCGAATCTTCGGGCTCAGGTGTCAAGCGGGTCTACGTGCGCCAAACCGATGTTCCTGCGACGCCCGGTGTGACCATTGAACGCGTTGAGTTTGTTGGCCAGAACCTCAAGGGGGCTACCATTCACATTTATTCGGGGCCCGAGGACTATCCGCTTATCGTCATTGACGACATCACCGATGGACGCTTGGTGGCCACGGCCGAGGCCTACATCCAACCGGGACTGGTTGAGCCCTGGCTCTACCCCGTGTTCGGCGATTACCAGATGGAAGGTCGAGCGGTGCTGCTTGATGCGCAGTTCACAGGCATCGTACCCACGGCCTCATCCATCGGCGTCAACGGTATTGTCACCGACCTCTCTTTGGTGGGTTCGCTGACCGGCGAGTTCGTTGAAACCCGTCACATCATGGTCATTGACCCCATCAGTTCTGCGTTTGCCAGCGGTTTGGCCATGATTTTCGGGTGATCAACATGGTGGAACCAACGGCCGAGGACCTGCGGCAGGGTGGATCTCCGCTCGAGGGACAGGAGCTTGAAGACTGGGAGGCTGCGCAGGAAGCGGCCAAGATTTTGACCACGCTCAAGCGAGAGGTCACACCCTCCCGTGTGGCCATGGCGGGGGCGGTCTTGTTCATGCTCATCACGCTCACCGTGAGCGGTTGGTATTGGGTGCTCCCCCGAGATTCGGTGACCGTTGAGACGCATTACATGCAACGCGGTGGTCATTTGATGATGGCCGAACTCCACAACGACGGAAGCCGAGCCATCACCGATGTCGTCCTTGAAATTGAATTTCAAACGCTGGACGGGACGCTGATTGACAGCATGTCCTTGGAACTGGACGTCTTGAAAAGTCACTCGTCCATCTCTGGCGACGACTTGGAAATGATGGTCGTTGGCTACACGGTCTGGGATGAATACAACCTCATCATTGACCTGGAGTATCGCGATTACACCGGCCAACTTCGTCAGCCCGACACGTTCATCCACCAAGTCGGTGAATGGTCGCAAGAGATTCTCATGGACAAAGCCGAGCGTCATTTCTGGCCCCTCGATTGAGCGCTGTTTGGACATCAAGACCGAACCGATAAAGGACAGGAGCCTGAGGATGAACCATGGCTGGAGTTTCCAACCGCCTCTGTGCAGGTGTGTTTGTCGTTCTCCTCCTGTTTTCCACCTCAAGCTCCCTCCTTCTCCCTGACCAGCCATCCGGTGAGGTGACGACGTTCAACCCGGAATGGGTTCGTTTCGATGTGCGGGAAGACGTCTACCGGGACGCCCAAGGTGTGATGGACACCGATCTCGCTGCGGAAAGCCGGGACCAACTGGCCCAAACGCCCATCGGTGTGTTCGATCACCTCGGCTTCACATTGGACCGGCCGGTGCCTGAGGCCTTGCTCGAACCCCGCTTTGACGTGTTGATGCTCATCGTTTCCAACGAGATGCGCCTTCATGATGTGCGCAATGAACTCAATCAGGAACCCGGTCTAGCGGTTCGCGAATTTATTTCACCCTCGGGCCTGATGGTCCAAGGCACGCCCTCGGCTCTCCAACAGGCCGAACGCCACCCGGGAATTGCCACCAGCCACGCCGTGCCCATCGCCATGTTCCTGCACAACGACCTGCTGGACCTTGCTCTTCTCTCGGACGGTGAAGCTGCGCTCCAGCACACCTTACTGCGCCTGGACGGGTGGCGAGACGATGCCGGCCCCGTTGAAACGGTCGCTCTGACCGACGATGCGGGGGTCCTTCTTGAGCAAAGCCTTGGCGAAGTGGCTCGCCAGGTCATGGACGACCCGCATGCATGGGACGATGGCCGATACGAGGGGATGCTGACGACGGCGGACCTCTCCACCTTGCTTCGCCAACCGGCACTCATGCAGCTTCGACCCGACCCTGCCTTCAGCGCCTTCAACGATCAGTCTCGCGGGCACATGGGCACCAACACCATGACGACCTATTTCACCACGGATTTGGATGGCTCGGGTCAAACCGTGGCCGTGGCGGATGCAGGTCTTGACGAAGACCACGGTGATTTTGGTACCCGAGTCGTGGGGAATTACGACGTCATCGGCGACGGTTCCACCGCCGACAAGCACTCCGGGCACGGCACGCACGTGGCCTGCACCGTATTGGGCGATGGATTCCGAGGGGGCTACGGTGGCGTGGCCCAAGCCGCCGATCTTTACTTCCAAGCGATGGAAAACGACAACACCGGTAATTTCCAGTCGCCTTCGCTCAACAACCTGCTCAACACGGCCTACAACGCCGGTGCACGAACACACACCAATTCGTGGGGTTCGTCCGCTGCCAGTGAGCAGTCCAAGTACAACTCAGAAACCGAGGACGTTGACGACCGAGCCAACTACTACGACCGCGAGTACAACGGTGTCCACGGTCTGACCATTCTTTTCGCAGCAGGGAACGACGGGCCGGGCAGCAGCACGGTCTCGCCCCCCGCCACCGCCAAGAACGTCATCTCCGTTGGCAATCACAAGAATCGCTACAACAACGCCCCGGACGTGATGATGAGTGGTTCGTCTCGAGGTCCCACCGAGGACGGGCGCATCAAACCCGACCTCGTTGCCCCTGGCGGCTACGTGCGCTCATGTCGGGCCCAAGAAGCCGCTGACACCGGTGGTGCAACGTGGAGCAACACCTACTACCTCGAGTACACGGGCACGTCGATGGCGACACCCAACGCCGCCGGTGCCGCCGTCATGGTTCGTGAATACCTTGAGGAAATTGCCCAACGCCCCTCGCCCCAAGGTGCGTTGGTCAAGGCCTTGCTCGTGCTCGGCGCTCAGGACATGGGTGCTCGGGACATCCCCAACGACGACGAAGGTTGGGGCAGAGTCAACTTGCGCAACAGTCTCGCACCTCCGGGTGGTCAAGGCATCTGGGTGGATGACCGCTCGGTGATGTCGGGCACGGGCAACAGCAAGTCGTATGCGTTCAACGTCTCGCAATCCTCGGGGATGTTCAAGGCCGTCTTGACCTGGTCGGACGAGCGTGGTTCTCGGTTTTCCAGTGCACAACTCGTGAACGATTTGGATTTGGAGGTGACGGCACCCGACGGAACGGTCTACCTCGGCAATGATTTCGCCAACGGTCGGTCAGCCACCGGCGGGACGCGGGACAGCATCAACAATCTCGAGGTCGTGCTCATCGATAACGCCGTTCAGGGCACCTGGACGGTGAAGGTCAAGGATGCTCAACACAGCGGCGGCAAAACACAGCCCTACGCTGTCGCCGTGCTCGGTCATGGCGTGAACGACCTTCGCCCCGACCCGAAGGTGGTACCCGAGGACTTCCAGATGGACGTGGCCATTCCACAGGTCGACGATCCGGTTCAACTGACGACCTCGTTTTTCAACTTTGGAAACGTCAAAGCCGAGGCTTTCCCGATTGCGTTTGAGGTGGACGGCACGGAGCTGTCGAGGAGGACGATTGAACTTGGAGCAGGGTCGTCCAAAGTGCTCATGTGGCCGTGGACGCCTCAATCCGCAGGGACGAGCACCCTCTCCTTCATCATCGACCCGGACGATAACATGGAGGAAATCCGAGAAGACAACAACCGTTTGGACGTTCAAGTCAACATCACGGCCCCGGGTGTCAAACTCCAAACCTCCACGCCCGTTCAAACACTGAGTTCCAGCACGATCACAACCACGTCATGGAACGTTTCCTTGACCAACACGGCCCTCATTCCAACCAACGCCTCCATGCAAACCGGGGAGGTGCTCCACGTCGAGTCCGGTCAAACCATGCCGTGGTACATTGGAAGCACGGAATCCAATTTCTCCATGGAAGGTCAGGCCACGGAATCCATCATCGTGACCCTTGTCCATCCCGACCCTCCCGCACCCGGCACGTACCGGATTGACCTGTTGGCCTTGGACGTCGACAACGGTGTCGACTACCCGCTGAACCTCGACCTCATCGTTCCCGATTTGCCCGATGCTGAGGTGGCGTTTGACTATCAGGTCGTGCCGGTTCATCCTTCCGACCCGACCAACATCACGGTTCGGTTCTACAACAACGGCAACGCACCCATCGGCTACGATTTGTTCCTTGAGGCACCTGCCGGGTGGCAGGCCGGGTTCACAAACCTGGGCAGTGAAGCAGGTGCATCATCCGGTTCAACGGGCCTGATCAACAGCGAAGCCTTCCGCGCAGTGGGCTTGATGTTCACGCCGCCCCAAGTCATGACGGCGGCCGGTGCCGAGCGGGTGGTCAAATTGACGGCGGTCAGTCAAACGGAAAATGCTGAACTCAAGGTGTTCGAAATTCCCATTCAAGTGATGACGGTGGAAGAGGTGCTCATCAACATTGAATCCAACCTCGGGACCCTCCGTCCTGACTCCTCGCTGACGTTGCGGTACTCGCTTGAACACAAAGGCAACGTCGACTTTGATCTCACACCATCGTTCGAACTTCCGAGTGGGTGGTCTGTGGTCACCGCTCTGGAGGTGGTTGACCTGCCGTGGGCGACGAGCAAAAACCTCCTCTACACCCTCGAGGCGGGAAGCAACGCCCGCTCCGGAACCATCAAACTCCATCTTGACAATGGGTCAAACCGATTCACGTGGACGGGGGAACTCAACGTTGAGGCCTTGGCTGAACCAACCTTGACCTTCGTGAGCTTGGAACTTCAAGATGGCACCTCCTTCACCAACCCCCAAGGCGCTGGCACCCATCCCTCGGGAGAGAACCTCAAATTCACCTGGCTGCTCGGCAACGGGGCTGACACGGTGTGGAGCCCCAGTGCAAGCCTGCGGTTGGATTCGGGCTTGTTTGGTGATTGCACGCCCGTTGAGTCCGTGGGCAAAGGAGAGGTCGTGCCCGTGGTTTGCAACGTCGTGATCGACGGTGAGATGGCCCCGATGTCAGAACCGTCGTTTACCGTGGTCCTCAACGATGCAGGCGTGGAGCAATCCACCACGGTGGGCTTGTTGGTGGCGGTGAACGAACAGGTGGAGTGGGACATCGGCGCCGTTCCGCAGTTCACCACCGGTCAGGAACGTCAAATCACGCTGGAGATCACCAACATCGGCAACACGCCGCTTCAGCGACAGTTGCTCGTGGAAACGCCGTCTGCTTGGAGCGCTTCCGTTGACGGCACGGACATTGTCGACTTGGACATCGGTCAATCCGTCTTGGTCCGCCTTGATGTGCGACCGGACTCACCGGGTGAAGCCTCCATTTCGCTTGAATTGGCTCAAAGCACGGCCTCCACCGCTTCGTTTGCGTTCACCGTATCGTCAACAGGCGAGCCCATCGGGACCTCCGGTGAAAGTGGTCTGAACACCTCGTTGGCCATCGCTCTCCTCGGAGCCATTCTTCTCGCGGCCTTTGCGTTCTTGGGCATTCAGGTGCTGCGAGGCAAGGACGCTTCCTCGGCGCCGAAGGCGATGCCGAGCGTGCTTCCCATGCCGCTCCCCGGTGCGGCACCTGCTGCTCAACCTGCGCCCGGGGCCCTCGTTTCGCCAGCAATGACCGTTCCTTCGGCCGCCGTGGCTGCTCCACAAGCGACAACGTCTGCGCCTGCAGCGCAATCCACACCTCCGCCGATGTGCTGGACGTGTCGTCAACCGGTCACCACGGCGATGGTGGGTTGCCCTTCGTGCGGTGCGAGGTACCACGCTGACGGCTTCAACGGGTGCGGCGCTCAAGAAATTCCTGCCTGTGTTAACTGCCAAGCGCCCGCTTCGTCCTTCGTTCAAGCCTGAGCCAAGTGCATAACATGAAGCACATGGAGCATAGGGTTTTGATAGGAGAACGCCGAGCGCAGACCATGGTGCCTACGGCAAGCGCAGTGGCCGCTTCACGCCGGACGGCCATCCTTCTCGTGCTGGTGATGTGCGGGGCACTCCTGCCGCTCTCAGTGCCGGTCGTCTCGGCAGACGGCCGCGACGCCTCCATTTTGGTGACCGCCATCCCCACCGCCCTCGAGGTCAATCCAGGGGAAGCCGGCGAGTACACCATTCGAGTTCGAAACACCGGTTCCAACCCCGTCACCGTCTCCCTTGCCACCTCCGAAGAGGCCACGCAGGAATGCAATGCCTACACCTCGAGCATCACCCAGATTCCGGGCCCCATCGATGCAGGTTCCTACGAAGAGGCGACCATGAACATCACCTTGACACAAACCGCCGAGGGTTCCTGCGACACCACCGTCACGGTAACAGCGAACGAACAGGCCACTCCACCCGACGTGGCCGGCGCACCCGCCCAAGAATCCGTGACGGTCACCACCACGGCCGGAGACGGTTCCGGGAGTGCCGTGTTTGGCGTCGACCTCATCATCACCGATTCGGACCGAAGCAAGGACTGGAACGGGGAAGAGGAACTTGACTATCGCATCGAGGTGGAAAACACCGGCCAAACCAACGAGACCATCAACCTCGCCGTGAGCGAAGGGGATGGCCCTGGCTGCGCATCTGCTTCTTCGTTCACCGTGACCCTCAGCGAAACCTCGGTCAACGTCGATCAGGAGGAGTCTGAAATCGTCTTTGCCACGGTTGAGGTCCCCGAAGGGGCCTCGGCTGACAAGTACTGTTGGGAGGTGACCGGCACCGTGGCCAACGACCCCTCCCAAGAAGCCAAGGACACCGAAGACTTCGATTTGACCGTCCCGTTGCTGAAGAAGTGCACCCTCTCACTCAGCAAGACTTCTGTGAGTGTGAACCCCGACGATGACACCAAGATCACGGCCACCTACGCCAACGACGGCAACGCCGACTGGACCGTCTCGGCCTCTGCAGTGGGCAGCAAGTCGGCTTGGGTTCAAGTCGACGGTGCTTCATCAGGACTCTTGCCATACGACAATGGCAACGGTGAGCGAGCGTTCGATTTCGTCGTTTCACCGGACGATTCGGTGACCGCCGGTTCGGAAACGGTCGTGCAAATCGTCGGAAAAGACGGTAACAACGGCCCCATCAAGTGCCAGGCCGACCTTCGCATCATCGTTGGACAGTCCCGAGGCGCCAGCATTTCCGTCGCCAATTCCATTCTCTCGAACATCGAGCCCGGCAGCAACAAGTCCACCACCCTCACCATCACCAACCAAGGCAACGGCCAGGACAACCTCCGAGTCGCTTCCTCTATCGCACCCACCGGTTGGGCCGTCCAACTTGACGCCTCCTCCGTGTCCGTTGGCTCCCGACACGGCAACGAGAAATCCGCCAACGTTGGCGTGACCGTGCGCGTTCCCGTCAATGCGCTGGCCACGGAAGAAGTGGAGTTGACGTTCAGTGTCCTTCCCTCCTCCGGTGGTACGGCCTACGACACGGTCACGCTTCGTGTGACCGTGGCCGCCATTCACGGGTTGGAGATTGAAACCCCGGCGACCGACCAAACGGGCCGCTCGGGCACCGAAGTTCGCTTCCCCATCAACTTGGTCAACGAAGGCAACGTCCGGGACACCATCGGGCTTTCCGTTGTGTCGCAAACCGCCAGCCCGGGTTGGGGCACGTCCTTTGAGAACGAGGACGGCATGCCCTTCACGGAAATCGACATCGACCCTCAAACCACCACCACGGTGTACCTCGTGGTCAGCATTGACGGCGAGGAGGAACTGGAGAACACCCGGCTCACCGTCCGTGTTCGCAACAAGGATGACCCCAATTCACAGGACCGTGATGGAGACGGCATTCCTGACAACCAGCGCCAGGGTGAGTTCCTTGCAGTTCTGTCCGATCGCAACTTCTCCATGGACCTCCGCCTCGAAAACACCGATACCGCCACCTCGGCTTCGGTGGTGTTGCCGCCCAACGGCCAGCAAACCATTGGCATGTGGGTTCGTAACACCGGTGACGGAAACGACGACGCTGTGTTCACGCTGGGTGGCCTCGAAGGCATTGCAACCCGGTCCATGGTGGCGTACAACCTCCCGGTGACGGGTGAACTCCCCGTGCCCAAAGGCTACGGCATCTGGGACCTGGCCAACGGCACCTTCGTGATGGACAGCGACACCCAAGAGCCGCTTCTGGGCAGGGACGAGGTTGAGGCCGACAACATCAGGTTCAACAACGACCTCATGGAAGGGCATGAAGTTCGCCCGTTCGAAGTCTACATTGAACTCACCATCAGCGTGAATCCCGGTGCACAAACGGGGCAAGGGGGCCTTCTCGAAATTCTTGCAACCAGCGTTTCCAACGCAGCCGATCGTTCGGGTTTGGTGATGATTTCACTCGAGGTCAGCATCATTCACGAGATTGAGTTTGTCGAAGCGGGCGAACGACAGGAGCTTGACGTTGTCTACGGGCAACCCGCCGTGACGCAGGAAATCACCGTGGTCAACACCGGCAACATCCGCAGTGAAATTCGCGTGTTCGCCTCTGAGAACCTCCGTGGTTGGTCCGTCGTGCTTGACAGCGATCACCTCGGTTGCATCACGGAAAACAACGACCTGCTCTGCACCGTCAACGAAGGTGAAACCCTCCTCGTGGAGGTCACCGTCCGTGCTCCTTACGGCGCCGAAATGGATGACACGTACAAGTTCACGGTGTCGGCGGAGCCAACCGAAACGGGCGTCCTTGACCGCCAGAACATCGAATTCGCAGCCATGGGCTCCGCTCCAGAAGGGGTGCTCGGCCTGTCCAACGCCATGGTCGCACAAGTGGCAGGAGCCGTGCTGGTCGTGCTGCTTGTGGCCGCTGTCCTGAGCCGCCGAAGATGAGCGCAACTACGCACCGTCAAACTTGGTGAAAACGATGGGCTGCGCCCATGCCTGTGACGGTTCGACACCCCCGTTTTCACCGAGGCGACAGACAACGCTTATGGAGGGGCCTCAAGTCGGTAAAATCGGAGAGCGTATGCGTTCTCCGGGGGTGAACCAATGTCGGGACTTGAATCCGTGCCAAGCGCCTACCTTTCCATCGGTTTCTTGACCGTGGTTGGCATCATCATGCCGCTGACAAATTTCCTCATTACGTGGGTCGTTCGGCCCAAGGTCGACCCCGCCCGGCCCCACGTCACCCGCTCCTACCTCCTCGAAGGCTACGAGCGAGACCACAGCCTCTACCCTCGTCGCTTGACCACCTTTGAGTGCGGCAGTGAACCCGTGGGTGAGGCGATGATTCAGTTCCACTTCCAGTACTACTGGTACGCCATCATCTTCCTCGTCTTTGACGTCGCCTTCATGTTCCTCGTGCTGGGCGGCATGGTCGCATCCGACGCCACGGCAACCGACGTCGTGGACCGGGAGGCCGCCGTTGCCCGTGCAACCGACGCCCTGACGATTCTCGGCATCTTCTTCGCTACCATGTCGCTTGGCGTGTGGTACGTGTTCCGCAAGCGAGGCCGCATTTACATCTGAGGTGATTGAACATGGCAGGACAAGACGAAAACTACGCCGCATTCAACAGCCGAGCCCTCGTTGAGATGGTCGGCGATGTCACCGATGAAGCCCTCAAAGCCACCAAGATCAAGCAATTCCTGAGCGTCCTCGCCGGCCGCTACTTCAACTGGGCAGGTCGCAAATCCTTGTTCACGCTCCACTTGGGCATCAAGTGCTGCGCCATCGAGATGGCCGCTGCTGCGACGCCCCGCTTTGACGGCGACCGTTTCGGCGTGTTGTTCCGCTCTTCGCCACGACAGTCCGACGTGTTGCTCGTGAACGGCCCCATCAGCAAGAAGTTCGCCGACAAGATCGTCCGTCTCTGGGAGCAAATGCCCGAGCCCAAGTACTGCATCGCCATGGGCGAGTGCGCCATTTCCGGTGGCCCGTACTTCCAGTCCTACAACATCCTTGAAGGGGTGGACACCGTCATTCCCGTCGACGTCTACATCCCTGGGTGCCCACCTCGTCCGGAAGCCCTCATCGACGGCTTCGGCCTGCTTCGTGAGAAGATCATCCGCATCGGCGCAGCCCCCAGCAGCGGCCGAAAGGGCGACAAGCCCATCATCGTCGGGGAGGACTGACCATGGGCATGCGCATCACCAACGCTCAAGCCGATGCAGCGGCCGAGCACGCTGTTGCCAGCCTTGTCGACCGGTTTGGCGGCTCCGATGTCGCCGCTTCGGTGGAACACCACGCCAACGCCCACAAAATGGCGTTCACCCGAGTCAACGTCCCTGCCCAACACTGGACGGCGGTGGCCAAGCATCTTCGCTTTGACCTCGGCGTCAACTACTGCTCGATGGTTACCGGCACGCACTACCCCGAAGGCGGGGCCGAGCGTGGCTGGGAGGTCGTCTATCACCTGATGCGACAACCCGTCGTGGACCAAGCACCGCACACCAACACCGTTCACGTGGCCGAGGAACTCACCGGCATGGATGTCCCACTGGAACTTGAAGTCGTTATCACGCTCCCTCAGGGCGAGACGCCTGCCGTCCCCAGCGTTCAGAACATCTGGGTCGGCGCAGACTGGAACGAGAAGGAAACATGGGACCTCGTTGGTATCCAGTTTGAGGGCCACGAAAACATGCACCGCGTGCTCAACCCCCACGACAGCCCCGATGGGTTCCACCCGCTGCAGAAGCAGCACAAAATCCGCTATCACGATTTCAACGAAATGTACGACGACGCCCAGGGCTTCGGTCGAAAACCAACCGACGAGGGTCGCGTCAAGTGAGGTGAAACCATGGCACAAATGTGGATTACAATGGGCCCCCAGCATCCGATGACGCACGGTCTGTGGACCCTGCGCGTGAAAGTCGACGGTGAAACGGTGGTTGACACCGAAGCCGAACTTGGCTACATTCACCGTGGCGTGGAAAAAATCGCCGAATCTCGGGACTTCACCCAGATCACGCCGTACTGCGACCGCCTCTGCTATGTGAGCGCCATGACCTGGGCCAACTCCTACATCTATGCAGCCGAGGACTTGCTCGAAGTCGAGGTGCCCGAGCGAGCAGAATACATCCGTCTCATCGCCGCTGAATGCCAGCGATTGGCCTCTCACCTGATGTGGCTGGGTGCCTACGGCCCTGACATTGGCAGCCTGACGCTCATGACCTGGTGCATGCGAGACCGTGAGATGTTCCTCGACCTGCTCCAAGAGCTCGGCGGCTCTCGAATGCACTACAATTACCCCCGTGTTGGTGGCGTGAAGCGCGACATTCCCGTTGGCTTTGCCGACCGTCTGATCGCCAAGGTCAAGCTGTTCGAGCACCGCATCGACGAGTACGAAATGATGCTCGACGAGTCCACCATCTGGCTCGTTCGCCTCCAAGGCGTCGGCTACGCCAAGGCCGAAGACATGGTCAACGCCGGTGTGTCCGGCCCCAACATCCGCGCCGCCGGTGTGAACTACGACGTGCGCTGGGCTCACCCCTACTCGGTGTATGACCAGGTTGACTGGGAGCCTGCCGTGGAGAAACCCACCTCGGTCAAGGGCGCTGACTGCTATGATCGCTACCGTGTTCGCATGGAAGAGATGCGCCAGTCCTGCCGCATGATCCTCGACGCCATCGAGAAAATCCCAGGCGGCAAGAACACCAACTACGCCAACGGCGACGAGATGATTCTGGCCAAGGCCCCCACCCGTGCTCCTGAAGGCGCGACCGGATTCTCCCACTACGAGTGCACCCGTGGGGCCTCGCAGTTCTACATCCAAGGCGGCGGCGACGGGCGAGGCAAGAACCCGTACCGCCTCTCCATCCGCTCACCGATGTTCATCACGATTCCTTACGTTGCCAAGACGATGATTGGCTACAAGGTGGCCGATATTCCTGCCATCATGGGCAGTTTCGACCCCTGCATTGGAGAGACCGACCGTTGAGGTGAAATCATGGATGACAAGTACGATTTGGTAGGCTTCTTTCTGAGCAAGGACGGCTTGCTCCGTTCCGGCATCATCGGTCTTTTGGAAGGCACGCCGCTCGAGGAGAGCGCCGGGAGCCTCTCGTTTGCCATCGCCACCTTCGCCGTGGTCAACGTCGTCTTCCTGATGCTCTTCTTCTCGCAATTTGCTATCCTTTGGATTGAACGCAAGGCGGTGGCCCGTATGCAAGACCGCTACGGTGCCACCACGGCTCTTCGCTCCCTCTGGGTTGGTGAAAACGGTGTCACGGCGGGTGAATGGTGGAACATGCTACCGTTCGGTCTGGGCAAACCCATCGGCGCCGTCAACAAATGGTTGAACAAGAATTTCGGCAACCGTGATGAAAACTTCGCCACCGTTGACCGTGTCAACAACCGCTCGTGGATGGGCAAGACCATCGTGCCCGGCTTCTTCCAAAACGTGGCCGACGGCATGAAGTTCCTTGTCAAGGAACACATGGTCCCTCAGCGAGCCGACCGCCTCATTTTCGAGGTGTCGCCGTTCCTTATCGTCTCGTCCACGCTCTTGATTTTGGGCATGATTCCACTTTCCAGCGGCATTTACGCCACCAACCCCGACCTCTCCATTCTCTACGCCATCGCCATCTTCGGGATTGCGCCCATCGGTGTGTTCTTCGCCGGTTGGTCATCCAACAACAAGTACACCCTCATCGGTGGCATCCGTTCGGCTGCCCAACTCACCGCTTACGAGATTCCACTCTTGCTCACCTTGCTTTCTGTCGCCATCCTTTCGGGCACCTTCAACATCATCGAAAGCATTCACTTCCAGCACTCCGCAGGCGCCTGGAACATCTTCCTGATGCCCTTGGGCGCTGCGCTGTTCTTGGTGACCATGATCGCTGAGGTCGAACGTGTGCCCTTTGACATGCCCGAAGCCGAAGCCGAACTGGTCGAAGGCTGGTGGACAGAGTATGGTGGCATGCGATTTGGCATGCTGTTCATGGCTGAGTACATCCGCACCTATGCTGCCTGTTTCCTGTTCACGCACTTCTTCCTCGGTGGCTGGCACTTGCCCTTCCACGGTACCCTCGCCTCCCTGCCGGTGATTGGCGAGGCCGTTCCGCTGATTCCCGGAGCCATCGTAACGCTCATCAAGTCGTGGTTGGTCTTCCTCATCGTCTTCGTTTGGGCCCGCTTTGCCCTTGCTCGTATTCGAACTGACCAAATCCTTGAGTTCGGCTGGCGCATGCTCTTGCCATTGGCCGTGCTTCAGGTCGTGCTGGCCCTCGTCTACCGTCTGTACCTCTTCAACCCCGACGGCATGTCGGCCCAGAACGAGCCTGCAGGCGGCATGGCCTGGGACGCCTTTGGCATTCCCTTCCTCGTGCCCGTGCTCACCACGGCCTTCTGGCTGGGTGTGTTCTTCATCTATCTGAACGACGAAGACAAGTCGGTCAATCAGGAACGTATGTTCCACGTCCATACGGACAAGCCCGCGGGGACGGTAACCCCGGGCCAGGAGTGAGGTGATACCATGCCAATGCATCCACACGCACAGCCCAACTTCCGAAATCTGTTCTGGTACCCGTTCAAGATCACGCTGATCACGGCCCTGCGCACCTTCCCGTTCATCGGCAAGCGTTTCGGAAAGCGCCTCGGTGCCTACCACAACACCTCCCACCCCGAATTTCTCGACGACGGAAGCCGCGCTCGTGCCGCTTCCTCGGCCGAGATGAACGACATCACCCGTCAGGAGTTTGCCCCCGACCGTGTGACCTCTGACCTCAAACCAACGCTGTGGAAGCCTCAGACGGTGCAGTACCCATACGAACGCCTCGAGGACATGGAGCCTTGGCTGTTCGTGCCGGGGAACTACAACGGGCGAATCGGCGTCATTTGGGAGACCTGTACGGCGTGCAAGATGTGCGTGAACATCTGCCCCAACGACTGCCTCCACATGACGACCGAGCTTCGAGTTGACGTGCTCGACAATGCTGAAGGCGAGCACGCAGGCTTTGGTGCTGAACTTGAAGTCGGCAAGTTTGCTGCTGTCGAGGTCCCTGAAGTGATGGCTGGCTTGGACACGTTCAACCACGTCACGGCTCACACGGCACCGCCCGAAGAATGGCGCTTTGCCGAAGTGCTGGACCTTTCGGGAACCTCTGCCACCGTTCGCTGGAACGATTCAGGGGAAGAGGCCGTGGTCTCGACTTCGGAACTTTACCCCGCTGACGACCAAATCGTCTCCGGTCGCATCGACCTCGGTCGATGCATGTTCTGCGGCCTGTGTATGGAAGCCTGCGGCTTTACCTCGTTCTTCATGACCAACGAATACGACGGCATGTCCGGCTTTACGCGTCAAGACCTGTGGTTTGATGCCTCCCGCACCCGTGTGCTGCCCGGCGTTCACCAAGAAGCCGTTGACGCCGAATTGGCCAAGCGAGCCTCCAAGGAGCGAGACAAGCGAGCCAAGAAGGCTGCCAAGGAAGCGAAGGCTGCGGCTGAAGCGCCCAAGCCCGTTGAGGCTGAGGTCGAAACCGTCAAGCCCGCTGAACCGGAGACCACCGAAACCAAAACCCTCAGCAAGGAAGAAAAGAAGCAGGCTGAACTCGAGCGCGTCAAGGAACGCTCAAAGTCGATTGATTTCACCGTTCTTGGGACGGCCAACGCTAACGAGAAGGACGACCTTCAGACCATCAAAGGTGTGGGACCGTTCATCGAAGAGAAATTGAACGCTCTTGGCATCTACACCTTCTCCCAAATCAGCAAGATGACCAGTGAGTTGGAAGATCAAGTCAACGAAGCAATCGAATTCTTCCCCGGTCGTGTCAAGCGCGATGAATGGGCCAATCAGGCCAGGGCGTTGCTTGAACAGACCGTGAAGGGGGATGCC
>JAYYDY010000036.1:0-15984 GCA_036160375.1 Thermoplasmatota archaeon | reverse complement strand
GGGGTGGAATCTGGGCCTCCCTGGCCGTCGTCCAGGGAAGCGTGTGGGGGTGTTTGGTTGTGGGAACCAAGGCCAAGGCGTGCACGACGGGCACGCTGATACAGCGAGACAAAGCTCTGCAGGACAGGCCGGTCCTGCGTTGCTCCAAGGGTGGCATCACCAAGGTTGTAGCCCGAGTTTTGCCAATTCATCCCATCCCCTCCAGTCTCTCACCAATTCATTCTTGGTATTCGCTGCGTCGCATCGTTGAAGCTCTGGACGCCTCCACAGCTTCTTCGAGTGTACTGTCAATCGGGTCGATTTCTGCAACCGCCCGCTTGATGTAAAGGCTCAAACCCTCTTGGGCAGCCTGTTCCGGCGTTACGCCGTTCAATTCGTAGAGGTGGGCGAGGCGGCGCTGATCGGCACGCCCCAAGGGGATTCGAATGGACTTCATTCCCGTGAGAAGTGGTTGGTTGTGAAGGAATTCTTGGATGGCGAGTCGAACCACGTCAGAGCGGTTTCGTGCACCGTCCATGCCAACACGAGCATCGAGCAGTGCGAGATCTTCCTCGGTGATTCTGAGCGAAACGGCACTGGTGGGCTGGCTCATCCGGGTTCCTCCTGCAAGGTTAGACTGGAACAGGCAGTATATGAAGATAACTCATATGATGACAAATCGTCTTTACCTGTAATACATTGTTATTTCGGGAAACGTCGCCACGATTGGAGAAGTTTCAAGGACGAGTCGCTGTCAACCGCCACCATGAGTCTCGTCCCTACTCGCGGCCTGTACCTCTACCTCGAAACCCTCCGTGTTGCGTTTGATGACGCCATCGTTACGGACGATGAAGCCCAAATCCTCCACATCTTGGCTCAGGCCTTGGGCGTCGCTCCTGCCGATACCGCAGAATGCAGAGCAGTGGTGGCGGGAGAGTCGCCTTCACCTTTTGATGACGACACCGAATTTGGCGGCCACCACATGGGTGACGCCACCACGTACCAATCCGCCCTTATCGCTGCTCTGGACGACGACATCATCAGCGAAGACGAGTGGGCCATGCTCAACCACCTCCGGCGTATCATCGGTCTTCAGGAAGATCAGCACGCCCTCATCGAAGAGTCAATCCGGGCGATGAGCGAGGTCGACGAGGAAGGTCAACGTCGCGTGGAACGACTCGAGCGCTACCTCACGGTGTGTGCCTTTTGAGTCTCATTTTTGCTCCTTGAATCTTCGGTCACGGAGATGGAACAGGGGCAACCATTAGAAAGGGTCTGTGCAAGGGCGGCGCAACACACCTTAGGGTGTGAGAAGGTATGCCGATGAGCCCCAGTGACGCAATTTATGCAAAAGTCGTAGCCCGTGACCCCGACCAACCTGAATTCCACCAAGCGGTGAAAGAAGTGCTTGAATCGCTCGAGCCCGTGCTTGAGGCGAATCCAGCGTACATTTCCGTTGTTGAGCGCGTGGTCGAGCCCGAGCGCCTCATCCATTTCCGTGTGCCCTGGACCGACGATGCAGGTGAAATCCACGTCAACCGTGGCTTCCGTATTCAGTTCAACGGTGCCATTGGCCCCTACAAGGGTGGACTCCGATTCCACCCTAGCGTGAACACTTCCATCCTCAAGTTCCTCGCGTTCGAGCAGATTTTCAAGAATTCCTTGACCGGCCTTCCCATGGGTGGCGGCAAAGGTGGTTCGGACTTCGACCCCAAGGGCAAATCCGATGCTGAAGTCATGCGCTTCTGCCAGTCCTTCATGATGGAACTTTGGCGCCACATCGGCCATGACTGCGACGTTCCTGCCGGCGACATCGGTGTCGGCGGTCGTGAGATCGGTTACATGTTTGGCATGTACAAGCGTCTGCAGAACGAGTTCCAAGCCGGCGTCCTGACCGGAAAGGGTCTTGCCTATGGCGGTTCGCTCATCCGACCCGAAGCCACGGGCTACGGTCTCGTGTACTTCGCTCGTGAGATGTTGGCCACCAAGGGCAAGTCCTTCGAGGGCGCCACCGTTTCCATCTCTGGCTCCGGCAACGTGGCCCAATTTGCCTGTGAGAAGGTCCTTGACCTCGGTGGCAAGCCGGTCACCTTCTCGGACTCGTCCGGTTTCATCCACGACCCGGACGGCATCGACCGTGAGAAGTTGGCTTGGGTCATGGACCTCAAGAACAACCGACGTGGCCGAATCTCCGAGTATGCCAAGCAATACCCCTCGGCCACCTTCACACCTAGCGCCCCTGAGCCTGCCGTGAACGGCCTGTGGAACGTCAACGTTGACGTAGCCCTTCCTTGCGCTACCCAGAACGAGCTCAACGGCGAAGAGGCCGAGATGCTCGTGGCCAACAACGTCATCGCCGTGGGCGAAGGTGCCAACATGCCCTGCACCCCCGAGGCTGTTGAGGTCTTCCAGAAGTCTGGCGTCCTGTTCGCACCTGGCAAGGCCAGCAACGCTGGTGGTGTCGCCACCTCCGGTCTTGAAATGTCGCAGAACTCCCTCCGTTTGTCCTGGACCCGTGAGGAAGTTGACAAGCGACTTGAGGACATCATGATCAACATTCACAAGAACGCGTTCGAGACGGCCAAGAAGTACGGCCGTGAAGGCGATTACGTGTTTGGTGCCAACGTGGCCGGATTCCTCAAGGTCGCCGAAGCCATGATCGCCCAAGGCGTCGTTTGAATCGACAGCGTTAATCCACGCCGTGCTGGCCTGCATTGAACAGGCCGGGCCACCGTTGTTTCAGCCGGCGAAAGAGCCAGCGTGAGAACACCATGGAACAGGCCAGAAAGATGAGCGACGTCCACCAAGGGGTCGCTTCACTGGTCGCCAAGCCGTAGGTCACGACAAGAATACCCATCCCGTACACGGCCCGAAAGGCCGAAAACACGAGCAGACCACGAACAACAGGGTTGTCCATCAGCCGCTGTTCACGTTCGGTCAAGGCCACGTGCCCCCGTTCAACCGCGGAATTCCTGGAAGTACTGCTGGGTGTAGCGAACAGCGTCCTCGTGGGGGTAGCCTTGAGCGAGCAATCCGTTGTAGTACTCTCGAGCAGGGTCGGGTTGAGCCACGGCAGGCTGGGCGTTGAAGTCGGGCATGGCCACGGGAGCGCCGTAGCCTGGTTGGACCGTCGCTTGTGCAGCAGGTTGCGCAGCAGGTTGCGCAGCGAAGTTCGGCATACCAGGCGGGACGCCGTAGGCAGGGTCAGCTGCGAAGCCTGCGCCTGGGGGCGTTGTCCAATCCGTGGTTGCCTCCTTGCCACCTCGCCGACGCATGATCAGCCCAATCAGCACCAGGGCCAAGAGCAATCCAACGCCGCCACCGATGAGGGCGTTGGTCGAGGCAAAGACGGTCTCGTCTTCCTTGGGCTCAAGAATCCATCGCGTAGGGTCTTGCGGGTAAGCGTCCGCACCTTCGGCAACGCCGTAATCCGGTGTTGGGTCGGAGTAATTGTCGCCGTCGGTATCCACGCAACCGATGCGGTCGGCGGTCGAGGTGCCGTAGGCCAGCGGGCAGGCGTCGGCCCCTTGAGCCAACGTCCATGTATCCGTGGCGTCCGAGATGCCGTCGCCGTCGCTGTCTTCACAGCCCAACCGGTCAACGGTTGAAGTACCTCTCACGGTCGGGCAGTCATCTGCACGATCACCGGCTGGATTGTCGCCATAGAAGTCCTGGTCTTGGTCGGCCCATTGCGTAGGCTCGTTCGGGAAGGCATCAGCGCCCTGTTCTGGCAACCAGTTGGTGTTGGGGTCGGGGTCAGAATAACCGTCGCCGTCCGTGTCTTCGCAGCCGAGCCGGTCAACGGTGGAGGTGCCCGCAACATCCGGGCACTGGTCAGCGTCCGTTCCCGAAGCGTTGTCGCCGTAGCCGTCGCCGTCCATGTCCGACCACTGTGTGGGGTCGTTGGGGAAGGCGTCTTGGAGGTTGTACCATCCGTCGCCGTCTTGGTCAGGGCATCCAATCAGACCGTTCTGCCACGATGTACCTTCTTGGGTTGGACAGGCGTCTTGGAGCACCACATCGGTTCGGTATTCGCCGGGCCACGAAGGGTTTCGGTCGGTCCATGTATCGTTGGCGTAGTTGTCGCCGTAGCCGTCGCCATCAAAGTCCGACCATTGGGTTGCATCATCGATGAAGGCATCGGCGCCAGCTTCGGTGTCCCACATGCTGTCGGGGTCGGAGTATCCATCGCCGTCCGTGTCAAGACAGCCGAGACGGTCCAGTGTTGAGGTGCCGGCAACGGTGGGGCAATCGTCGGGCGTGGTGCCTTCGCTGTTATCGCCGTAGCCATCGCCGTCGGCGTCAGACCATTGGGTTGGGTCTTCAGTGAACGCATCGTCCACGTCGGCCCAGCCATCGCCGTCCATGTCGGGGCAGGCGTTCTTACCGCCGAGGGTTGAGTTTCCAAACTCGTTGGGACAGTCGTCAAAGTTGTTCGACCAACCGTCGCCGTCGTTGTCCAAGCATCCTTCCTCGCCGAGGGTGGAGTTCCCAATCACGGTCGGGCAGTCGTCGCTCACGTCTTCGAAACCGTCGCCGTCGTCGTCCGTGTCCTCGTCTGCATCGCGGCAACCGTCGCCGTCCACGTCGGTGATTTCGTCGGACACCCATGTTGGGCGTGGGGGCTGATAGCCAGAGCGGGGGCACAAATCGACGTCATTTGCGATGCCGTCCTGGTCGATGTCGTAATCTTCGACGTCGTCCTTGCAGCCGTCGCGGTCCCAATCGGTCGAATTGGCAGGGTCATCGAAATTCTGTGTCGAGCCCCAGTTGGCAGCACCTCCGCGTGGGCATTCGTCAGGGGAATTGTCCGTGATACCGTCGTTGTCGTCGTCCGAATCACATTCATCGCCTTGCGAATCACCGTCGGTGTTACCCTGAAGCGGGTTGGAGGTGTTGGGGCAGTTGTCCGAAACGTCGGGCACGCCGTCGTTGTCGGTGTCGGCCTTCATGGACGGGTCGATCGCCCACACGAAGTTGTCCCATCCACCGGTGCTGGATACACTGTTGGTGCCTTTGGTGATGGTGTTGCTTCCAGATGGTCCTGCGTAGGAGCCAATGCCCGCTGCGATGTCGCTGGCGTTGTACGCCACATCCCAGCCGATCTCAAGGGCGGCGCTGGAAGTCACGTCAAGCCACGACCACCCGCCCGTGCTGGTCAAACCACCGAGCATCATGTCGGCGTCGAGGGTAGAAATCCATCCGCTACTGGCGCCAGTGGTGGATTTGGTCCCCGCACTGAAGGTGCCGTCGAGGAAGAACGAGGTGAACACCAGTTCTCCACGGGAACTAACATCCATGCCTTGCAGGCTGTCGGCCGAGTTGGAACCGCCCGTTGCCGCCCATTGATTGGAAGGCGTGCTTCCTTCCTTGATGAAAAACAGGTCAGCACCGCCTTTGTTGGCCGTGATGGACCAGCCGTTTTTGGCCATCGTACCCTCGTAGGAGCCACCGACGTACAGATCGCCGTTACCGTCCGTCGCCATGGAGGAGAGTGTGACGGCCTGATTAGCAATGCCATAGCCGGTGATACCCAAGATGGCACCCGTGCTTGAGACCTTCACGACAAAGGAATCCTGAGTGCCGACGAGGCTGTAACTGCTTGTTCCAAACAAGACATTGTTTTGTGTTACACCTGCGACGTAGATGTTTCCTGCGTTGTCAACGGCCACATCACTGACCTGCTGTGTGCCGATGCCGCCGCCGCTAACGACCCACTTGAGGGCCCCGTTGGCCCCGTCAAGTTTGGCAATGAAGATTTCAGCGTTGGACACGTTGATGCTCGTGCCGCCAAAGTCGGTCTCGCCCGAAAAGTAGCCCGCCACGATGACATCGCCAACCTGATCAACGGCGATGGCCTGGGGGATGCTTGAATCCGTAGATGAATTGGGTAGGGTCTGGAACCCCTTGGCCCACATCCAATTGCCCGTGGCGTCCGCTTGGGCGATGAATCCGTCAAACTGAACGGCGGTGTTCAGTGAGATTTGTCCGAAGTCAACGGGTCCGTACATGTAACCGCTGACGATGGCGTTTCCAGCGTGTGTGGTCACGTCGGACATGAACGAGACGCCACCCTGGGTGTGGTCAGCACCGGTCACGTAATTCCAAGCACCCGTCGAATCCATGGATGCGACGAAGAAATCGTTCCCGTTGCTGTACGGTGAGGTGGGTACATATGTGTGCGTTCCGAAGATCAAATTCGTACCGCCTCTGCTGGCGGCTGCCGAGGAATTGACGTCGCCTGCAATGACCCATCCGTTGTCCGTCGAGGCAATGGCCCCAGAGAACTCGTCATGACTACCGGTGCCTCCCCCAGCAAGGAAGACCTCAGGCGAGGTGCTCCGGCCGCTGGTGCTCATTACGGTTGATTCGTTATCATTGAGCAGGGTCGAAGGCTTGACTTGAACGGCGGCGGTGCCGGCGATGCTCAACAACAGGAGCGCGGTGAGCGCCATGGCGAGGCCTGCGGGTGTTCTACGCATGGGTTGGCGTGGCCCCCGAAGGCCATCAAGGTGTTGTCCAAAAGGACAAGAACGCTCACTCGAGGTTGCTCTCGAGCGCCATCAAATCGCTGTCGCCGGCGTCGAGCACCGTGATGGTCGACACCGAGAAGGGCTTACCACAGGCAATGCCCAGTTCACGGTTCACCATGCGGGCTCGGTGCATGCTCACTTCAGGGTGGGCAGCTCGCAACGCCGTGGTGTAGTCCTCGGGGCAGTTGGCTGCCACGATGATCAGTTTGGCGTTGCCGTTGGCACAGGCGTCCTGGGCTTGTCGTTGTCCAAACAACAGGTTTCCTGTTGCGATTGCGTTCTTCAATTGTCGGCTTAGATCCATTTCGTTTCCTCCATTCTCCACATGTGTTTCTCATGGTTGGAATCTCACTCTTCCGGGATGTAGTACAGGGCCACGCTGCCGGTTCCCAAGGAGATGGGTTGACCGACGATGATGTTCTCTGCAACACCGGTGAGGTAGTCTTTCTCGCCGATGATACCGGCCTTGAGCAGGTGGTTGACGGTGACTTCGAACGCAGCACGAGCGAGGATGCTGTGCTTGGTACCCGAGACACCGTGGCGGCCGATGGCGCGAACTTCACCCTCGGAGGTCATCACGTCAGCGACCATCAACAGGTGGCGGACGTCGACTTCGAGGCGAGCACCATCGAGGGTCATCTGCAATTCGTTGACGATGGCCTGACGAGCAGCCTCAATACCGAGGTAATCGTAGATTTCGATGATGTTGTTCGTGTAGGTGCGGGAGCGGTCAATGTTTTCCAACTCGCTGACACGAGGCAGGTTGCTGCCGATGGTCGAGAGGTAGTACTCACCGGTCTTGTCGTCCAGCTGGGGGTTGGCTCGCTCAATGCCGGGGATGCCCTTGAGCCGCATGTCGCGAATCTTCTCCTCCAACTGCAGGAGCATGGTGTAGGACGGTGGGTTTTCGGCAAGGTCGGCGAGGTCCTCTTCGGAGTGGACGCCTGGAATCATCGTCAGGGTGGACGGGTTCTTGTCCTTGTCAGCCTGGACATAGAGGCGAGTTGCGCGCTCGAGTTTGTCCTTGACCTCCATGGCTGTCATGCGCTTTTGCTTGAGGTTGCCCTTGTTCAGGTTCAACACCAAGCGTCGCTGGGCGACGTCGGTCTCCAAGGTGGCGATGTTCACGGTGGTGGTGACTTCGATGGCAGCGGCCAGTTTCTTGGCAGCGTTTGCATCACTTTTCTCCTCGCCCTTGAGGCGGATGGTCATCGTTGGCGTTTGCGGCACCTTTCGGGCGTCCACGATCTCGATGATACGTGGCAGACCTTGAGTGACGTTGACGGTAGCGACACCAGCATAGTGGAACGTACGCATGGTCATCTGCGTGCCGGGCTCTCCGATGGATTGGGCCGTGATGATGCCGGCCGCTTCGTAGGGGTCGATGCTGGCTCGGTCAAGCGCAACGATGGCCTCGTCGATGACTTTCTTGGCCTGCGGCTTGGTCAACTTCTTCTTACCACGGCTGTGGCAAGCCATCGTCAAGTCAGCAAGAATTCGGTTGGTAAATCGACCGGAGCCGGTGGCTTCAACCGCTTCTTCCAACTTCTGGTAGACCGGGTCGTTGGCAAGTTCGTTTTCCATGGCTTGCATCTTACGGTCGTAGTCGTAAGGTTCCATGTCAGCCACGGTCTTGGCACGCGTGCGGCGCTTGCTGGCGCGGCCGGAGAGGCGGACCTTGGTCACTGGGCCGGAGGTTTCTCCATCGCCGTCGCGGCCTTTTTGCGTGGCAGCAACGATGGTAGCGTGGATGTTTCCAGCCGTTTCGGAGTCGGTTTCGCAAATTTTGGCAATCTCGGCTTGGGTCATCACCTTGACGTCGTCCCACTTGCGGTCGTCGGCCAAGGCATGAGCGAAGTTTTCGTCAATGCCCAAATCCATGAGCTTCTTCTTGGTTGCACTCTTGACGACCATCAGTCTTCACCTCCGTCGTGTTCGGCGGATTCTTCCCAGGCGCCCATGTCCTCTTCCTCAGCACTGAACTCGTAGGAATCACGGTCGTCTTCAAGGCCACCTTCGGTGCCGAGAGCAGCGTCGACGATGACGTCAATGTTGAACGGCGAGCCGTGCACACCACGGGACGGGTCAATGCCGTCTTCACCATAGCTGAACTGGATGATGCGGTTCGCGGTGTTGCGAACCGAGAGCATGTCGTCGTCGTAGACCTTCAAGTCGTCCATGGCGTTGATCAGACGTCGCTGCATGTAGCCAGACTTAGCCGTACGAACAGCGGTGTCGACCAGGGACTCTCGGCCGGAGACGGAGAGCATGAAGAACTCCGTGGGCTCGAGGCCGCGCTTGAACGACGATGCGATGAAACCACGGTCGAGGGCACCTCGGCCGCCACGCTTGAAGTGAGGCAGAACACGGTCGTCATAGCCACGCTCAAGACGCTTACCACGGACCTTGGCTTGACCGATGGAAGCGGCCATCATGGTCAAGTTGTCCATGGAACCACGTGCACCGGAGATGGCCATGTTGACGGCGGCGTTGGTCGAACCCGACTTGTTGAGTTCGTCCTTTGCGATGTCACCGGCTTCTTGCTTTCCTTTGTCAAGCATCTGCATGATGTTCTCTTCGAGGGTTTCACGAGGGGTACGGCCTGGTCGAGCTTCGTACTTCTTCCCGTCCTTGCCGAACTTTTCGAGTTCTTGGGTGACGCCTTCTTGGGCCAAGGCATTGGCGGCGTTGATGGCACCAACGGCTTCCTCGGAGAGGTCCTCGTCGTCGATACCGGTGGTGAAACCGAGCGACGTACAGGCGGCGATGGAAAGGCGAGTAAACTCGTCAAGGAAACGAGCACCTTGCTCAGGACCGTTGGTTTGGACGATGGCGTCGAGGAGACGACCGTCTTCTGCACCGATGGCACGCTTGTCGAGGGTTCCGTCAACCTGACCGTCTTTGACGTTGACCATGTCGTTGGAACGGCTGCGGAATCGCAGGTGGATGTTGTTAGGGATGATCAGCGAGATGATGTCTTGACCTCGGTAGGCAGGTTCGCCGTTGGCGTCCTTCACCAATTCGGGCAGTGCTCCGGTGTAGCCGATGTTCCCCAGCATCTCCAAGCCGTGAGCCTGGCGAATCATGGTGCCGGGTCGGGACAGCAGGTAGGCGCCGGAGATGTGGTCGTGGATACCACCGATGACCGCACCGCCGTAGCGAGGGGTCAAGATGTGTTCCTGGACACGCATCAAAATCTTGGCTTCCGCTCGGGCTTCTTCGGACTGGATGACGTGGAGGTTCATCTCGTCGCCGTCAAAGTCAGCGTTGTAGGGGGTACAAACGGCCAAATTGAAGCGGAAGGTGTGCCCCTTCATGACACGAACTTCGTGCACCATCATCGACATGCGGTGAAGCGATGGTTGTCGGTTGAAGATGACGACGTCGCCGTCGATCAGGTGGCGCTCGACCTGAAGGCCGGGTTTCGGGTTGCCGTAGCGGTCCAAGGTGGACAAGCGGTCCTCAACACCGGTGCGCTCTTCGCCCCACTCATCAAAGGGACTGCCACAGTGCGGGCAGGCCACCTCGAGGTGCTCGGGGAAGGGTTCGGGGTTGGGGTTGTCAGCCTGAGCCAATTCGTGCATCCAACGGTAGTGGAGGATGGCGCGGGGATCGTCATCAGGGAGTTTCTTGCCGTTTTCGTCAAGGCCCTGCAGGTTGTTGAGGGTGGCGGTGTCGTTGACGACATAGCTGACTTCTTCTTCACCCATGCCGGTCAAGGCGATTTGCTTCTGAATGACCAAACCTGGCAGGAAGTTGGGGGCTGGCATGACCGAGTGGAGGTCGGGACGCGTCGTGGTCTCCTCGTTGCACTCGGGGTTGTGGCAGCGGAATCCTGCGTTGATGAGGCGGCTTCGGGCGTTGATCTTGACGCGGCGACCGTCGCCACGGACGATGTAGTTCACACCGGGGTGAACGTCGGGTCCGCGCAGAATCATCTGGCGCATTTGCTCTCGGTTTCGGGTGGTAACGCGGATGGGAACGGTGAGTTCCTTGGCGATCTTCGTGGGGACGCCAACCTCGTTGACACTGAGGTAGGGGTCCGGCGAAATCACAGAGCGAGCACAGAAGTTGACACGCTTACCGGAGAGGTTGCTTCGGAAGCGACCTTCCTTCCCCTTCAGGCGCTGCGTGAGCGTCTTGAGGGTTCGACCGGAGCGGTGGCGAGCCGGTGGGATACCGGAGGTTTGGTTGTCAAAGTAGGTGGTGATGTGATACTGCAGCAACTCCCACAGGTCCTCAACGATGAGTTGGGGTGCACCCGAGTCACGGTTCTCTCGCAGGCGCTGGTTGATACGCAGCACGTCAACGAGCTTGTGGGTCAGGTCGTCTTCCGACCGGTCGCCGCTGTCCAGGGTGATGGACGGACGAACGGTGATGGGTGGGACCGGGAGCACCTTGAGCACGACCCACTCGGGGCGGTTTTGCTTGTCCATGCCGATGAAGATGAGGTGCTCGGGCGGGATGCTGCTGAGCCACTCACGAACATCGCGTGGGTTGAGTTTGCGCTCGGTGTTGTCGTGCTTTTCCTTGAAGGTCGTTGGCTTGTCGAGGATGATCTTGCCTTGGGATGAACCGCAGTGCATGCAGACCTTTCGCTTGGTACCGGAGGTGACCTTCTCGACTTCCTTGATGATCTTCGAGAATTCGGTCGAACCAACACCGTGCTTGGTGATGACGTCTCGGATGCGGTTGCGGTAGTAGTCCTGCTCGCTTTGCTCGGGGTTGGAGCCTGGCGAGGTGCCGGGCTCACTGTGAAGCAAAATGTTGCTGCAGTCGTTACAGGTGGCTTTCAACGCCGTCTTGATCAAGTTCACGAACCCGATGTGGATGACGGGAAGTTCCAGCTGGATGTGGCCGAAGTGGCCTGGTGAGTCCTGGTATTGGCAGTTGTCGGTGGGACACAGCAGACCGGGTTCAATCACACCCATGTGCGGGTCCATCAGACCTTGCTTGTAGGCGTGGCCGTCGTCCTTGTAGGTATCAGCGGTCTTGACTTCAACAGCCGACATCTTTCGGATTTCGCTCGGGTCCATCAAACCAAATCGAATCTGGGCGATTCGCTTGGGGATCATTGTGCTCTTTCGACTCATCTTCGGTCCTCCAGTTCAAGACGCATGGCCACACCTAAACTCTTCATCTCGTCCAGAAGCAGCTTGAATGCATAAGAAGTCTGCACCTTGTAAACTTCAGCGCCATCGCCGTGGATGGGGCTGACATAGGTGCCACGCTTGGGGTCGTACCAGGCGATGTGACCTGATTGGGCGCAAACGTACATGTCAATACCGTCCGACTCATCGAGCAGACGGTCCTTGATGACCATCGAAGCGCCGTGGGCGATAAGACAATCACGTTCCATCTCACCGAATCGCAGACCACCTTGTCGAGCACGACCTTCGGTCGGCTGACGGGTCAGGATTTGAACACGACCACGAGAACGGGCGTGAATCTTCGAGCTGACCAAGTGGTGGAGTCGCTGGTAGAAGATGCAACCAACGAAGATCTCAGCGGGGTAGGACTCGCCGGTTTCGCCGTTGATCATCGTCTCACGACCGGTGTGGGCCAGACCGTTGCGGACGAGACCGTCTCGCAGGCTGGACTCTTTCTCACCACGGAAGGCGGTACCGTCGATGCGGCGACCTTCCATAGCACCGACCTTGCCACCGATCATTTCCAGAACGTGGGCGACGGTCATTCGGGATGGAATAGCGTGCGGGTTGATGATGAGGTCGGGCACGACACCGTCTTCGGTGAACGGCATGTCCTCGGGCTCAACAAGGCGTCCGATGACACCCTTTTGTCCGTGGCGAGAAGCGAACTTGTCGCCGACTTCAGGGACCTTGTGGCTTCGCACCATCACACGAACGAGACGGCCAGAATCGAGGGATTCGGTCACGTAGACGTTGTCAACCCAGCCCTTTTCTCCGTGGCGGACGAGCATGGACGATTCACGTCGCTCCTGTGCCATCAAGAAGGAACCACCCGAAGACTCCTCGAGGAATCGTGGTGGGCTGGTCTTCCCGACGAGGACGTTACCACCCTCGAGGGAGGTTTCGGGCACGGGGAGGCCGTCAGCTTCGAGGTGAAGGTAGGCATCAGGCGCCTTGAGGCCCTTGATCTCCTGCTTGGAAGTGCCAGGCTTCTCAATTTCTTCGACCTGTCCGCCAGGGAAGCGACGTCGCTCGGCGTTGTAGGTGCGATTGAAGGTCGAGCGACCGAGGGCTCGGTCAATGGACCCCTTGTTCATGATGACAGCGTCTTGCATGTTGTAGCCGTGAAGCGACATGATGGCGACGATGAAGTTCTGGCCACCAGGTCGGTCGTCAAAGTGCGTGGTTTCCATGGCGCGGGTGCGGGTGATGGAGCGCTGCGGGTAGTGGAGGATGTGCGCACGGGTGTCCGGGCGCATGCGGTAGTTGGCGCTTGGCAGACCCAAGGACTGCTTGACCATCGCCGTACCGCCGGTTACACGGGGCGTTGAGTTGTGCTCGGGGTAAGGGATGAGCGAAGCGCAGACACCGAGAACGAGCTGGGGGTCAATCTCACAGTGGGTGTGCTCGGCGGTGTAGAGCAACGGGACATCAAATTCCGTGGTGGCGATTTCACCGTTGGGCATGGAGACGTTGGCCTTGAGGTGGGCCACTTCAGCACGGGGTTGACCCAGGTTCATCCATTCCACATCTTCGTACTTGACAACACGGCCAGCAAGGCCAGCGCTGTCGCCTTCGGGGATGGTTTCGGGGAGCACGAACGGACGAGGTGCGATGTAGAGGTCCTCTTCTTCTTCAGCGTCGACCCATTCCACGACACCCTCGATGATGAGGGAACGGAAGTTGATCTCGCCGTTGGATAGTTTGGTCAAGTGGTCTTGCGTCAAGCGAGGTGCACCGTCGTAAAGGATGAGCAGAGGTCGCAGAATTCGGCCCTTGTCCGTGTTGATGAAGATGTCTTTGTTTTCCACATCGTGTCGAATGGAGACCTCGGAAGGAATCACACCACGGCGGCGGGACGACTTGAAGTGGTCCACGAGTTTCTTACCGCGCTTGTGGATGCCGTAGATGTCACCGTTAACGTGAACACGGTCACCGTCGGTCCAGTCGTCGGGCTGGTAGACATCGAGTTCATCAAGGCGCTCTCGGATTTCGATTTCGTTGATGTCCTCGGAGATGTCGATCATCTGTGCGGCGTTCTTCACCAGGCCACAGTTTTGCCCTTCGGGCGTCTCGTTGGGGCACAGTCGGCCCCACTGGGTGGGGTGAAGGTCTCGAGCCTCAAAGTGAGGTTGGCTTCGGACCAACGGTGAGGTGACACGGCGCATGTGAGACAAGGCAGCAAGGTACGTGGTTCGGTCGAGCAGTTGGCTCACACCAGAGCGACCGCCGACCCAGTTACCGGTGGCGAGTGCGTGCATGATCTTGCTCGTCAACACGTCGGGTCGAAGGCAGGAAGTGATCTTCAGCTCTCGCTTGCGGTTGTGGTGTCGCTCAAGTTGATATTTCAAGTCTCGAGCAAGTTGTCCAGCAGATACACGGAACAGGTCCTCGATGAGATCGCCAGCAAGGCGAACACGCTTGTTGGCGTAGTGGTCCTTGTCGTTGGGGTCTCGGCCTTCAATGGCCATTTCCAACACTTGGCGGACGATTCGGCCCATGTAAATGGCCTTCTTTTCACGGTCTTCGACTTGGTCGCCCAAGTGAGGAAGGAGTTCACGGTCGAGCAGTTGGCTCACTCGTGCCTCACGGTATTCCTTTTGCTGACCGGCAGCGAATTTCTTCTCAAGCCACTGGTGGCTCTCTTCCATTGTTTCGACACTGTATTCTTCGTTGTCCTTGACTTCGTTAATGTTGGCAACGATGTACTTGAACGAGTCCGTGTTGCCGGCGATGGCCTGGAAGATGTGCTGGTCGTTTTCAACGCCAAGGGCGCGCATCAGCAGCACCACGGGGATGGCGGTGGTACCGGCGGTGGAAATCTTCACCATGAGCATACCGTCTCGGCGCTTTTCCACGGTGAGCGGCTTGCGCATACCGTCTTTCTGAGAGAAGATCTTGGCGACTTCAGTCTGCTTGGCGTAGCGCTTGTTGATTTCGACCGTTACACGGTTAGGGGCAAGGTCTTCCATCGAAATAAGCACACGCTCGGTCCCGTTGATGATGAAGTAACCACCAGGGTCGAGGGGGTCTTCGCCCTTCTTCTGCAACAGTTCGTGCCAGGTGGCTTTGTCCTCGGCGGAGGTTGTTGGCGTGAGCACGCGATCGCCGGCGATGTGCTTGGGGTGCAGGTTGCATCGCTCAGAGCGGACCATGATGGGCATGTTGCCGACAGCCACGCCCGACTCGGTTGGTGAGGGCACGCCGTTGCGCTTGATGGTGAAGTCAATGGTGACAGGGGACATGTAGGTCAACTTGCGCAGTCGGCACTCCATCGGGGTGGATGGGTTGAGTGCACCGTTGGCTTCCTTGACCGTGGGTTGTCCGAGTTTGACGTTCTTGAGGCGAATAACGATGTCCTGGTCGTGCACGTCGAGTTTGATGTAGCCGCCTTCGTCGTCGTTGAAGTCCTCGTCGGTTCCAACACGGATGTTGCGGATGATGCGCTCCATGCGGGAGAGGGTGCTTTCTGAAGCGGGGATGCAGTCGTTGTACGAGGCCAGCTGGTGGTTGACAAGGCTGCGTTCTTTGAAAAATGCTTGAATGATTTCCTGCATGATGTTCTCCTCCTTCAGTTCCCCTCCACGATGAGTCGGTACGCCACGGTCTGTCCTGCCGACGGGGATTGGCGGATGACCTTCAGCACACGGTCAGCAATCCAGCCGGCCGCCAGAGGGGTGTGGTTTGGGTTGGCCATGTGGGCTGCCGAATCTTCGGCTTCAGCGAGTTCTTTGATCACCTGGACGACAGGGTCGGTGATGAGGATTTTTGGAAGCAGTTCCTTGGCAAGGCGGTCTTCGCCGGTCTCGGGGTCGGGCAGGACCATCTTCCATGGAGCGAGGGCTTCCATCTCGACGGTGAGTTGGTCGGCCTCAGAGATGTTCGCCTCGCCGACGAGTTCCTGGTGAGGCACCAGTTCGTGGTTGAGGGCGTTGAACCGAGAGGTGATTTCTGGACGGTCCATGTCGTCGACGGCCTTGGCACGGATCGTGATCTTGGTGCTTTTCTTAGCAGCACGTCGTCGGGAGCCCTGCTCAGCGATGATTTGCATGGTGTTGATGAACTCCTCAGCGTCCTTTGAGATGCCGAGGGTGGACGCCACGTCGTCGTGGGTCATGTTCTTGATGTCGGTCATGTTTCGGTCGGTGGCCAGTTTGTGAGCGTACTCTTCTGAGACGCCCAGTTCCATCAACCGCTTTTTTGTTGCACTCTTTACGACCATTTTTACACCCCGGATCGCCCTCCCACACGAGACCGGTAGCGCAATCAGGCGGGCCCGACGGGGTTCGAACCCGCGACCATCGGATTAAAAGTCCGACGCT
>JAYYDY010000035.1:0-81978 GCA_036160375.1 Thermoplasmatota archaeon | reverse complement strand
GGATTTGAACCCCCGCGTCCAAGGGACAGTGGATTTCGAATCCACCGCAATACCGGGCTATGCGACCTCGGCTCCAATCCAAGGCTCATGCGCCACGGTCATAAGCATGATGTTTGGTCGCCGTCTCATGGAGATTCGATTCCACGGTACCGACGTGGACGCTTGTGTTGAGGTTGAGGAAGGAGCGACGGTTCGCGTCGCTCTTCAGGCAGCGGGCATCCTTCCGTCCATGGTCATCGTCAGCTACGAGGGTACCGTCCTTCCACACTCAACACCGCTCAAGCAAGATGTGGTGTTGCTTGTCACCACCATCTCATCAGGTGGTTGAGCGGTCGACTCGCTCGAGAATTTGAAGCCTCGAGTTTCTCGTGTAATCGGCGCGCACTTCACTGGCCCAAGCATCCAGGCCTACGTTGGCCAACGCCACAACATCACCGACCTCCAGAAGCGTGTACTGGTGATTCCAGTCGTCAGCCCAGCCCTCAACTTTGAACGCCCCGGTATGGTCCATGAGCATCAATCCCTTCCTTGACCATGGTTTTCCTGTTTTGCCCACGCCGCTCTTTTCGTAGGTGTAGACCACCCTGCCTCCGACGTTGTGTTTGGCCTGGAAGTCAAACAGGTCGGCCGACTCCACATCAGGATCGTCGTCTGCGACCAACTCGGAGAACGGGTCCATCTTGAGGACGATCTCGCCCTTCCAATTGACGGTGAACACGGCGTCCTTCACGAGGACGGATTGACCCTTCATCGCAGGAACACCGACCGTTGGTGAACCATCGGACCGCTTGGTGGACACCACTTGGATGTGCGCGGTGTTCGTCCCTTGTTTAATGGTCATCTTGAGGGGGACGCCGTCTTTGAGGTAGCCCACAGAAAACAGTTCACCACGGACCGTTGCTCGTGGGTCGAGACCCCCAATGGATTGGAGCGGCGTGCGCTGACTTGCTCCGGGCAATTGCACATCCTCGGGGCGTTGTTGCTCGTCCGTCCCCTCTCCACCCGGGCACACCAACCGCCAGTCGCAGCGGTCGCAGCGCGAGTCATTGGGTGGCTCAGTCGGCTGACCACCAGCCGAGAACCCTCGCATGGGGCGAGGCTCTGGGGGGCAATCACCCAGTGTTGGTTCACCCTCTTTGAGCGCTCGCCAGAGGGTTTCCATCTCCGCTTCAACGGACTCCATTTCTTCAACGGTTGGCGTTGGAACGCTTTTGATGCTGGGGTGGCCAAGGTACCACATTTGCAGTCCAGCAACCTGTTCTTGACGACCGTGGGTCGCATACCAGAGCATGGCGTAGATCTTGAGTTGCTCAACGTAATCACCCGAGCGGTCGTTGGCACCAACGCTGGCCTTGAGGTCCACGATGACGGGCGAACCCGTCCACCGGTAGACAAGGTCGTACTCGCCTTGGAACCAATGGCCGGGGTGTATGGCGTTCATCGTAAACGAAGGAGCATCGGGGTCAACAAACCAAGGTCGAGCGATCTCCCAAGCCTCACACCACGAAACTGGACCCGTGGAGGCAAGGGGATGACCGTCAAAGGCTTCGTGGGGAAAGCCATCAGGTGCCGGCCACGCTGGACGTTCGCCACGGCGCCATGCCTCCAGTCCAGGCCCACCACCTGCCTCCACGCAGCGTTCAACCTCATCGAGGTGGAAAAGCAGTGCATGATGAACCATGGCCAAGCATTTGGCAGGGTCTACCTCCGACCATTCTCCAGCCTTCCGCTCGTCCTTTTCCCAGAGCAAGCGCATCCGTTCGAGGGCAGGAGGGAGGTGAGCCTTCGCCCGCTCCAACGCCCAAGCCTGCAAATCGTCCTTGGACGAAGGCTGTTCGTGAGGAAACAGTGGCATCAAACCCACGGCTGGCCAGTCCGCCTTGCCAGCAGGTACGGGCGTTCCGTCATCGACGTAAGGCGAGGGTGGCAAAACATCGTGACTCGATGCAGCCACGATGAAGCCAGGCGATTCTTTCAGGACGCGGCACACCGCTTCTTCCACGGCCCGTCCGACAAACAACACGGGGATTTGTGGCATTTTGAAACGGTACACTTTCTGGTAAAACCAAAGCCGTGGACATGCCTTGTAGGTGTTGGCCTGACTGGCCGACATGCGGCGGTAGGGCCCGACTTCATCGGTCGTTGGATTCGCCATGTGGACGGGCATGAAAACACGACTCCAGCCACACCTTTTGAAGCCTCAGTGTGTGAGGAACGGACTACGATAGCGTGAATGTTTCAATGCGTGTCTTCCGGTTGTCGATGCGGAGTTGAAGGATGCCAGAACGCCATCCCAGTTCAACGCCCGTCATGGCCAAACCATCACCCGGCCGGAGGTCGAGTAAGCGCTGATTGATGCTAGCACCGAAGGCCACCACCTCGGCAACATGGTGGCCGTCCCACAGCATCAAGGAAACCATGGCCCACGGCTTTCCGTCAACTCGCACGCCTCTTCGTTGGCGGATGGAGAGGACGTGCCCCTTGACGTTGGCTCTCGTTCGAAGCAAACCGAGGCGGGTGATCTCTGGCATGTCGTCATCTGAGAGTTCAGCACGGTGGCGAAGCTTGGTTTGACCGTCCACATAGAGGCGAGCCTGGTCGCGCCAAACGCCCGGCAGTGCATCGATGAGCACGAGGTCCTGCTCGGCGTGATCGTGAAGATGAGGAAAGGCCCCGGGTTCGCTCTCTTCGACGGTGATGTGTTGCTGGCCCACGACCAACACCGCACCGAGGACATGTTCTGCGAAATGGTTCGGCATTGGACCCCACATGCCGGTGAGGCGGCCTGTGACCGTCACACGACCTTGGACATCACCCAGCGGTGCATACGGCGTCTTCATTCGAACCTCTGGGAGCGCCTTCACCCATTCAAGTCGTTCAGGAAGAACCCAAGTGTCATCCTTTGTTCGAGCGACAGCGCACCATCCGCAACCTGCGGCTTCGCCCTTGCAGGCAACAGAAGGCGGTGCTGGGAAGGAGATGACACCCGAATCATGGGACTGCATGGCCGCATGATGTTCTTTGTAAGTATTTGTCAACTCAGGCATCTCATCAACCACGGGCGGCGCGTAGGCCACCCGTTCGCTCGCCTCGAGGTACCAGCCCTCCATCCCGTGGGCGGTTTGGCCATCGTGGGTTTCGTGCCACAACCAAGCATAGAACCGAAGTTGGTGTTCAAGTGAGGCTGAAAACGCTGAGTGTGGCGTGCCGAGTTTGATGTCAACAATTCGGATGTGTCCATCCCATCGCAACACCATGTCGAGTTCACCAGAAGCCCAACCATCGGGGTGATAGAGGCGCTGCGGCTGATGAACTCGTGGATCTTTGAACCAAGGACGTGCACACTCCCATGCCTCGTGCCAGGTGATGGCGGTCCCCGTCTCCGACCATGTGGGTTGAGCTTGTGGCGTCCATGAGCGGAGTTCGACATCCCGTACTTTTTCCGGAAGGGGGAAGACGGGAGCAGCACCAAGCGTCGGAGCAGGCACCTCAAAGGGAACGGAACCAGCGCGATGCGCCTCAAGGTAGGGCCCACCCTCGGCCGAAAAACACGCTTCGACCTCCTCCATGAACAAACGCAAGCCTCCCTCGAGACGCTGCTCGATGGACCCTATGCTCACTTCCTCCCATGCATGCGGATCCGATTTCCAGAGGACATCGTCCCAAGCAACCTTCCCCTTCGCCATGGCATTGGTGGCCACGGTACTCACTTGCCCATGGGCCCACGCCACCAACGCCTCCCGGCTTGCGAGAGCAGGCGGGTGCATCATCAACAAATCGCAAAACGCCTCTTCAAGGACGATGCCGAGCACCTGGGAAGGGCGAGTGGGGCCCTGCAGACCGACTTGGTAGCCCAAGAGCCACTGTCGAGGGCACCGAAGGAACGTGGTCAGGGCGCTGGCGGACAATCGTCCCCGAGTCCGCCCCAACGGACCGCCTTTGGGCGGGAGGCCTACGGGCACGGTTGCACCTCCGTTGATTGAGGGGCCGTGGAATGGAACTCATGCGTCGTAGGAATAGTAGTCACCACTCGAGCGTTGTTCGCGGTCTTTCCGGCTTTCATTCTTGTTGATGCGTGGGCGACGTGAATCGTGGTCTCGTCGGAACGTAACGTCGACACCTGCTAAGAAACGGTTCATCCCCTCACGTAGTTTGTACGGGCCCGTTGCACGACCCTCAACACCGCCTTGACCCTCAAAGACGAGTAAAGAATCGGAAACGATGTCAATGAAATACACGTCGTGGTCGATGACAAAGGCCGATTTCTCATTCGCTTCCATGGTTCGGCGGATGGCTTTGGCCGCTTCCATGCGGGCGTTGGCATCGAGGTGAGCCGAGGGTTCATCGAGCAGGTAGAGGTCTGCATCACGGCCGAGGCAGAGGGCAATGGAGACAGCTTGGCGTTCACCTCCGGACAATTTCTTGACGCGTTTGGGGAGAAGTTGGTCGATGCCGAGGGCCTTAATCACGTTCACGTTGAATTCGCCGCTGCGCCAACGTGGACCCAGCTCACTGTCCAGCCAAAGCTGAACCGACCCGTCAATGTCCACGTCGATGTGTTGCGGTTTGTAGGAGATGGTGGCCTCTGCGGTGACCCAACCGCCGTCGTATTCATGTTCGCCTGCGAGGATTTTGATCATGGTGGATTTCCCGGTCCCGTTTGACCCAACCACGCCCACGACTTCGGAGCGATGCACAGCCCCCTCACCTGATGTGAGTTTAAACTCACCAAGTTGCTTCTCAAGACCGCCCCATGAAACAACGGGGGTGCCAATTTCGGCTGACCGGTCACGATGCCGAAGGAACTTGATGGGTTTGTCTCGAATGCGCACGTTCTCCTCTGGGAGGAAACCGTCGAGGTAGGAGTTGATCGCTTGCCGTGTCGAGCGCGCTGGCGTGAAAATACCGAAGGCACCTTTCTTGCCGTACACGATGTGAATCAAATCCGCCAAGACGTCGAGGACGGCCAAGTCGTGTTCGATCACGATGACCCGTTTGGTTTCAGCCAAGGCCTGAATGATGCGAACGATGCGCATGCGTTCGTGGATGTCAAGGTAGGAGGAGGGTTCGTCAAAGAAGTAGACGTCCACATCACGCAAAATCGTCGCAGCGATCGCCATGCGTTGCAATTCACCACCCGAAAGTTGCTGGACCGTTCGGTCCATCAGGTGGTCAATCCCCAACGAGCGAGTGGTCGCTTCCAGCAGACCTCGTTCGTCGACCTTGCTCAGGAGGTCAGCGACGGTTCCTGTGATTCTTTTTGGAAGACGATCCACGTTTTGGGGTTTCACTGCGACCCGAATTTTGCCGTCCTGGACAGCGATGAAAAAGTCTCGCAGCTCACCTTTGGGCAGCGAGTCGATGACCTCGTCCCATTGCGCTTCTTGGTTCAACCAGTCGCCGAGGTTGGGAATCATTCGCCCAGAGAGCGCACTGATGGCTGTCGATTTCCCCATGCCGTTGGGCCCGAGAATCCCCACCACGCTTTCCTTGGACGGCGTGGGCAACCGGAAGAGACGGAACCCGTTCATGGAATACCGATGGATCATGTCGGTTTCGAGTTCGCTGGGAAGGTTCTCGATGATCAAGGCGTCATGCGGGCACTTGTTGATGCAAATACCGCATCCAATGCAGAGGCTTTCCGAAATGTGCGGCTTGCCCGTGTTCTCATCCATGATGATGCATTCCTGCCCGTTTCGGACCGGAGGGCAGAACACCTGACACTCGTCGTTGCACTTCTTCGGTTGACAATTGTCTTCCTTCAGAACGGCAACACGCATTTCATCACCTGACCGAGCCTCTCGTCTGTTCTATTTTGTTTCACCTGCCGTCAACCGAGCCAAGCCCGGCGAAACGGATGTGTTGTCGTCGTCTCAAATGAGACCCTTGAGGTGCTCGTGTCCACGGATGAGGCGGATGGTGCACGGGGTAGGGAACTTCATGCTGGCCTTGCGGAGTGCATCACGGGCTGTGAGGTAGTGAGGAGCGTTGACCTGAATGGAGATCACACGCTGGCCACGCTTGACACGAGCGGCCGTACCGACGTTCTTTCCGAAGGCACATCGCATACCTTGGGAGACACGGTCTGCACCAGCACCCGTTGCTTGCTTGTTTTCACGGAGCACGTGGTGGGGGAAGGTGTGAACGCGGAGGGCATAGCCTTGTGCGCCGGCCTCCTTACGGATGGTGGAGTTGGAAACGACACGAGCGGCTTCGAGAGCGGTGTGGCGAATCTGAACGTCGTTGTCGGCGCGAAGTTCGAGGACGACTTGGAACTGGCCCGTCTCCGCAGCACGTCGGTTTCCGACGTGATACTGATGGATACGGTTGTTGGGCACACCACCGATGTACTTTCGGCGGGTGTAGGCTGGGCCTTTCAAGCGGCGGTACATCACAGCGGGTTTACGTGCCATAGGTATGCCTCCAAGCATCCCTGCGACCGATGCTCCCTTTATGATATCTCCGCACCCTTCGCCCACGCTTTGGGAGGTGCCTTCCGGCCCTGAACGAGCAAAGTCTTCATGTTGCTCCCGCCCCACCCCCGTTCATGGCTGGTGGTTGGCGACGGCTCCTCGAAGAGGAATCCGAGCATCAATGGCTGACCCTTTCCATGTTTGCGATGTTCGTGGCCCTCGGCGCCTTTGCGATTGAAGCCACCGAACACTTCGTGGGCGACACGGTCGTCAACGATGATGCACTGCACCAAGGCGGTTTGGTCACCCACATTGAGTACAACCCCGATGGCGATGGCTACACCGCGTTGGTCTACGCTCCAAACGAAGGCTACCATCTGTTCACAGAGCACGCCGAGGGGTTGCCTTCCGAAGTGTACAGCCCGCAAGGCAACGACATGGGCGCCCAGGTGAAATTTCTTCGAACCATGCCGAGCGGTGAGCTTCTCTTTTCGGTGGCCTCCAATCAGGTGATGGGCATTCAAGACAACCTCCTCATCACCTACGATTACTCCTCCTTTGAGGAGACGTTTGCGGTACTCGACGCGGCCGACCGGATGACAGATGAAGGCACGCAGCGATTGTTGTTGACCGCTGAAGGAAGCAGCACCTCCATGAGAGGCATTGCGAACGGCGTGCCCACGTCCGCTATGTCCATGTCGTCCGGCGTCCAGTGGCACGGCCTCGAAGCACACAGCGACGGTCTATGGGTGGCCTATGGGACGCACACCAGTTCAAGCGGTGCCGATGGTTCAAGCCCCGCAACACCCGAGTCTCGCCCCGTGTTGGGTTGGATCCTGTGGGACGGTGACGATGCCACCCCGGTCCTCAGGAACGTCCAGATGTTTGCCAGCGGTGTGTTTCACAGTGTCGCTCACGCAGGCGAGACCCTGGTTGTTGGAGGCACCGTTGAGAGCCTCATCATCACCCAAAGCGAACAGGTTTCGGCCATTGAGGCACCTGCTGCGAGGGTCGTGGGGGATGCAGATGGAACGGTGTGGTTCATCGGAGCCCTTGGTTCAACCAGCATCGCCACGTACGACAGCGCAGGATTCGAGGTCCACCAACTCAGCCGCCACGTACCGGTTGATGTGACCGATGCCGGTATGCAGGGCGACCACGTTCACGTCCACGGCGTTGACGAGAACGGTTTTCCCATTCAATGGTCCATCGACACCACCGCTGATGGCTCTATAGAGAGTGGTCGTGGCTTCCTCAACCTCATGTTCCTCTTGTTCGGCGCCGTGATGCTTTCCATGATGGCGTCCCATGCTGGTCGCCAGCTGATCGGACGAAATTGAAAGGCTGTTTCTTGAGAAATCAAGGCAGAGCACGCCGTTGATTGAGAACCTTCATGTGCTCTCGTCGGGGTTGACAAACTCCAGCGCGAGCCATGGAGGCAACGACGATGACCAAACGTGGAATGATGGACCAGTTCTTTGACATCAAAGAACAGCACCCGGACACCATCCTCTTCTTTCGCATGGGTGATTTTTACGAACTCTTTCACGATGATGCCGAGGTGGCGGCCGAGGTGCTGGGACTTTCACTCACATCCCGCGATAAAAATGCGGAACAACCCATCCCAATGGCTGGTTTTCCGTGGCACGGGCTGGAAGAACATCTTCGAACCATGTTGCGGGCAGGGTACAAAGTGACGGTGGCGGAACAGGAAGAGGAATTACGACCCGGTGCAAAATTACTGGAACGCGTGGTCACGCGCGTCTACACGCCGGGCAGCCTCTACGAAGAGGGCCTTCTCGACGGTGATGAGCAATCCCTTCTTGCAGCCGTTGTCCTGGGTTCCGATGCGCTCGGCCTCTCCGTCATCGACGCTTCAACCGGGAAGGCGTGGGCTTCAACCCACGGCGGGGTTGATCGTCTGTTGCGCCTGCAGGACGACCTGCTTCGATGGCAACCGAGCGAACTCGTCTTGACACCCAAAGATGCTGCCAACGATCAACTTTCTCGGCTCTTCCCTCTGCTCGATGCCACCATGGTCAGCCAGCACAACCTCAGCCCTGCGAAACGGGATGAGCGGCTGCGAACCATGTTGAACGTGGCGGACTTGGGCCATTTGGACCTCGACCACGCACCGTTGGCCATTTCAGCCACCGGCTTGGCGGCCGATTATCTCGCAACGGTTCACCGCCAACCGGATGTGCCACTGCAAGACGTTGAGATGGTCGAAGAACAGGGCCATCTTCTGCTCGACCAAACCACACTACGCAACCTCGAGTTGACCGCGACCCTGGCTGGGGAATACGACGGAAGTCTCCTGTCCACCCTGAATCGATGCCGCACCGCCATGGGGAGGCGTCTTCTGAAAACATGGGTGCTTCATCCGCTGTCCGACCGTGATGCGATTCAAACACGGCACGCCGCTGTGGGCACCCTGTCCCGCTCCGCACGACGACTGGACGGGATGCGAACATCGCTCAAGGGCATCAGGGACATGGAACGCTTGGCCACCCAGCTGGCCTACCAGCGAAGCAATGCTCGTGATTTGGTCGCTACCGCTCATGCGCTTGAGCGCATGCCGGCCGTTGCTCAATGGTGCCGAGACAGTCAAGACCCGCTGCTCACGCATTTGAGCGAGGGCCTTGAACAGTTGAACGAAATGATGGCGACCATTCGCCACACGCTCACCGAAGAGGCACCTCTTGGCTTGCGCGACGGAGGACTGTTGCGGCCGGGTGTCGACGAAGAGGTCGACCGTTTGCGCACCGTCACTACCGAAGGAAAGGCTTGGTTCACCTCGCTTGAGCAGCGACTCAGGGAAGAATTGAGCATCCCTTCGTTGAAGGTGAAGAACAACCGCCAGGTTGGCTGGTACATCGAAGTGACCCAAACCCACCTCGACAAGGTGCCCGAGACATGGCGAAGGAAGCAACAACTCACCAACGGTTCAAGGTACACCACCGAAGAACTGGTGGAACGCGACGACCTGCTGCTCACGGCTGATTCAAAACTCAAAGAACTCGAGTACAGAAAATTCCTCGAACTGCGAAGTTATTGCGTGGCGCACGCCTCAGCCCTCGCCGACGTTGCACGGCGAGTGGCGTCCATCGATGTGCTTCAGTGCTTTGCAACGGTGAGCCGTGAGCGAGGTTGGACCAAACCGGAGATTAACGATCAACACGTCATCAAACTCGAAGGCGCTCGCCACCCAGTGCTTGAGACCCAAACGGGTTTCGTACCCAACGACGTCGTGATGAACACCAAGCGAAGTTTCCTCCTCATCACGGGCCCGAACATGGGCGGGAAATCGACCTACCTTCGCACGGTGGCCTTGGTTTCGGTGTTGGCGCAGGCGGGTTGTTTTGTGCCAGCTGCAACGGCAAAAATCGGCCTGGTTGACCGGATATTCACCCGTGTGGGTGCGAGTGATGACCTCAAACGTGGAAGGTCGACCTTCATGATGGAGATGATTGAGGTGGCGCACATTTTGAAACGAGCCACCAACCGCTCCCTCGTGCTCCTCGACGAAATCGGAAGAGGCACCTCCACGTTTGACGGCTTGTCCATCGCTTGGTCTGTCACCGAAGACATCTGTTCTCGCATTGGCGCTCGAACCATGTTTGCCACCCACTATCACCAACTCATCGGATTGGAGGATGAAATCGACGGCTTGTGCAACGTCCACGTTCAAGTAGCGCACACCGACGGGCAACTGCGGTTCATGCACAGCGTCGCTGATGGACCATGCGACGATTCCTATGGTGTCCAAGTCGCAGCCCTTGCAGGACTTCCACGAAACGTGGTGGAACGAGCCACGGACCTGTTGGCGTTCCTAGAACAGCAAGCAGGCGGGGCCAAGGCGGGTGAACAAGGGGCGCCGCAATCAAGGGATGCGGGCCAGGCCAGTCTGATGGGTTACTTTGCCGCAGCCGCCATGAAAACCAAGGAGGCCAATGCGCCTCTTGTTCCACCAGAGGAACGAAAGGCGCTTGAGCGCTTGAGGAACACGCAAGTCGACGAATTAAGCCCACGGCAGGCCCTTGATGTGCTCTATGCATTGAAGCAGGATTTGGAGGACGGGGCATGAAGCCGCAAAAAATCCGTCAACTCGACGACGCCACCATCGGGTTCATTGCAGCCGGCGAAGTGGTCGAACGTCCCGCTCAAGTCGTGAAAGAATTGGTTGAGAACAGCCTTGATGCCGGAGCGACGTCCATCACCATCACCGTTGAACGGGGCGGCTTCGACCGGTTGAGCGTTGAAGACAACGGAAGCGGTATCGCAAGCGAGGACCTCACCCTGGCGCTTGACCGACACGCCACCTCAAAACTCCGAACGAAGGAGGACCTTGCCTCCATCGTCTCGCTCGGCTTCCGAGGCGAAGCGTTGGCCAGCATCGGCATGGTGTCAAAATTGCAAATCTCGAGCAAACCCCCCGGCCAAACCGGGGCAACCATCGTGATGGAGGATGGCGTGAAATCCACCATCCAACCCATCGGCATGGCGGAAGGGACCGTTATTTCTGTCGAGCATTTGTTCCAGAATACGCCTGCGAGGTTGGCCTTCCAGCGTCGTCCCGAAACCGAAACAGCGAGGATTGTCGACGTGGTGGTGGATCACGCCCTCGCCCACCCGTCGTGTGGGTTCCATCTGAAAACCGAGCGACGGACCTTGCTCAATGTTCCTCCGACGGAGGACATGATGGATCGCTTGTACGACATCATGGGGGCACAGGCCACCGATTTGGTGCCGTTGCAACAACCTCCCGATGATGACGAAGCACCCGGAACAGAACGCTGGAGCGGTTATATCAGCACGCCCGACATCACCCGTGGCAAGGGCGATGACATTCACGTGCTCATCAACCAACGGCCCGTGGCAGCAGGCCCGTTCCTCCAGGCCATCCGCCGTGGATACAAGACACGGCTCATGCAGGGGCGACATCCACTTGCGGTGGTGAACCTCGATTGCCCGCCCGACGAAGTGGACGTCAACGTCCACCCCACCAAACGGGAGGTGCGGCTGCGACATTCGTGGCGCGTGCTTGAACGCTTGGAACGGGCGATTGCTTACACGCTTGAGGCCATTCCCACCGAACCAGATGCAACGGGGGGCATCCCTGGCTTACAAGGTCTTTCAACGCAACAGCATGTGAAGTCAGTTGAAACTTACCTTAACCCACAGCCCAAACACGAGCCCACGCATTCCTTGGCCTCTGCCGCTGGCATGACAACGCAACCCGAGGCATCCGAACCGGCCCCTTTGCCTCAGCCCCCCGCATGGGCCGTAGCTGCAGGGAAGCAGCTGAACCTGGTTGGACAAACCGCTGAAGATTCGGCGCCCGTTGAGAAGGAACGCCCGGTTTCCGCCTCTCCGCTGGGTCAATCGTTGCTTCCAGGGCAAGGTGAACAACCGGTGGCAGCACCGCTCTCGTCAGCAGAGCGCGACCTGCACCGCCATGCAGGACTCGGGACGACGTGTCGGCCAGGAGAGGAAGGACCGCTTGAGGGGGAACTCAACGAATTGCCTCACATGGAACCGCTGGCACAGTTTGCTGACTCGTACATCCTCGTCCAAGCGGAGGATGAATTGCTGCTCATCGACCAGCACGCCCTTCACGAGCGCGTCCGCTACGAGCGACTCCGACACCGAGGCCAAGCATGGGAGCCGCAAACCCGCCTTGCACCGCTCGACCTTGACCTGGACGCACGGCAATCGGCACTGGTTGATGCACACCACGCTCGATTGAATGAACTCGGTTTCCACTTGAGCAACGACAACGGGGCATGGACCATGACGGCATCACCGCAACTGCTGAACGGCGAGGAGGTACGTTCGTTCTTCCTCGACCTCCTTCAGGACCTTGCCGGTGACGGTGGTCCGCTGGAAACCCTCGAAGCCAAGAAAGATCACATCGCGTTCATGAACGCCTGCCGAGGAGCGGTCAAGGCCAACGAACCGCTGACCCTTCCAGAGATGCGACGCCTGCTCGATGACATGAGACGAATTCCGAACCCGTGGGCTTGCGTGCATGGTCGACCAACATCACTTCGCATCTCCATCGACAGCCTCGACCATCATTTCGGCCGCCACGGTTGACCTACCACGGTTGGTGAAGGACGGGCTCAACGTTGACCCCAACGGCTTCCCAACGTGCGATGGCCTCGGGGTCGGCCACCTCATGCAGCGAATCACCTTCGATGAGCACGGGGGTTGGGGACCCCATCGCGAGCACCAGTGCCGTCATCTGCATGCGGTGATCGCCGTAAGTTTCCACCAGATCCGTCGGGCCGACAATGGTTTGACCGCCAGGCACGATGAGTCGGCCGTTTTCGTACGTGGATTTCAACCCAAATTGAGCCAGCAAGGCCACCGTTCCGTTGGTCCGATCGGTTTCCTTGAACGCAGCGTGTTCGGCACCCACGATGGTTCCACCAGCACCCAACGCCAACAGCGCTGCAACAGGGGTGATGAGGTCGTTTCCGTGCTTCAAATCCAATGAAACAGAAGATGATGCTTCGCTGACGCTGAAGGTGTTGTCGTCCAGCTTCAAGCCCAAGTCCTCGAGGTGAGCCATCAGCACCTCATGGCCCAGCGCCTCCTCGGTGGTCGGCAAGGCATCAACGTGAACGGAGATTTGACAGACTTTGGCAGCCAAGCAGGCGAAGGCGAGCATCGATGCGTCCGGCGGCATCGTCACGCTTGATTCCTTGAACGTCGGCGTCCAAGACTGAAGGTGACCGTCCCAGAGCGACTCCTTGGCGCCGGTCTGCACGCACAGGTCTTTGCTCAAATCGCTGTGGCGAAGCGAAACGCCATCACCAACTGACTCGACCTTCACGTCAAAGGTCAGGGCGGGCGCAGCCAGGCAAAACGCCGTCGTCGGTTGACTTGAGGTCGAGATGTCGAGGGAGATGTCTTCGGTGGGTTTCCAAGGACCCTGGAGGAGAAGCGGAAGGCCCTCGACGCCGACACCCCGAGAAACGGTGACGCCAAGCGCTTCCAACGCCGAGACCATCACGTCGTGGTTGCGGGAACGGAGGGACGCATCGCCGTCAACCATGATGGGGACATCAAATCGAGCGCACATGGCCATCAAGATTCGCAAGGCCGTACCTGAATTTCCTGCGTGAAGGACGCTGACGGGGGCATGGAGGCCGTGTGGGCCTGCGCCTACCACGTCCCACGATACCGTGCCGAGAGGGGGTTGGTCGTCATGGTTGGACTCGACGGGGACTGGATGACCTGACGCATCGAGGTCGGTGATGCGAACGCCGAGTTGCCTCAAGCAACGGCGCATGGAGACGATGTCCTGACCGGCTGCAGCCATGTTGTGGAGGCGAAGCGGTTGGTTGGATTGTGCTGCCAAGGCCAACCAGCGTATGGCGTGACTCTTCGAGGGCGGCAACTTCCATGTCATTGATTCTATAGCGGCATTGGGTGTGATGTTGAGCGCCGGAACAAAGCTCCCTTTTCCTCCGTTTCGATGAGGAGACCAGCGCTTGACCCACGCTCTAGCCATGGGATGTCGTAGGTTGACCCAGCCATGAACCCTTGTAATACAGGTTCAAGAACCCGGGAAGGGTGAACATACCATGCGACTCGTGGACCGCTACAAACGGCCGCTCCACGACCTTCGTGTTTCGGTCACGGACCGATGCAACTTCCGTTGCACGTACTGCATGCCTCGGGAACACTTTGATGCCGACCATGCCTTCCTCGAGCGTGAAGCACTCCTGACGTACGAGGAGATCACCACGGTGGTGCAAAGCCTCATGCCGGCTGGTTTGCGAAAGGTACGCCTCACGGGAGGGGAGCCGTTGCTACGAAAGGACATCACGACCTTGGTGGAAATGCTGAGGGCTGCAGGCCCCGAACTTGACCTCGCCCTCACCACCAACGGGGCGCTCTTGGAACGCCACGCATCCGCCCTCAAACAAGCCGGTCTCGACCGAGTGACCGTGAGTTTGGATGCCATCGACAAGGCCCTGTTTCAGCAGATGGCCGACACCACCAACCACGGCTCGGATGAGGTCCTCGCAGGCATCGATGTTGCGCTCGGCCTCGGCCTCGTTGTCAAAGTCAACACGGTGGTCCAAAAAGGGCTGAACGATGGAGAATTGATCCAGCTTGCTGAAGCGTGCACAGCGCGCAACATCACCTTGAGGTTCATCGAATTCATGGACGTCGGGAACACCAACGCCTGGAAACTCGAGGACGTCATGACCGGCCAAGAGATCAGAAACGTGCTCCAAGACCGATTTGGTCAACTGAAGCCCGTTCAGGCGTTGGACCGAAGCCAGGTGGCACGAACCTACGAAACGGTTGATGGTCATCGATTTGGTTTCATTGAATCCGTATCAAACCCCTTCTGCGGTGACTGCACACGTGCACGGCTTTCAGCCAACGGCTCACTCTACACCTGTTTATTCTCCTCAAGTGGACACGACCTGAAATCCCTTCTGCGAATGGAAGCGGAGGAACACGAGGTTTTGCAAGCGATTCACAGCATCTGGGAAGATCGCAAGGACCGATATTCAATGGAACGCGCTTCAATCAAGGACCCATCTTCAAAAGTTGAGATGTCCTTTATCGGCGGTTGATCAAGCCATGGCGGGCAGAGCCACGTCCACGATCAGAGCGCTTGACGTTTGGTCGACCAAGCGGAATCGCCAACTCCCATCATCTGCACCAATGGTTTCCGAATCGATGACAAAATAATCACCTTGTGTGACGGAATAGCCTGCATCGCGGTCATGGAACGAGATGTTCGTACCAACCACGCCGTACACGTCGGCGTCAGCGACCTGCCCACGAATAGGGAGGTCCTGGGTGGTGTCAGCCGGCAACAAGTCGAACTGAAGGCGAGCCGGGTCAATGGACTGGTCGAGACTCGTGATGCGGACGACGTGGAAGCCGTTGTCCAGCGCACGAACACTGACCGTCGCCTGAGGAGCAGATTTCTCCACCGTGGTCAACGCACCTTGCATCAACACGAAGACCATGCTGGATAGCATGACCGTGATGGCGAGGAGCAGCACGGTGGCAATCACCGGGCTGACCGCTTCCTCGTCCCGAACAGCGGTCCCTCGCATGGACACTACGGGTGCGTCAAATCACTTGAACACACCGATAGGAAGGGTGGTAAGTATCGTGGTTTTGCAGGCCATCAAATCAGCCAAAGCGGTCGTTCACATTCCATGGCGCGCTTGATGCCCCCAATGGGCCCGAGAATTCGCAAAATGACTTCGGTCAACACGTCACCGCGCATGAACGCATAGCCCATGTTTTTGCTTCGCAGGGAATTCTTGAGAGCAGGGCCCATCGACGCCCGAACCTTGTCCTCGTACGTTGAGAGTGGCGTCCCGTTCTCCAAATGGTCAATGATGGATTCGGCAGCAAAACAACCCGAGATGATGGCCTGGCTGATGCCACCACCGTTGCTGGGCATGACCAGCCCGGCAGCATCGCCAACCGCCAGCGTGGTTCCATCGACCATTTGCTTTACTGGCCCACCCATTGGAATCCAGCCACCACCGAATGAAACGATTTCCAAATTTAGGTCGGCGCAAAATCGCTCGAGGTGACCTTTGAGATCGCCTTCGAGTTTCCCTGCTCTAACGCCCAAACCAACGTTGGCAAAGTTCGGACCCTTTGGGATGATCCATGCATAACCCGAAGGGGCAACCGAGCCGAGGAAGACATCGAACGTTTCGGGCACGTCCCCTTTGACTTGGGCGTAAATGGTCGGCACTTGGTCCTCTGGACGGAACGTAGGGTCCTGCCCGTGGCGAAGACGACCGACATGAGCCAAGCTACCGGAAGCATCGATGAGGTAATCGCAAGTAAAGCGTCCTTCGCTGGTAACCAACAACTCACGATTGGCTTTTCGCTGATGTTGGAGACGTTTGAGCGAGGTCGACATTCGGATTTCAGCACCCGCCCGAACGGCTTTGTCGGCGAGATAGCCGTCGAATTGCAGGCGGTGCCCTGCGAAGGCATCCAGTTCAAAGTCGTAAGATTTCCCGGATGGCAAGAACACCCGCATGTTATCGAGACGGTGCAGCCTCAATCGTTCTGGAAAATCAAAGTAGGTCTTGAGCCAATCGTGGTCCTCCAAGTGATGAAATGTTCCGATGACTTCGCCCCAATTGGGAATGCATTCCCCGCATTGGGCGGGATTCCCAACGATGGAACGGCGCTCAAGAACGAGGACATCAAGCCCGGCCTCGGCGAGGCGCTGAGCAGCCGCACTTCCAGCGGGGCCTGCACCCACGACAATGACCTGACGATGCACGACATCCTTGACGGCCAAGTTCTCACCTCATGCGTGCCGATCTTTGACGATGTTGGTGATCATCATCATCATGTCTTTGGCCTGACCGTCGGGGAATCGTTGGAGTTCTTCCTGCGCACGCTCAAGGTGCGTTTTCACCAAGATTTCGGCGTACTCCATGCTGCTGGAACGTTCGAGGAGGGCCATCAACTCATCAAAGTCATCATCGCTGAAATTCTCGATGAGTTCGGAAAGGCGCGTACGGTGCGCTCCATGCGAAAGGGTAAGCGCATGAATCAGTGGCAGTGTCATCTTCCCTTCATACACATCCGCACCTCGTGGTTTACCCATTCGCTCATCGCCTCTCAGGTCGAGCAGGTCGTCCACGAGTTGGAAGGCAATGCCCAATTCCATGCCAAACCGTTCGAGCGCTCGTGCATGCTCGTCATCCAAGCCCGCCACCAAACCAGCTGCATAGCAGCCGGAAGCAAACGGCCCTGCGGTTTTGCCCCGCACGATGGAAAGGTAGTCTTCGGGCGAGGTGGCGAGGTTGAGGACGTGGTCGAGTTGATGATATTCGGAAACTGCGATGTTGGCACAGCAGCGGGCAATCACCGTCACGATTTGCTCGGAGTATCGACCACCGAGGGCAAATCCGTGAACAAAGAGCCAATCGCCGGCGATCACCGCCTTGGCCTGACCTGCCTGCGCATGAATGGTCGGAATGCCGCGTCGTTGTTGGGCTTCATCGTTGATGTCATCGTGAACCAGGGTGGCGGTGTGAATCAATTCGAACGCCAAAGCGAGGGGCATGACATCATCGATGTTGGTTCCGCCTGCAAGTTGATACGCGAGGAGAAACAGAATGGGGCGCAACCGTTTTCCGCCCGCATTCAGGACGCGGCCTGCCTCAACGGCGACTTCGCCTGCACCCGATTCAATTTCGGACTCAATGAGGTCCTTGAGGGCCTGATTGACCTCATCGCGAATGGATTCCAACGCCGAACTCAGCGTCTCAACATCACTGCGCACACCAATGCTACGAGGGTGGGCTTCTTAACCGGTCGTCCACGCCCTTGACATGTGAGGGGCGACCCTCACCGAGGTGAAACGATGGAAACGAGTGAGCGTCTTGTGATTCTCACCACGCCCTCCCGCAACGACGGCGTTCGGCTCCAAATCGAGCGTGCGGTCAGCACCCACGGCAAACACCGGGACCTCCTCCTCAAGCAACTCCCCCACATGGAAACGGCCATCCAAACCCTTCGGGACGGCACGGGCGATTTGGTTGCTATGAGTGCCTTTGATTGGCACAAGCGAGACGTTGAGGGGCTCATCATTGCCGGATTGCTTCCTCGAAAGGAGCCAACATGGGTGCTCGTGGCCGACGACAAGCCCGAGTACCTTGAGCAGCATGCTAGGATATTGTGTGATCACGAACTCCTGCGACGTCAAATGATGCGAATGCGCCCGGACCTCGAACTTGAAACCATGGAGGCGATGGTCGAACGTCTCGGGGCGACCAACAGCGTGGCTGAATTGGACGAGGAAGACATCTGGCCGTGGGTTGAGGAGCAGCGTTTGAACGGGAACATCGACGGATTCATTGTACCACGAGCTATTCATGCCGGGCACCGGATGAAGGGGCGACGCCACACCTTAGGACTCCAACGAGACCAAACCGAGAACAATCGTGAGCGATTTATCCCTCCACCGCTCCACGGCTTCACCCTCCTCGTGGGGCGACAAGGCTTCCCCAAAGCCAGCATCAAGGAGATGCTCGACCCCAGTGCAGAATTGGCCTATCGGCTTGAAGCAACGCTGCTGGAGAGTTTGTCGCCTGAACTCCAGCCCATCGTGGGCGCTTACGTTGAACAACGAAAGATCAGCACCTTTCTCAAAAAGGCCTCCGAAGAAGGCGACGAAACCCTGCTCACATCGCTGGTCGACCCCAACAAGAAACGTGGCGTGTACCGTAGCGGTCCACGGGTTGAAATGCTGATTGAGACTCTGAATCCCGAGGGGACCGTGACGGCGGCATGTGAACGCATCGTTCAACCCGAGAACAGCCACATGGGCATGGTGACTCTCCTGAAAGAATTCATGGATTTGTTGAACGTGATGACCACGGACCACGAGGGCTCAAACCGAAACATTCCCGGGATGCCTGAGAGTTTCAAAGAGCCCAGCCCGCGCCTCATGGATTTGGACGGTGAATCTTCACTCCGTGAATCCAACGACCCATAAGAACCGCCTTCCCCTCCTTGTTGGGACTGCGAAGGCATATATGCTTTGAATGCGGCAAAAGCCGTAGAGGTGAGGCTACGATGGACACATCTACCATGTTGGGAGAGTTGTACCAAGCCCGCTTCGACGGCCTCAAGGACATGGCTCAACAACACGGCCTTTCCAAAGCAGGACCCGTTGAAGCCCTCCGAGCACGCTTGATTCAACACCTCATTTTCCCCGATTGGGATTTTTCAGCCGCAGGACTGCGAAGCATTGCCAACAGTGATTTGGGAGAAATTTTGGGTGTCTTTGGCATCAAGAAATCGGGCTCCATCAAAGCTCGGAGGCAACGGTTGTTCCTCCACCTTAACCATGACCCAAAATCGATGGCCGTTGAGAAACTCGACGACATGACGAGGGACGAACTTCATGCCATGTGCAAAGACCTCGAACTCCCGTTGTCCGGCAACAAACAGACCCTGCTCGCCCGTGTCGCCGGTGTCCTTGCCTCGCAAGAAAACGCCTGGGGCAAGGTGAAAAAGAGCCTGCGCCGACCACGTGGCCCGGTACGATTGCCTTCCGCTGCCCCAGCCGCACCCCGCTCTGCACCAGCCACGGTGGAGTCCACCGTGGCTTCCTTTGTTGACGAACACGAAGAGGGATGGTCCTTTGAAGATGAAACGGAACTTCGTGAAACGTTGACCACCATTGGCCACGATGCATCGCAGTCAACCGTGGACGCCGTGGTTGAGCAACAACTGCGCCAAGAAGAAGCATCGACATCAACGGTCCCACCCATGATTCAGCATACAGGTACGACTGAAACGCACAGCCTTGAGACCGAGACGGCCCTCATGGAACTCCGGGAGCGAGCGGCTGAAGTCCAGGCCTTTGCCCGTGATTTCTTGATGGTCAGTTCGACCACCAACCAAGCCGACATGGAGGCGTTCATTCACTCGCTTCGAGGACAGGGTTTCTCGACCGACATCCCTGCTGTCCACCAGGCGGTGGCAACGATGATCATGGAACTCGACTATCGTGTGCAACACGAAACCACCGCAGCGACGGCCATGCCGCAATCATGGACGGAACGTGAGGCCCTCCGCCGATTTGAGGAAGTTCGTAGCACGCTGCGAGATCGCCTCGAGAACATCCTTGCGCTTCATCCCACGGACGTGGTGAAGGCGAGAATGGCTTTTGAGCAAGAAGGACGAGACCTCGACCTTGACCTTCGGGTGCCCAGCGTCTCTGGGCGACTCCATGCCCTGTTCGACCTTCACATCGAAATTGCAGAATCGCAAGCGCTTCACGACCCCGTCGTGCAACGTCGCCAACGCATGATGCGCATCCTTCACCGAGGCGCTGTGCACATGGCGGCGGCCGAACGAATGACCATTGAACGCCTTGAGCGAAACATTGCTTCGTTTGAGGAACTTGTTCAAACCATCCTTGAATCCGGTGAAGAAGGCTTTGATGAAGCCCAACAGGCGTTGGTCATTCGCTTCCTTGAATCCAAGGGCTATGAGGTCAATACCAGCACCCTGCGACCTCGAATCCTTGCTTGCGCAGGCATCTTGGGAGCTGAACTTGGCTACCTCTCACCCAGCGAGATTCCACGCATTGCACCGGGTGTTCTGGTGACCGAAACCGAGGTCGACGCCATCGTGACCGAACTCAAGTCGCTGGCGGCGAGTTTCAAACCCGCTCCTGGCGCCGTCCAAGAAGAAGAGGAAGCCGTTGCAGAGTCTGTTTCGGACGCCTCGGATAACATCGCACGTGTCCGAGGGAAAATCGACCGGGTTGACGAGTTGTTGAACCGGCTCAACGGCTGATTTCGCTCTTTGGTACCTTCGCCGGTACGGAACCACGTCCCGCATTGATGGACGGATCAGTGCTGTTGTGCGTAGAAGTTCTGAACCACAGAAGTGACGGTTTGGATGTCAGAGATACCGCGCTGACACAGGTCCTCAATGATGGCCTGACGCTGTGCGACGTGGCGCTCAAAGACGTCGGGGGTGACACCTGCTGCGTTGCAGATGGTCTCGCGCAACTTCGAGGGGATACCCGTCTCCTCGATTTGGTCGGTCGCAGCATTGTACTTCCAAATGGCGTTCAACCGAGGCTTGTCGCCCTCCATACCGGCGACTTCTGCCACTTCGGTGATTTTTCGAGCGGTCTTCCCGTTGACGTGAAGACGGGCTTGGATGATGATCAAATCAAGTCCGCTGAGCATGATGGGAGGGACGCTCATTGGCGGGTTGATCATACGTGTCACGGTCTCCTGCGCCGTGTTGGCGTGAAGGGAACCAAACGAACCGTCATGACCCGTGTTCATGGCGGTGAGCAAGGTCGCACATTCCGGACCACGCACCTCACCGACGATGATGCGGTCGGGTCGCATACGCAGGCTTGACTTGAGGCAGTCGTTCATGTCCACCTCAGGAGTACCATCGGGTCGCTCACGTCGGGTCTCCATGCGCAACCAAGGGTCATGGTAGACCTGCAATTCAGCGTTGTCTTCCACCGTCAGCAAACGACGGGACCATGGAATGTACATGCCCAAACAGTTCAGCGTCGTGGTTTTACCTGAACCGGTTCCGCCAGCGATGACAAAGTTGGCTGGCCGGCTATCAAGGCCCTCAATCCACACCCACATCATAGCGGCCAGGCGAGCGTTCACGGTACCGAAATTCACGAGATCGATCATCGTCAACGGGTCTTCCTTGAATTTACGGATGGTCAAGGTGGGGCCGTCGGGTGAAACTGGAGGGATGGTGCCGTTGACACGGGAACCGTCGGGTAGGCGACCGTCAAAGATGGGGACAAGGCCGGGGCCATCGCCCAGTGGGACGTTGGTGAACGATGCGATGTTTTTGGCGATTTGAAGGCCTGATTCATCGTCAATCCAAATGTTGGTTCGACACATGCCGTGGTTTCGGTGCGCCACTTTCACGCACTGCGTTCCACCGTTGTACATCACTTCTTCAAGCGCATCGTCTTCGAACAACGCAGCCAAATCTCCGTAAGGATTCGGCTGAATGTCGCCATCCACGTGGTAGATGGGCGACGGGTGATTGGCTTCGGTGTAAATCGTGACGCGACCGTATTGCTCGAGAATTTGTTCTGACATGCTTCAACCTCCAACAGCTTTGACGGCCCCCAAATAGAGGCCCATGGAAATCGCCATCCACATGGGCAGCCACCAGAGGGTGTCCTTGAGGCGGCCCATCATGCGGCCGGAGACACCAACGGCAACCGCAGAAGCGGCGGCGAAAAATAAGCTGAACGTCTGATTGAAGGCGGTGATTTGAAACCCTTTGTTGGCCGGTGCAAACAGGCCGACAATGAAGGCGATGAGAACAGGTAAGCCAACGCTTACAAAGATGATGATGAGCATGCCACGACCCGAGAGTTCGGTTTCTCGCTGGTTCATCAAATCGTTCAACCGCTCGTAATCTCGGCTGAGGTCGGTCAGGATGTCTCGGAGGGATGAATCCTGTTGAATCGCTGTTTCGATGAGCATCATCACGCGCTGGACCTGCGCCGAGCGTGTCTTTGCTGCAAAGGCTTGGAGGCTGGCTTCGAACGATGAGGCGTGGGCTTCTTTCAACGTCTCTGAGAGTAATTTTGCCAGAAGGCCGTCGTTGGACTCGGATTGTTCCATCATGGCTTCCTGCAGGCCACGACCGGCACCGACAGAGTCCGAGAGCGCTTCAAGGAACGTTGGGAGTTGGTTCTCGATGGAACGGCGACGGCGTCGCTCGAGCATGGGTGGAATCCCGCCACCAATGCAAGCGATGGAGATCACGCCGAGGTACAACAACAACGGTGAGTCGTTGAAGGATTCGAGAAGACCGAAAATCACCATCTCACCTCACAGTCCTGGGTCCTTGGTGTGGGCCTTGATCCCCACAGCGGCCATCGCCAGCAAGGTCACGAACAGCCCCATGTTGACCACTGCGTTGATGGTGGAGGAATCGGGAAGCGACATGAAGGCACCCAAATCACCTGACATCAATTGCGGGACAAGGCCGACAATGGAGAGAATAATCGGCCCAATCATCCCGATGGAAAGCAGGGTTTCTGGAACACCACCAAGTTCCTCGATGTACTTTTCTACGTCCGCCGTCCGCTCTTCTTCGATACGAGCCCCCTGCTTTTTCAGCGTCTCCACCAGATCGGTGTTCTGCGTGACGTTCGTGTAAAGGGTGTTCAACAATCGCTTGTAGCCCGCTGACTCTGCTTTTTTCATCATCCCTTTGAGTTCCTTGTCGAGCCCACCGCCGGATCCTTTTCGTAATCGCTTCATCATCGACGAAAAGTCCTCTGAGATGATGCCATAACCGCCCTTGCCAATGGTGTGAATGGCGGCTTCAAGACCGACGCCGGAGGACATCAAGACATCCATGGTACGGATCACGTAGAGGAGTTCACGCTTTTCGTCAAGCTTCCTCATGCCTGGCGCCCCCTCAAATCACGTCTTCGAGCAGTTCAAAGTGGAACCCTTCGTTGGTGCTGTCGTATTCCATCACGGCGAAGATGACCTTGACATCTCGCTCTTCGAAAGGATCGTGAATGTAGGGTTGCCCGGTGCGGAACATGGCAACGATTCGCTTGTATTCGTCGATGGTGAGCTCGCCTCGAATCGTGTAGAGCGTGGATTCGGAGCCCTCGTCGTGAAGGTCGTCGCCCTCCTGGCCGCGAACCACCGTTCGGGTCAATCGTCGTGTCATTCGAACCTTGATGTCAGCGTTTGCAATGCGCACCCAGTCTGAACTCGAGGTACCGGTTGCGGGTCGAATAAAGAAATCCATTCCAGCCATGTTGGAGCCCTGTCCCTTCCACAATGCGAGAAGGACTTGAATGTGTTGGAGGTGGATGCCTCACTGAGCGGCGAGTCGGAACCATCCAAAGCGTGGCTCCTCCAACGTACCTGCATCAAGCATATCGTCCAGCTTGGCCTCTGCAACCTCTCGGACAAAACCTCGTGCTACGGCGTTCTTGAGCAAGGTGTCGAACGTCACGCCCTCACCCTGGTCAAGATGGCCAATGGCCTGCAGCAGGAACGCCTGAACGTCTTGGTCTCCACCGGAGGTTGACTCAGCGTCACCATCGCCTCCATCTGGAAGCGACATCATCGGAGGTGGAGTGGTTGCCGCCTCGATTCGACCCTCTGCGATGTCCAGCGCTTGCATCAAATTGAGTTTGAAGGGTTCCAAGTCAACCTCGCCGTAATGGTTGCGCGCAGCAAGGAGGCTGGTGGGCAATCCCGCTCTTCCGTAAGCATCCAAGGTTGGTTCCACTTCAAGCGATGACGTGAACTGGTTCATCCGCATCATGGTGGCTTCACAGGCGTCAAGCAGCCAGTTGGCGTAGACTTCACGGTTCACCACGCAGGCCTCTTCAGGACGCAGCGATGTGTAGACGGCCCCTTCATCGGTCTGGTACCAACGGGTCTTGGACGTCATCATGACCAACAAAGGTTCACCGTCGTCCAAGCGCTCCGTCCACTGGTGTGCAAGTTCCTGCATCATCTCAGAGTTGTATTCGCCGATGGAGAAGTAGTGGAGCCCGGTAGGGTCGCGAAGTTGGCCTTGGTAGAGCGATGAGCCGTTGCTCGTTTCCCGAAGTTCAAGGCGCTCCAACAAACCTGCGGCGACGATCCTGTTGACTTTGGCACCGAGTTTGGTGATGACGAAGGAAGGGTCGTATTCACCGGAGCCTTTCTCGTTGAGGGTGGCGCTGCCAAATTCGGACGCCAACAACAAATGGGCTGGCTGGCGAGCGATTCTTGCACGCTCCATCAGGCCCACCCCCACTGAGCTCGCAACTCACTTGCACGCATCTGCGCATCGTGCTCTTCGATCTCAAATCCATCTGCGAGAACCATGGCGCCTTGGTCGTCCACGATACTGCGCCCGGAGACCGAGATCTTCCGTCCAAGCATTCGCTCCCTCACGTGCTGTACGAAGCCGAGGTCGCCAAGCTCCTCCACCTTGGCACGCATGCCATCCTCCGACATTCCCAATGCAGCCAGAGAGGCATCTTTGTTGACCAGCACGGCCGCCGTGGCACCCTCGTGGTCGACGACAAGTCGAAGGCGTACATCCTCGTTGCCTTCGTTCGCACCATGGTCGAAACATGCGCCATCACGAAGCACACGACGGCACTCCGTGCATCGCAGAATGAAGCCAGAATCCTCTCGGACGCTGACCAGCATGCCGTGGGTCTTCATGCCCACACGACTCGGCCCTGCGACGACATCGGTTAGACTCACATCAACGGCGTGGTTGGTCAGATCCATCCCGGCATCCCAAGGCGGGTTTTCCAATACCGTGAGTTGGTCAGTGTTGTCCACCGTGATGTCGGGGATACCTTGCCAGGCACGAACACGGGCGCCCTTGACCTGAACGGTGACGGGAAGGTCGCCCTCCTCGAAGGGGAGAGCATCCCAGATGCTGATACGGCATCGACCGGTGGGGTCTGCGATTTGCCCCGACCAGAGGAATTTCTCTTCCCCGTCTCGATTGAACGTACGCTTGGTGATCTCCGTGATTTGGACCACTGCGTCAACGTCCCTGGAACCATCCCGCAAAGCAGCGACCGTGGTGAGTGTGCTTGCTGCAAGGGTTTCCAAGTCAGCGAAATTGGCGTCGTGAAACACCTCGATTCGGGTGGTTCTCCCGAAATTCAGCTCGGGCGTATCTCGGAAACTTCGGACTTGAGCGCCGTCGATTTTCAACAGCGTACCGACTTCATGGTCAAACGGCTCCCAGGAGAGGAAACCGATGGTGCCGGTGTCGTCGGCCAGGCGGCCCCTCACCACATCAATGGAACCGGAGCCATCCTTTCGATGGATTTGGTCTGGGCGGCTGGCCAAAACCCGGCCAACCACACAGATGTAACCTTCTTTTGGAACGTCGTTGATGTCGATGGGATCGTTGGATGACACGGGTGTTGCTACGCCCTCTTTGAGAACGACGATACGAGTGGACTGGTTGATGTTCAACGACATTTTTCCGTTGTACTCGTTGACGCTGGCTCCTTCGATCCGGACAATGCTGCCGGCAGCGAGGTTGGCATGTGGACCCCAGTCCTTGTAATCCCAACGGGTTCGCTGACCGTTTTCTTCCCAAGGGTTGTCCTCAAGCATACCGAAGGCGATCTGCTTTTCATCACCGCGAATCATCTGGTCCCGGATGTTGTGTGATACGATGGCCACCTCAATTTCCACATCACGGTCTGTTCCCGACAATTCGGAAAGACCCGCGACCTTCTTGGTGGTTCGAGCTTGTTGACTCCCGCCTGAAGCGGGTGTTGGTGAAGTGCCGCTTTGGAAACGGCGAAGCACCGAGCGCATGGCGTCCTGAGGTGGAATATAGAATTCCTCTTCGTACTTGGCAAAGGCCTCCGCTACATCGGATGGTTTGGCATCGGGGCACTCCTTGAGTACGGCCTGGACATAATCGGCATATTTCTCTTCAGCCACGTCGAATCACCCCGACAGGCGTTGTTGTTCGTGGCCTGTACGGAGAACAGGCGGCGGGCTTTCGTGCGGGTTGGTTAAGATTGGACACTCCCTTGACCTCCATGGGACACATCACCAACGACGACAGGACATAAAGAATGCCGTGGCAAAGAACGGGCGACTCATGCTGGGTTCACGCGCAAGCCGTCCATGAGCAGGTCGTCGGGCAAGTGCATGCTCCCCGATGAATACGAGCCTTGTCGTCGGACATCCGCCCCAAGGTGGACGGCCCCGTTGAGCGCTTTCGCAAGGTTGCCAGAGAGTCCTGCTTGCTTGAGTGAGCCAATGATTTCACCGTTTTCGACCTTGAGGATGGAACTCGAGGTGACCGAAAAGTCGCCGCTGCTGGGATTGGCGGTGTGCGCACCCATGACGCTGTTGACCACGTAGCCGTCCCCCATGTGAGCCAGCAAAGCCTCCATGGAACGTGGTGCTTCGGTCGAGGTGAGGAACAACTCGGTGCACCCTGTCGAAGGTGGGGCTTGATGACCGCCCGAACTCGCCGAACCGGTCGAAGCAGCCGCCTCGATCCGGCCTTCCGCCACCTGTTGCGCAGCATCTCGAGTGGACCACAGCATGTTGCAAAGCCGACCGTCCTCGACCAGTGCACGATGTTGACGAGGCACGCCTTCTGCATCCCTTGAACCCGAGGACATACCGCCTTCAAGCAGGCCGTTGTCGTGCAGGGACAGCGTGGAGTTGATAACCTGCTTTCCCAGGTTTTCGGACCAGAAGGACTCCTTTCGAACCATTTTTTCCCCGGTCATGGCCGGTGGAACCACCATCGAAAACAACGGAGAGAACCCCTCGCTCGTCATGAGGACCGGGGCATCGACAGCCTCGCTTTCAACTTGAAGTGGGTTTTGAGTTACTTGCGCCCAGTGAACGGCGCGTTCAACACAATCGGGGACTTCCTGAAGCTTGGTGCGGCTCGAGGCACCCTGGTACGAGCTGGTCAATTCACCGTTGACATCAAGGCTCACCTGAATGCCCAGACCGTGGGAGGTGGTCATTCCCGTGGACAGCACACCTTCGCTGTTCATCATGCACCCTGCCGTGGCAGAAATACCGAGGCCACCACCGGTGACCACGGCTCGTTCATCGAGAGAGTGAACCGCAGAGAGAATGGTGTCCGCTTGCTCCAGGAGGTCTTCAGGAGTGAGGTCCAACAACGATGCATCAAAACGCCCTCCTACGTGTTCGGCCGGTTGCTCCGATGGAAGCACGAAGCCCTCGATGGACGGTGATTTTTTGGCAATCGCCACCGCCTGATTGACCGCACGTTCGGCACCAGCAACATCAACGAGGTGGGCGAAACCGAATCGGCCACTGTCAACCACACGGACACCAAAGCCTCCTTCTCCACCGCCTGCGGCCATGGTGATCTTTCCTGCCTCAATGTCGAGTTGCTGGCCGTAGGATTGGAAGCCGACCAAATCCCACTGCTGGATGCCGCTTGCCCTGCAGGCATCTGCGATGATGTTGGCATTCGCCAACAGGCGGTCTTCGGCGCCGTCGGGAAGCATGTCATCCCACCAAGGCTTCGCTGATTCGCATGACGGGGCCGCCGTCGCCGACGGGGACGGTTTGCCCCTTTCCACAGAACCCTGGCGACGCCAAGGACGCGTCTCGAGTCAAACCGTTGACGTTGTTGAGAATTTCAAGGGTCAATCCACTGACGCTGACATCCTTGAGCGGACGCGTCAACTCGCCGTTCTCGATGAGCCATGCTTCTTGGGCGGCAAATTGGAACGAACCTCGGCCGGTGTCCACTTGCCCGCCACGGGTTCCGCAGGCATAGACGCCGTACTGAATGTCTTCCATCAGTTCGTCAATGTCAGCATGGGTGCCGCCCTGAATCATGGTGTTGCTCATTCGAACAAGGGGGTGATGGAGGCCGTCTTGGGCTCGTGCACCTCCGTTGGGGTCAACATCGAAGTGATGGGCCGTTTCCCTGTGATTGAGGTACTCGGTCAGCACGCCGTTTTTGATGAGGACTTTTTCTCGGGTGTTCACGCCTTCATCGTCCACGGGATAGGCGCCATAACCACCCATCATGGTGGGGTCATCGACCACGGTGACCAATTCGTTGCCAATCTTTTGCCCGAGTTTTCCATCCAAACAAGAATCGCCCGCTGCCACCAAATCGGCCTCGCACGGATGGCCCAAGGCTTCGTGAATGTAGACCCCGGTGAGATCCTTGTCCGCAATGAGCGGGAGTTTACCGGAAGGTGCACGTTCAGCATCCAGCAGTCGGAGCGCAGCTCGCTGTGCTGCTTCGCCCAGTTCAACAAGGTCGCAGCCATGAATCACTTCCAGGCCACCTTGGCCCCCATGTCGGGTTCGGTAGGAGACCACTTCACCGTCTCTTCGGGCGGTGACCATTCCGTGAATGAGGGAGCGTTGGAAGGACCACACGCGGTCCATGCCCTCGGTGGTCATGAGTTCGGTGTGGATGTGTTCGTCGCTCCAACCGGTGCGTACGGAGACGACATCGTCGTGACCGGTCGCACCCTTGTAGAGGTCGTTCATGAGGTTCATTTTTTCGTCAAGCTCGGTATGACGGACGTCGAGGACTGAACGCCAGTGGGTTTCGTCTTCGATGATCGGGACTTCTGCCAGGGCTTTGGGCCGTTCGCCAGGCGAACGGCGCTTTGCAACGGCCTTCGCCAGCCGTGTGGTGGATTCGATTTGGTCGGCAAGCGAGGCGATGTCCGTCGTCGAATGGACGCCCCATGCGCCGTCGGCAAGCACACGAAGCGTCATGCCAAGTTCCTGCCCGGGAATGGCTCGTTCGAGCACGCCGTCGCGCATGGCCACCGTTGATTCGGTCAACGCAACGACACGGACCTCTGCATAACTCGCCCCGTGGGCGGTGGCTGCGTCAAGTGCCTTCCGAACTTTTTCTTGGTCGAGGTATCGCCCCGATGTCGGTCGGTGCCCGTCATTTTGCTTCGCTGCCATGACCATGGGCTTTGGACAACGAAGGAGCCTTTCAACCCTCCCATCATCGGTGCGAGGAACTTTGGTCGTCCGCCATCAAGATGTGAGCCACCAAGGCTTCCTCTTCCCTGTCCTTCGGCCAGCCTTCAACGTCGACCCCCAACATGCTTGCACCCTCTATAGAATAAGATGCTTCAACATCCTGTGGCAGCCAAACCAGCAGCGAACAGAGGGTGTTGACATCATCTTGAAACGACGCAGGCAGGATGGCGACAGGTTGGACATGACCCAAATCATTGGCCACGCCCTTGGCCTCAGGGAGGTACACAACCCAAGCGTCCTGCTGACCCGGTTGAAGGCCTGCACGGGCGAAGGCTTCCGAAATGTGGTGAGTCCCGGCGAGGTATCGAAGGAACTCTGCGTCAATGCTCCGAGCCACCATGGCGCCTCTCAATTCATTGCGTGTGGCTTGAATCCAAGCCGCCCACAACTGGTCCATACCCTGCGCAGCATGGCCACCCAACAACACCCACCGTTCGGAGGGGCGGTGGTTGAGAAAACGGTCAATGGCTTCCTTTGGACCTTCCCCGTTGAGCTGAACGTTGGCAAGAGGAAACGGAGAGGGGCTCATCAGCAAGTCCAGCAGGTTCAACGCTTTCAATCATGCTCAGAGCGTTCGCCTTCAAGCGGAGCATCGTCACCCCTTCCGGATGGTTTGGAGGTGCCTGTTGTCCGTTTCAACACCCGCTCAATTTCAGTGAAAATTTTGTCCAAAAGCACCGGCCCCCACCCACGCTGAGCGAGAAGCGTGGATCGTTGCTTGGACGACATGCGGAGCACATCGTTCGGTTCTCGCAGGCCTAACGCTGCCAGTTCGCGAGCACGTTGCCGTCCGACATGGCGAATGTTGACAAGTTGCAAGAGATCGGTCTTGCACCCGTGTCGGACGCGTTGCTGGAGGGTACTGATGCGCTGGACGAGGTCTGCGACGACAGGGAGGTGCTCGTCAGCAAACACGTCATCGGTCAGCAAGACTTGTTGAGCTCCCGCCAAGAGCCAGCCCATCAAATCGATTCGATGATGAACGTCCCCTGGGAGAACATCCAACTCCTTCTCCAGTTGCCTCAACGTGGTCTCTTCGGTCCATTCTTCAACCATCCAAGCCGACTTGATGTCGCTCAGCATCGCCTCAGCATAGCCCGGCTCAACGAGGAGTTCATCTTCCGTTGCATTGGCCTTCAACCACGTGGGCGAGTTGACTTCAAAGTCGGCTGATTTTGCCCAGAGCGAGACAAAATCTGGGGTGGCAACCGCCAGATGCAGGAACCCAAAATCAGAGACAGGTGCATCCTTTCGAACACAACGCCTGACAGCCCTGCGAAGCCCACGCCGAAGAATGGAAGCCGAGAGCGGGTCGAGGTACAATTGGGTCACTCGCTCACCCATGGCCGTCGCCTCGTAGCGCATGTCGGGGCCGTCTTCAGCGACCGGTTGAACCCAACCACCCGTTTGTTCGAGTGAAGTCGCCCTCGAAAAACCGAAAGAAGGCGTTGGATGGGCGCTGCTTGCACGTGTGAGAGGCTTGGCTCCAGGCCGTTCAGGTTCCCAGGACACGCCTTGCGTGTGATGGGCGCTGGTGGCCCATGTTGGAACGGTGTCATCCCACGCCTCATCCTCATCAACGGAAGCATTGGCCCATGAGGGCGTGAAGTGCTCATCGGGGCCGCATCGTCTGACAAATCGCTCCTCAACCAGCCAGTCAAGCATGCTCGTGAGCCGCTCCCTGAGTTGGGAAGGGGGCATGGAGGCTCCGAGAAACGTGGATGAAAAGAAGTGCTCAATCGATCCCTTGTGGACGAGGCCCCCCGTGGCAATGCTGGCAAGGACGTGCATCCGAAGCGCAGGTTCGGAAGCCAATTTGGAAGAGATGTCTTCGATGGGGCCAAAGAAGTACCGATCCGACACTGCGTCGGCGACTTCCCATCCGTCCGTGCCCTTGCAGTAGACCCACGCTTCTCCTTTGGTGTCGTACTTTGGCCGCCCCGCACGACCGAGCATCTGACGGACTTCCATGACAGGTAACGGGCGACTCATCCCGTCGTCCCACCGCTTGAGGTCTCGCACCAGCACGCGTCTGGCTGGGAGGTTCACGCCTGCAGCCAAGGTTGGCGTGGCGGTGAGCGCCACCAGCAGGCCGTCTTTGAACGCCGCTTCCACGTCCTTCCGCTGGGCATTGGTGAGGCCTGCGTGGTGAAAGCCAACCCCAGAAGAGAGGCAAGTGGCCAACTGCTCGGCGAGATTGGATTGGCTTCGGCCGGTCAACTTCTCAGCCAGTTCCTTGAGAGCGGATAGGCGCTCCGGGTTTTCTTTCTCGAGGCGTTTGCGAACCCGTTTCGCCAAATTCTTGGCCTCGGATTGAGCGCTTCTCCGTGTGCCCACGAACATCAACACTTGTGCACCTTGCGTCAGGCCGTCGTCCACAACGCTCCACACCGGATGACTCTTCAACCCCTCAAGGTCCCGTGGAGGGCTCAATTTCCCATGATCACCATCGTCACCCGGGGATTGGATTTTGCGCGGTTCAATATGAAAATCGTGAAACGTAGCGTACTCAAGGGCGACCGGGCGCCAGTCGGACTGAATCAACGTCGCATCAAGCCACGAAGCGAGGTCCGGTGAATTGCCAACCGTGGCCGAGAGCGCAATGATTTGCGCATCGGGCTTGATGTGACGAAGGCGGGTCAGATTAATTTCCAACGTTGGACCACGGGTCCCGTCGTTCATCAGGTGAAACTCATCCGCAACGACGCAGCACACGTCTGACACCAGTTCCGCACGGTGGCGGAGAAGGGAATCCAGTTTCTCAGAGGTGCACACCAGGATGTTGCATTCATCGATGTTCTTGGCCTCCGCTGTTGCATCGCCAATGCCCAGCCCCACGGACCAACCCATCGCTCCAGCGATGGCGCTCAAATCCTCGTACTTCTCCATCGCCAGCGCCTTCAGGGGCACGATGTAAATGGCCTTTGAGCGTGAATGGCCCTCGGAAATCCGCTTGACCATGCCCATGTAGGCAAGAAGTGACTTTCCTGAAGCCGTCGGGATCGCCACCAAGGTGTTGTCACCGGCAAGGATGGACGGGGCGGCTTCAGCCTGTGGTGGATGGAGTTGTTGAATCCCCCACGCTTGCGTCAGGAACTTCGTGAAGCGGGCTGGCAAATCCAGCGATGAAACCGCTCGTTCTGCCACCTCCATATCGCCTCATATCGGGCAGCGGTTCAAAAGGACAACGCCCCGCGTTCATTGCCGACACTTAGAAGTCCCACCTGTGCGTGGTCAATGCATGAGCGACGAACGAGATGCCATGGTCGAAGAACGACTTTCGGTGTTTGATGACGAACCCGATCTCAATGATTGGGTCGAGGTCATGTGCGGTGCCGCCATGGCTGTGTTGGGCATCTTTCACCTCGTCGAGCCGGGCAACCTCGTCGACCCCGACATCATGCGCTGGTTTGCAGCGGCTGTTGTCGCCGCAGGAGCAGTATGGGCAGGCCACGGACTCAAAGACATGGCCGTCAAAGAGGTGCGTCGCTCCATCGCCCTCCTCGACATGGTCAACAACGACCAGGGCGTTGATACTGGCTTGATTCGGGATGTTCTTCTCAACCAAGAAGCCTACAAGGAATTCTTGGTCCACGCCTACGAGTCGGCGTGGGAGGATGGTGTGATCACGGAAGCTGAACTCAAGGAACTCAAATCCTTCCAGGCAGCGCTCGGCATCAGCGACCAAGAAGCTGCTGATTTGAACGTCAAGGCCGCCATCAAATCCGCTGCTGCCGATGGAGAAATCACAGCTGATGAAGCCAAATCCATTGAGGCCGCCGCCAAAGCCGCCAACATGACGGAAGCGGACACAGCGAAGGCGGTCAGCGACCAACTCGAGAAAACCGAAGGCAACTGATCAGGTCCATTGGTTGGACTCGGGAGCATAATCACGAGCCAGGGCTTCTGCCCTTGACTTGCGTTGGACTTCCATCCACGTGGCCAACAACCCAAGGCTCAGACCGACCAACATCAACCCTCCACCGTACGGAACGAATCCATCGGCGCTCTCAATCCCCCATGAAGGAAGGACGTCCCTGCTGTCGAAGCCGTTGGGTGGAATGAAATTCACATCGAGCAAATCAAGATCACAATCGCACAGCGAGATGGTAATGCGCTCGGGGAACAGGGCCGTTTGAAGCCGAACCCAGTCGTTCGCGTCGACCGTTGAGGGCCGGGTGGCCCAGGCAGGTGCTGAAAGCGAGCCGCTTGCCGGAGCGGCGACCATCTCAGTATCGATGTGAAAGACAGACGATGAAGGAGCGTCATCCACCACCAGCAGCGCCTCGAGCATCATGAGGTCGAGCAGCAACGCCCGGCTTGCAAGAAGAATGAATCGGACGGTTTGCGCTTCGAGCATTCCTTCCTGCGTGGTGTAGGTCTCACCTTCAGCCACTTGGCCGAAGATGGCCTGGTCCAAACGCAGCGAATCCAGTTCAGGAACCACGAGTTGCCATCGACCATCCTCGAGGGGAATGGCTTGGCCGATGTCAAGTTTGAGGCGAAGGCGTTCCCCCTCCAACATACCCAACGTCGCGCCCGTGTGGGTCGCAAGCGTTTGCTCGGGCACACCTTCCGCTGAGACATCCCAAAGTTGCTGAAGCCGCATGTCGATGAGCTCATCAACGGTGATCTCCTCAGGGTGTTGAACCTGATTGAACATGGCCGCAGCGGGGTTGAGAACGCCGCCGACAACCAGCAACAGAACGCCCGGCACGAACAAGCCGAATCGAACAGCGTAAGCGGTCGTCGGTCGAAAGGCGACAAACATGAACACGCCGAGCATCAGAAGCGACACCAACAACAGACCGACGCCTTGGTCGTTCAACTCCAAGGGCTCGTCGATGTTTCCAACGAGGGCTGCTCCTTGCGGGTAGTAGCTTGCTGAGGTGAACTCCGTGGGATCGGTCGGACCTGTTCCTTCGTAACCGAAGACACCCGTCCACGTGTAGGGTTGGATTTTGTCGGGTGAACCGTGCATGCACAACGTGTAGTCGCCGGTTGGAAGGGCTCGCCAGCGGTAGGTGATGCGCAGGGATTCACCGTCATCGTCGACCACGACCTCGGGGGTGGGTGAGAGCCGTCCAGCCGCCGTGATCAAATCAGGAATCGGATGTGGTTGCTCAATTTCGATGGGAACAAGTTCCCACTCCACCAGCAATCGGAGCACTTCGTGATCTTCAACCTCAAAAGCCCAACAATCGTGGTCGGCACCAACCAATGCACCTCGGTGAAGGTCTTCAAAGGCCGTGGAGACCGGCTGCGTCCGGGATGAGGGCTCGTCCATGTTCACTTCCGCTGCGTTCATCGACCACGGGATGTCCAGTTGAAGAAACGAGGCACCTCGCATGTTCAACGACCACGTGCCTGGCCGATCAAGGGTCACCGTGATCAGCAATCGGACGCTCTCATCCTCCCACAGCACCCTGCCAGCCGACGTGTCGAGAGGCTCGTCCTCCAGCATGTACGGTGTGGCTGCAACCTCAGGAAGCGTGCTTGCTTCAAAGGACCACTCGTTGACGTTCTCACCGAGGATCAATCGAACATCCATCGCTGGACGAAACAAGCTCCCTGCTTCGGTCTGATGTTTGAAATCAATTTCGAGGGCATCCATGAATTCGGGCAGGAGGGCAATGTGGTCTTGGCCTGGGCTCATGATGAATTCAAAGACGACGGTTTCGGGCTGCACGATGTTGGCAAAGGTCTGGTCCGAGACCTGTTCCTCACCAACAGGCGTGGGTGAAAGGACACAATCGTTGTCGGCCAGGCAGGATAAGAACAGGTCTCCTTCGTCTTCGGTCAAACCAGCAGAAGCGGCCGGAACGAACGGATGAGCCAACAGCGTCAGCAGGCACGCAACGAACACGGCGCATCGGACGGGGTGAGCCGGCACCTGCTTCATCGGTCGGAGGGTCAAGTCGCAGTATTTCATTCAATGTCCCGGCTGGGCACGTCCTTGAGCACCGTTTTGCACCGCCTGCACATGTACCGCCCGCTGCCTTTTCGCTGCCGAGGGTAGCGCTCGTCGCAGGTCTGGCACACCCAATGCCATGAGGCCCTCGCAAGCCTTCTTGCGTGCGTGAACGCTTTTCCACGAGCCGCCGCTGTCGTGTGAGGCCAACGCGCTTCCAAGGCCCTGAAGGTGCGGTCGTGAGCGCGATGGCCCAAAACATGGAGGTATTCATGGAACAGCACGAAGGCTGCATAGTCTCGCCAGTTATCGTTGAGTAGATGAGGATTCAAGTCGACCACATCGACCCTCAGATGGCCTTGTCCGTCCCTGCTCCAGCGCGTCACGCCGTGGCGTTGTGTGGCGTTCGACCGCAAAACACCCAGCGGAACGGCGTCCAAACGTCGGCGACCATCCTCGTCCAGCATTCCGATGGCCGTCATCTCCGCCAGCACCTCCACCTGCAGCGCATCCAGTTCATGCTGTTGCTGAGCCGATGGTCGAGGCATGCCACGGCCTCAGGACCATCGATGATAGGCGGGGTGCCCTTCCTTCACAGCCACGAAGAGGCCGCTCCCCGTGGCACACACCTTGCCTTCAGCCTCCAAGGTCAGTGCGACCCGAACCCTGTCGTCCAGCACCTCGGTTGGCGTGGCGTTCACCGTCAAGGTCGCACCGTGAGGCGTAGGGCGACGAAGTTGGACATCGTAGGAAGCCGTTACGGTGCAAGGTGGCTCATCAAGGCCTTGTGCATCCATGAGCGCAATGGCAGCAGCCCAATTCCCATGACAGTCGAGCAGTGTTCCGATGATGCCGCCGTTGATCATGCCAGGGAACGCCTGATGGTGGTCGGCTGGCATGAAGTCCATGGTCAGGCCGTCAGCTGTTCGGAATGAATCGATCTGCAGACCATGTTCGTTGGCTGGGCCGCAGCCAAAACAAATCGAAGTGGGAGCGTAGGTTCGTTGCACACCGAGTTCACTCATGGATTACAAACCCACGACACGATTCATGGTTCTTCCCACTAGGAAAAACGGAGCGTTGATGACGGGCAGGGGCGTGGGAAATGCATGAGCGGGCGGAAGAAGAAAACCGTCCGCAAGGTGCGCGTGGCACATGAACTCCCCAAACGACGCCGAATGGCCATCGAAGAGGCCATGAAGGAACATCAAACCGAAGACCGGCCTGAATGGGACCGGACCTCCGAATGGGGCGATATCCGGTTCTACCGAAAGCGCATCAAACCAGGGACACTTCGAACCGTGCACCTTCCTTTGCTCAACGTCAGCCTTGGTGATGCGTGGCCCATCCCGGTGACCATCATTCACGGTTCAAGACCGGGTCCTTGCATCACGGTCATTGGCGGCATCCACGGCGATGAATTGACCGGCCCCTCCGCTTGCACTCACCTCCTGAGCAATGCCTTCACGGATGAGGGAAAGCCCCTCGACCCCAAAAGCCTCGCCGGCACGCTGCGCATCGTTCCCATCGTGAACCTCCCCGGCTACCGCATGAAATCGAGGTACTTCCCAGACGGAAGGGACCTCAACCGACAATTTCCAGGCGACCCGGGTGGGTCGACAACACGGCGAGTCGCCCATCAAGTCTGGACGCACCTGGTCGAAGACAGCGACGCCATCATCGACCTGCACAGCGCAGCCAAAGGACGACGGAACATGCCGCAGGTTCGTTGCGATCTCACTCATACAAGTTCCTACTTACTCGCCAAATCCTTCGGCATTGAAATCATCCTTGACTCGGTCCCCTCCAAAGGGACGTTGCGACGTACAGGCAACGCCGCAGACATCCCGGTGGTCACCTACGAGGGCGGCGGAGCTGATTCGCTGGGCGACCTCTCGGTCAAGGTGGCCGTTCACGGTGTCATGAACGCCCTGCGTTCGATGCGCATGGTACCCGGCAACCCTCAACGGCCCAAATTCCGAATCATGGCCAGCGGCTCAACGTGGCTGCGTGCCGCCGAGGGCGGACTGCTCGACATGTTCGTCCAAGCGGGGAGCGTTATGCGAGAGGGTGAAGTCGTGGCGACCATCTCCGACCCCGCCACGCCTGGCATGTCGGTTGACATCGTCGCACCTGAAGACGGTCTGATCATCGGTGCGGCCACGAACCCGTTTACGGCAGCCGGAATGCCCGTCGGACATTTTTTGCCCATCTCCAAACATTTTGGCCTGCTTGAGGAACAGATCGATGAGAACGGGCAGTTTATTGTCAATGGAAGTCTTGAGGAAAAGGTGTGGAGAGAAGAGCACGAAATCAACGAAATTTCACTCGATGGCGAGTGGAGTGGTGGCGAAGTGGACTCTGAATGGATCGGCTCCAAACCAACGAGCGAAGAAAAGGACTTCGAAGAGGAAGCCGCCTGATCAAGAGGCACTGAACGCCGCGACCGCAGCGTGAATTTCCTCGTCGAGCATGTTTCGCTTCTGGCTCTTGGCCACCTCAAACAGGTGAGCGACCAAGTCGTCCTGAGGTTCAATGCCCTCTTGTTCCAACCACCAAATGATGTTCGAACGACCGGACATGTGCCCGATTCGGATGACTTGCTTCAAACCGAAATCACCGGCAGGAACGCCAGAGTAGACTCGGTCAGCGAGCCAGTTGTCGCCTTTTCGCATGGCCTTGATGACGGCTGAAGCGTGCACGCCGGTACCGGTTTCAAAGGCATCTTCACCGAAGACGGGGTAGTTTCGTGGCAGCGGGACCTCGATGTATTCGTTGGCCTTCTGCATGTAGGTGTCCAGCAACGTCAAGTCGTTGTCGATGACACCCATGAGCTTCAAATTGACCAGGGTCTGGTCGAGCGGGGCGTTCCCGGCTCGCTCTCCGACGCCGAGGGCCGTGCCGTGAATCACATCAGCGCCGGCTTCCACCGCAGCGATGTTGTTGGCAACGCCAAGACCACGGTCTTGGTGGCCGTGCCAGTTGACTTCGATGTCCCGGCGCTGGTAGCCTGCGTCCTTGATGACCTCCTCGTCGATGAAGGCGAGGAGTTTCTTGACGCCGTTGGGCGTTACATGGCCGCAGGTATCGCACACACACAGGCGGCGCACACCGAGTTCCATGGCACGCTGATAGATCATCTTGACATCCTCAGGATTGGACCGCGTGGTGTCCTCGGTGACAAACATCACAGGAACGTCGTTCTCAACAGCGTAAGAGACGGCCTTTTCCATCGTGGTCATGAGTTTCTCCATCGTCCAGCCTTCCGTGTACTGACGGATGGGGCTGGTGCCGAGGAAGGCGGAGGCTTGGATCTCCATTTCGTGCTTGGCCTGCATCTCCACCAGCGGTTCGATGTCACCCATCAGGGTTCGAACGGCCGCACCCGGGCGGATGGCGTAGTCGTTTTCCCGGATGTGGGTGAGCATGGCATCGATGTGGTTGCGGTGGAACGGGCCAGCCCCTGGCAGGCCGAGGTCGACCTTTTGCAAACCGAGTTGTTCCATGTAGCCGAGAAGTTCAATCTTCTGCTCAATGGTGGGGTTGCGTGCGCTGGGGCTCTGAAGTCCGTCGCGCAAGGTTTCATCGTCAAACCAAACCCCGTGAGGATGGTTGTTCGCATCACGCTTGAAGTCGTACTCCACCGTGTTCCAATCGTAAATCAAAGAACGCTCGTCCATCAATCTCACCGCAGGAGGGAAGACCCCTTGCGGGCCGAAGACATCGGCATCCCGTTTGAATGCGTCGCTCGCTTGCGTTGACGCCCAATCCCGAAGATGAGGGACGCATCACTCCTCTTCGCCGGGGTGAGGAGGTGCTTCACCCGTTTCCTCTTCATCATCGACATCGAGAAGTGATGCAGAAACACGGGACGAGAAGATGATCTCGTCGGTGAACCCGCCCTTTTGCTTGTTCCGCAATTCCATGACGCGTGTGCCTCGGGTGGACTTCCCGCTGGTTTCTTTGGTGTCTGAAACTCGGATGCGAATCATCATGCCGGATTTCGTCAACAAGAACAGGTGGTCGTCGATGTCGGGGATGGTTCGAACGCTGATGATGGTGTCCTGATGCTCTTCGTCGAGTTTCATCGTTCGAACACCCTTCGCCCCGGGTTTGGTACGCCGGTAGCCGTCGGTCACCATCTTCGGCGAGCCGTCGTCCTCGAACTTGGGCTCACCTGCTGCATCCGTGTCGTGAATCTTCTCGGCCGTGCCCAGACGACTACGCTTCGCCATGCCGTACTTGGAGATGGTGAGGATGTATTCGTCCGAACTCAGCATGGCGACCATACCAGCGACCACACCGCCGCCAGACCCCTTTCGGTCGCCGACCTTGATGCCATAAACACCGCCGGAAACTCGTCCGGAGGCCCGAATCGCACCGCAGTTGAAGCTGGAGGCGTAGCCGGTGGTTGAGATCATGACAATGTCGTGCTCGTTGGTAGCGGAGCGGACGTTGACCAGCGAATCACCTTCAATCTTGAACCGTAGAGCGTACTTTCCGTTTCGATTGATGCGCACGTACTCTGAGAGCGCGGTCTTCTTGATGAGCCCCAACCGTGTCGCAAAGAGGAGGTAATGGTTGTCCGGTTCCTCCAGCAATTCTCGAGAGACAGGCAAGATGCTCACGATGTTTTCGTCCTCTCGCAGGCTTTCGAGCAGGTTACGAATGTGGCTGCCGCGAGATTGGCGGCTGCCCAGCGGTGTTTCCCAAGCTTTCATCCCGTACACACGGCCTTGGTCGGTGAAAATCAGGAGGCGATCTTTGCTGAAGCAGGTCGTAATGAGTTGAGGGGTGTCCTCGCTCTTGGTGGTCACGCCCTTGAGTCCACGGCCGCCACGGTTCTGTGTGCGGAAGGTCTCCACCGGCGTATGACGGATGTAATTGTCCTCGCTCAGGGTGATCACAATGGCTCGCTCTTCGATGAGGTCTTCACGGTCCATGGACAGCGGCATGGGGTCGATGAACGAACGTCGCTCGTCACCGTGTCGGTCCACGAGTTCAGCCAATTCATCCTTCAAAATCGAGAGGCGACGAGGCCGAGATGCCAAGACATCCTCCAAGTCAGCAATGACCAACTTCAATTCCTCATGCTCGTCTTGAACCTTGGTGACATCAAGCCGGCTCAGCTGGTACAAGCGGCGTTCAGCAATGGCCTTGGCTTGCGCTTCGCTGAAGTCAAACGGGTCGATGCCGGCCATCGTTTCCTCGCCTCGGAGCACGTTCTCGAACTGCTCGCGGCTGGAACTCGCCTTGCCGACAGCGACGACATCGTCAATGCGGTCTTGGGCTTTGACCAAGCCTTCCAAGATGTGTGCACGGGCTTTGGCTTTGTCCAAGTCGAACGCAGCGCGTCGCTCAATCACAGCTTCTCGATGAGACACGTAGGTGTGAATCATCGTCGAAAGATTGAGCAGCACCGGACGTCCGTCGAGAATGCCCATCATGTTGGCAGAGTAGGACTCTTGGAGTCGACTGGATTTGAAGAGCTGATTGAGTACGGCGTGAGGATCGGCGTTGTTTTTGACTTCAATGACCACGCGGATGCCTTCTTTGGATGATTCATCGCGAATGTCACGGATGCCAACGACGACTTCCTTGTTGACCAAATCAGCAATCTGAACGAGCATGTCGGCTTTCTTGACCTGGTAGGGGATCTCATGAACCACGATGCGCTTCCCCTTCTCATCATCGAACACCTCGCACTTGGCTCGAACATGGAATCGACCTTTTCCAGTGGCGTACATGTCAGCGATGCCATCAATGCCGTGGATGGAGGCGCCGGTGGGGAAATCAGGGCCCTTCACGTGCTCCATGTATTCTTCTATAGAGATGGATGGCTTTTCACTCGACCCCGTCTCAAGGATGGTGTCAACGTGCAAATTCACAGCGCCCGCCACTTCCGTGAGGTTGTGAGGCGGAATGCGAGTCGCCATACCCACCGCAATACCGTCGCTGCCATTGAGCAACAGGTTGGGCAGTCGAGCAGGGAGCACCGAGGGTTCATTTTCCGAGTCGTCAAAGTTGGGTTGGAAATCAACGGTGTTTTTGTTGATGTCATCCAACATGTGTTTGGCAATGCGGTCAAGACGGCTTTCCGTGTACCGCATGGCGGCCGGAGGATCGCCGTCGATCGAACCAAAGTTGCCCTGCCCGTCCACCAAGGGATAGCGCAGTGAAAATTCCTGAGCCATCCGCACCATCGTGTCGTAAATGGACTGGTCACCGTGAGGGTGGTATTTCCCCATGACTTCGCCGACGGAGCGGGCGGATTTGCTGAACTTCTTGTCAGCGGTGTGGCCGCCCTCAAACATGCCGTAGAGAACACGACGGTGAACCGGCTTAAGGCCGTCCCGTGCATCCGGAAGTGCACGTCCGATGATGACGGACATGGCGTAATTGATGTAGGAATTTTTCATTTCCGTGTTCAGCGAATGGTTCAGGATGATCTCACCCGAACCGGCCGTTCCGTCGTCGACGATGTCGTTGTTCTCCTCAGATGTCAAGGTTGGTCACCTCCTTAGCGTGCCGCTCGATAAACGCCCTTCGCTCGGGCACATCTTCGCCCATGAGCGTCTCAAACATGCGATCCGTTTCTTCGGCTTCCTTCACCGTCACTTTGAGCATGGTCCGTGTTTCGGGGTTCATCGTCGTCTCCCAGAGTTGGTCGGGGTTCATCTCACCGAGACCCTTGTAGCGCTGTACGCCGATCTTGGCAGCGGGGTTGTCGCCGCGCAACTCGTCAATGATGGCATCACGCTCTTCGTCGCTGAAGGCGTACCGGTTGAGTTTCCCCTTGCTCAATTGATACAGCGGAGGCTGAGCGATATAGACGTGGCCACCTTCAATGGCTGGTCGCATAAAGCGCCACAGGAAGGTGAGCATCAAGGTTCGAATGTGGGCGCCGTCGACATCAGCGTCCGTCATGATGATGAGTTTGTTGTAGCGAAGTTTCGTGGTGTCAAAAGCGCCTTCATCGCCGACGTTGTTGCCCACGCCCGCACCGAACGCACGAATCATGGTTTGAATCTCTTGATTTTGGAACACCTTGGCCACGTTGTGCATCTGGCGCTCCACGTTCAGGATTTTTCCACGCAAGGGCAGGATGGCTTGCGTTCGGCGGTCTCGTCCGGTCTTGGCTGAACCGCCAGCGGAATCGCCCTCAACGAGGTAGATTTCACACTCTTCGGGCTTGCGAGACTGGCAATCTGCGAGTTTACCTGGCAGGCCGCCGCCCTCGAGGACCCCCTTGCGGCGAGTCAAATCACGAGCTTTTCGCGCAGCTTCCCTGGCTTTGGAGGCCAGAACCGCTTTGTCAACAATGAGTTTGCCGACCGCCGGGTTCTCCTCAAAGAACTCGTTGAGTTTCTCGTAGACGACGGTCTGGACGATGCCGGAGACCTCGCTGCTCACCAGTTTGTCCTTGGTTTGGGAGGAAAACGAGGGATCGGGGTGCTTCACGCTGACGATGGCTGCCAAGCCTTCTCGAACGTCATCGCCGGACAAACCGTCGTTCTTCAGGAGTTTCTTCTTCTTTGCATAGCCGTTGATGCTGCTGGTCAACGCTGTTCGGAGGCCCGACATGTGCGTACCGCCGTCTTTGTTTCGAATGATGTTCGTGTAGCAATAGATGCTCTCGCTGAAGGCATCGGACCACTGGAGTGCCAATTCAACCGACACAGGGCCCTTTTCGATGTCTTTTTCACCCGAGATGAGGATGGGGTCAGGGTGGAGGGTCTCTCGGCGAGCATTGATTTGTTTCACGAATTCTGAAATTCCGCCTGCGTAATGATGCTCCACCGTGTGCGGCTCTTCACTCCGTTCGTCGGTGATGACGATGCGCAAGCCAGCGTTGAGGAAGGAAGTCTCCTTTAATCGGCTGTCGATTTGGTCAAAGTCAAACTCGACGATGTTGGTGAAAATCGTGGTGTCGGGCTTGAACGTGATCGTCGTTCCAGTGTCGTCGCAGGTGCCGATGGTTTCGAGCTCGGTCACACGGACGCCCGCCTCAAATCGCTGCTTGTAAACCGTGCCATCTCGGTGAATAACAACATCCATCCACTCCGAAACCGCGTTGACCGCCGAAACACCGACGCCGTGCAAACCCCCGCTCACCTTGTAGGAGCTGTTGTCGAACTTTCCACCAGCGTGTAACTTCGTCATGATGACCTCGGCAGCGGAGACGCCGAATTCCTCGTGCTGGTCGACGGGGATGCCCCGCCCGTAGTCTCGGACGGACAGTGAATGGTCGGGGTGGAGGACCACTTCAACGGTGTCGTTGAACCCTGCCAGGTGCTCATCGACGGAATTGTCGACCACTTCCCAGATGCAGTGATGCAGGGCAGAACCGTCGTGGGGGTCTCCGAGGTACATTCCGGGTCGTTTTCGAACCGCTTCAAGTCCCTCGAGAACTTGGATGCTTCCGGCGTCGTAATTTTCACTCATTTCTCCACCTCAAAACATGTTAAAATCGGTAGGCTGCGGGCGATTTTGGTCATGCAAGAACGCCGCTTTCCTCCTTCAAAATATACTGCTCGCCACGGGGTATAAACATACCTCTTTTTCTCACAGAAAAACGGTGGATTGCGGCCCATTTTTTGCCACCGAATACCCCCTTTACCATCATCACTCAACCTCAATGCTCATCAAACAACAGGTGACGTTGGTTTTGGTGAGAAAAAGCGATGATAAAGCCAGCGTGACCGTTAAGAAGAGGGGTCAGATGGGTGCTGCATGGCTGACCCAAAAGTGTGCGTTTCTTTGGAAGGAACGACCGTGAAAGAGATGGCGGACGAAGCAGCACGAGCCAACCTCGCTGGCGCCGACCTTGTTGAAGTCCGATTTGACCGACTCTACCTGAAGCGACCCGAGGCACAACCTGTCGAGGGCGAAGACGGTGAAGTCAAGCACGTGATGCCACCAGAAAGTGAGTGGCCTGTTCGTGAGATGGAAAGCATCGATGTGGACACTTGCATTCAGAACCTCAAGGAGAGCATCCCGCTCCCGGTCATCTTCACGGTTCGCCCAACCGAAGAGGGCGGCCACTATCCCGGCGAAGCCAGTCAACGCCATGAAATTCTCGAAAAGGCCATCGCATCGGGCGTCAACTCGGTGGACCTTGAATTGTCCATCGAGGACAGTGTTCGTACCGACCTGCTCGAAAAAGCCAACGGCGCTGGTGTCCGCGTGATCTCTTCGATTCACGACACCACCACCACCCCCAGCGCTGAAGAACTCGTGGGCATGGTCAACGAGCACGCGAAGGAGGGCGAGGTGTTCAAGTTCTGTGGAACCGTCAACGACCACCAAGATGCACTCCAGATCGTCGAGGCCAGCTACGAACTCAAGAGCTCGAAGCACGCCTTTTCCATGATGGCGCTGGGCAACGGCGGCGATTGGGCTCGGCTTCATGCTCCCGTTCTCGGCCAATCGCTTGTCTACGCTACCCTTCGCTCGGAGTTCAAACTCTCCAACAAGGGCCTCGTCAACATTCGAGACCTCAAGAACGCCTGGACTCTGTTGGAATACTGAGTTCTATTCGAGTTGAGCTGCAGACTGTTCCATCACCGGGACAGGCGTTTCCTTGGCTGATTGTTGGTCAAGGCCAGCCTGCATGTACCGGCTGTTGAGAACCACAGGAACCACGACCACGGCTGCCAGCAAAACAAACAGCGTGAGCGGCACCGTCCAGGGTGGAAGAAGCGCCGAACGTTCCGTAGGGAGCACGGTGATGTCGGCGACCAAGACGCTGTTCAAGGCGGCTGCATCATCGTCGTTGGTGTTGTCCCAAGCATCGATAACGAGGTAGAAATCCTGCCATTCCGAACCACCGAAGAGCGAGGAATAGACCTCTGGACCGTCCATGGCGACGGAGAACGTGAGTTCTTCCCGCTGTTCGTATTGATGGACATCGCGATACGATTGCCAGCCAAGCGGGTTGAAACTGCGCCATTCAGGCGGGATATCGCTGAGGACGTCTCCGTCGCCACCCGCAATGTCGAGGTCATCCCACCACCAACCGCCGTGCATCATCCGATACACTTCGCCGTAGGCATCGTATTGCGTTGTGGTCATCAAGTAGACATCGGCCGTCGCCGGTTTCGTGGTGTTCCCGTCCGTTTCATACAGGGAGATGCAGAAGGTGGTGCGATGCGAACTGGAGAGGTTCATCCGGAGCACGCCAGAACTGTCGTTTCCGATTTCCATGACGGTGTACTGCCCTGAGGTGAGCGGATCAAGACGTGGCAGCGGCCAAATTGGATTGTAGACCCACGGCTCCTCGGGGTGTAGGGCCGGGTCAAGGTCGCCGACGTTGGTTTCGTAGTACTCCTCGTGATCTCTGCCCTCCGTCGCATAAACGGGTTCGCCGTAGTAGGGGTCGAAGGCGTAAGGGCTGCTCCAATGAGGCACCAACGCCATGTGCTGAAGGCTGGTGTTCCATTCAGGCGTGGCTACTTGACCCTCGCATCCCGTGGCCGCTTGAGCCGAAGGCAGCACGCTCGTGCTTGGCGAAACGAGGATGGCCACCAGGACCATCAAGGCGACCGCCGATGTCGTTCGCATGCCTTCACCCGGTCGGAGACGGTCCTGCTCGGTTTTAGGACATTCCCTCAACGACGGCGCAGGGGGCGAACATAGCCACTCTCATCGTTCCGGCGTTCATCCTTTGAGAGGATCTTCGGGGCGGGCGGTGGCATGTGATGGTCCATACCCAGCAAACCACCTTGCGACTCAACATGCTCAATATCGGTGTACGTCTCAGCGGCTTCCTTGGCTTCTTCCTCGAGCGCCGATGGCTCACGCATCACGAGCCAACCCAAGACGAGGGCCACCACGATGAGCGCAATGAAGGTCGCGAGTTCGGAACCCGCATCGGCCAACCAAGATTTCCACTCATCAGCGCTGAAGTCAGACAGGGAGGGCGGGCCTTCGGGCTCCGGGACCACTTCAATGTCCTCGGTCAAGATGTCGCACTGACCCATCCCATCGCAAACTTCCACCAACACGGTGTAGAAACCTGTGGCCTCCCAAGTGTTGATGGTGCGGACCGGAGAGCCAGCGATGGGCGTTACCCAATCGTCGGCAGGATTGCCGTTTTCATCTTCATCGGTTTCGATGTCGAAGTCCCAACGAACGGTGAATTGCGTGAGGATGCGCTCGTCTCGCTCGGTGATGGAGCCGTCCTCCACATCCAAGTCGCGATAAATCTCCATTTCGCTACCAGCTTCGGCGTCAAACACATCGGCGTCAAAGGAGATGGACGAGCCCGCAAAGATGTTCTCTGGAACGTAGATCTCCCGCGCCTCGGGTGGCTCGTCAACCACCACGGTGAAGGTTTGGCGAGACACATCACCCGTTCCAAACCCGTCTCGCACGGTGAGCGAAACCGTGTAAGTGCCGGGGAGCGTGTAGGCGTGCCATGGCGTCGCCTCGTGAACCAGAGGCGTCGCATCGCCGAAGTCCCAGGTGTATTGGACCAAGCCGTTCCAGTCGGGCGATTCCACTTCAAAGGGAACGTACTTGCCCTCGAATTGGCGGTCGCCGTCTCGTGTTCCTGAGGAATCGAAGTAGAGCATGCGCTCGGGTGCGGTTACCACGGCGCCGTCCTCGTTGAAGGTGTGCGACCATCCGTCGGGGACGGTCCCCTCGGGGAACGGCGTCGAGGTGGTGATGATGTCGTCCCCGATGTACCCGTCCAAGATGCGGACCTGAATGATGGGGAGCGGATTCGCGATGCGAACCGTCATGGTACGGGCGAAACTCTCCTGCCCGTCCTTGTCGGTGACGACCAGGGACACGGTGTGAACACCAGGGGTGGTGAACGTGTGGGTCACTTGGGGGCGGTCACCGAAGGTGCCGTCGGAAAAGGTCCAGTTCCACACTTCGATGTCCGTAGAATCACCCACTGAACCATCGGGGTCCATGCTGTCGAGTCCGTCAAACACGTAGGCCGTGTCGACCTCGCCGTCTTCCTCTCGGAAGTCAATTTCACGTGAACCCATCGCCGAAAGCGTCCTGACGTCAAAGGTGGCCACAGGCATTTGGTTCAACACCACCACGTTGAGGACGGCCGTGGCTTGACTGCCGTCGTCGTCCGTGACCGTAAGCGAGACGGTCTTGTTGCCCGGTACATCCCAAGCCACAATGGGGTTCGTGGCACTGCTGCTCACCGTGGAGAAGTCATCGTTTCGGGTCGGCGTCCCCGTTCCAACGCGAACACCGTCCGGGAAAGACCATGCATAGGTGAGGAGTTCACCGTCGTCGTCCACAAACACATCGGGAAGGACCAAACTGGTGTAGGTCATGGTGGTCAACGTCTCTGCATAAATTTGGACAGGCACCCTGTTGTTGATGTGAACGAGAAGCGTCTTCGTTCCAACGTTGATACCGTCGGAGACGGTAAGGGTGAGGTTGAACGTCTCACTTTCCCCGTCGATGTCATCCCATTCGTGCTGTTGTGAATAGACGCCAACACCGCCGCTTTGCGTGCCATCGCCCCAGTCCCACTGGAATTCAAGGTGGTCAATGGGAACGTTGTCCACAGAGCGACCCGCTGAGAAGAGAATACGCTGACCGGTTAACAAGGAAATGTTGTCTTCTATCACCACGTTGTTCACGGTGATGACCGGCAACGGTTCCGTGATGTCACTGACGTTAATGGCGTGGACTTGCGTCTCAGACCACGTTCCGCCCTGGTCCATCACGCGCAGGGTGGCGTTGTAGCTTCCAACCTCTGTGTAGGCACGGAGGGGCGATTTGAGGTTTGATGAGGCGTTGTCGCCAAACACCCACGCATAAGCCGTCGGCGCGTCGAGGTAGGGCAGGCTGTTGTTGGAGAGGGAAAGGCCCCATGCATCAAACCCGGCGCCTTGGAACTGAATGTTCTCCCATGTCTGAACATCGGTGAGCGAGACACTCCCGTTGGCCACAGGTCGCATGTTGTTCAACATTTGAGGCGATGTTTGGAGGGTGTCAACCGGTTCACCAAGCATGTCCTTCATGACCATGTCAAAAGCATACTGGTCGGCCAGTGGTGCCGTGAAGTAGACCTGGCTGTCGACGGTGACGCCGCCGCCGGCAGCGATTCGGTCGGTGATGGTGTCCACGACCATGCCGCTCGCATCACGAACGGTGATTTCGACATCGAGATCCTCAAAGAACGCATTGGAAAGGACACCGTAGTTGATTTCCACCGTGTCTTCCATGCCATCACCGTCTCGGTCCGAGAGCACCGTGTTGTTGAGTGACAGCGTGGCGGGCGAAGTGATTCGGGCAGCCTCAATGTCAACGGTCCCTTCAGGATAGGAGGGGCCGCACGAGGTGTAGTCGCAATCCGCTACGGTGGAAGCGTACCAGGTGATCACCCAAACTTCGTCGGTAAGGTTGCCGAATCCAGGCACCAAGCCGGTGGCCACGTTGTTCACGAAGTTCAGGTCGGTGACACTCCACAGACCGTCCGAAACGGCCTTGGTGACGATCACGCCGTCGAACTGGCTCTTGTCAGCCGTCAAACGAAGGGTCAGCGGTGCGGGTGAAGCGGCGCCTGGTGTGAACTGGAACGACCGTATACCCCATCCTTCGAGGGTGTTGCCGGTAGAGGACCAAGGGGTGGACCAATCGCTGTTGACTTCGGTTGGCTGCGCCCTGCAGAACGCCCCACCGGTGCAGACGGGGTTGAGGTCAAGGTTCGGATAGCCGTAGATGCCTTGGTCGGAATCGAGGGTGGCTGCAATGCTGAAGTTCGCAAAGGCTTCGTTCATCGTTCGACCAAGAAGGCCGACCTGCCCGCTTTGTGGCGAGAGAAGCAGGTTCTCAACACCCCTGCCGCCCGTTGCCGAGTCCTGCACGAGTTGACGAACGGCGGGGCCGCCGCCGAGGTGTTCGGCAAGGTACATCGTGAACATGTAGCCAGCGCCGTAGTCCGCAATGCGCTGATTCCACCATCGCACCGATTGTTCGGGCGCACCCGTCCACGCATTCACGTGGCCGGTCAGGGTTGAATCTGCACCGAAGCAGAGGTAAATCGCCACGTCGGCGTTCCCTTCATCGATCCAGAGGTTCTCGTAGGGGTCAAGGGCGTTGTGCAACAAATGCTCGAGCTCGTGGGCGAGGATGGAGCGCCCCCAAGAAAGGGTGATGTCGGCATAATCCACGAACACGGCCTCGCGAGAGGAAGAGAAGGAAGGCGCAAAGTAGCCGCCCGTGTTGTACGCACCGTCAATGTCGTAGATGACGATTTGAACCTGGCAATTGTTGTCGATGTCGGGCGGCGCAAGGCCTCGTCCGTCCTGGTAGTCCTTACCGTAATAGGTCGTCATGGTGGGGTAAATGGTGGAATCCCACGTGCTCGCTAAGTTGTTGAGGACGGTGGAGGAGAGCGTGCGCCCGCTTTGGACGATGAAGGCAACCGTCGTGGTTGTTTTTGCAACGTAGGCCGAAATAGAGCCACCAGAGATGGGGACCGTGAGCGTGTCGCCGGCGACATGAGGGGTGCAAGCACGACCGGATGAGCGCCCCATCGAGGGCTCAATCACCATGTCGTCCACGCCGGGTCGGCCTTCGTCGATCCATGCCTGTCTCATGAATTGTGTGGCGGAGACAACGGGCTCATCTTCATGAATAAACAAATACTCACTTCCTTCACTGGGGTCAAATTCATCCAAATCTCCGATGATCACGCCGCCCGCATTGTAGGCGTTGGTAGAAGTCGCTTCCTCGCCTCCTTCGGCAGCCACGCTCATCAGGAGGGGCGCCGTGCTGGACACGAGCATCAGCAAGACGAAAGCAAAAGCTGGACTGGAGCGCCGTTCCGACATGTCAATCACCAACGAGAATCGTGTTACGGATTCCCTATTTTGCGAGAAGAAAGGAGGTATTTAAGAGTCCGTGGTCGAGGCGTCATCATGCATCATGCAAACATGCGTGCTTCAACCGCAACGCGTGGCCTCATGTTGGCTGTTCTCGCCAGCATGGTGCTGGCCTCAACCGCTCCGGTTTCGCACGCCTCGTTTGAGGAGCTTGAACCTTCCATGCTGTGCTCCACCATCGACGAGTTGCAGTTTAACGGAACCCATGCCAACGCATCGATTGCCTGGCAGGTCGGATTGGGGCCCCGCATCCCCGGTTCAAACGCCTCAGCCGAATTCCGGGCCAGCATCACGGCCGACCTCGAGTCGCTTGGCTACGAAGTGAGCAACCAGACGCACGAACGCTACGGCATGGAACTCACGAACCTCTTTGCACGTTGGCCCTCGAACTCAACCAGCAACGGCCAACTCGTGCTCTCAGCTCACTATGATTCTCGCAATGTGGCCGACCAGGACGAAAATGAAAGCAACCAATCCCTCCCGGTTCCAGGCGCCAACGATGCAGCGAGTGGAGTGGCCGTGCTTTTGGAGCTTGCTCGCCACATTCCGCACATGAACTTGGAGTACGACGTGGTGTTGTTCTTCAACGACGCTGAGGACCAGCAGCCCAAGTACACGCTGGGCGCAGAAGCCTGGGCGGAAAACCTCACGCAGGACGACATCAATGCCACCCATGCCTTTGTGTTGCTGGACATGGTAGGAGACGCTGACTTGCAACTCCACGACATCGCGCCCGGCAACGCCACACTCAAATCGAGGGTGGTCGAACTCGGCACCTCGTTGGGGTTGGTGAACGGCACCACCTCTTGCAACGGCGAGCCCGGCTTGGATGTTCTCCACTACGAGACCACCGTGTACGTGCTGGACGATCACGTCCATGCGCACAACCTCGGCATCCCTGCCATCGACCTCATGGACACCTCCTTCGGCGTGCCCAAGCCCTACACGTTCGGTTCGTACTGGCACACGATGGAGGACACCCCCGACAAGGTCAGCGCTGAATCGCTGGCCAAGGTGGGCCGGCTTGTCGAACTGGGATTGCGCACCGATGCCTTCGTCAACATCAACCCTTCAACAGACCCCACGGGCGAAGAGGACACGCCCTCGGTTGAAGAGCCCGAAGAAGGCGAATCCGAAGCCCACCCCCATCAAAACACCGGCCTCGTAGTCATGGCCTCAGTTGGACTGGTCAGCATTCTTGGCTTGCTCGTGGTGATTGAAGCCAGAGGAAAACGCTAATTTAACACGCGGTCATCCAGCAAAGAGGTATTATCCGCGCACGCACTCCGCGCAACGGGAGGGGTAGCATGTCCGACGAGCGCGAAGCAAGGATGGAAGCCCTTCGTGCCCGTGTCAAAGCCAAGAAGGAGGCGGCGCTCAGCGGCGGCATCATCGAAGAAGAATTGGTGGTCAGCACCCAAGAACTCCCCTCGGCTGAATCAACCCGTCAGCAGGAAGACGATGAGTGGTACGAACTCATGGACCTCGATGCGGACCGATGGAGAAACTTGGCGGCTGTGCTCATCCTTGTCGGCAGCATCCTCGGGATGGTTAGCGGTGCGCTCATCCTTCAAGGGAACCCCACCGAACTGCTCAACACGTCCCTCTTCGCAGAACAAGAATCCGTTGACATCTCCGGCACGGCCCTCGAGGACGTGGACGGAAACGGCGTTGAGAACGTCTCCGTGGTGCTGCTTGAAGCCGAATCTCGGGCAGAATTGCAATCCACCGTGACCGATGCTTTTGGCTACTTTTCCATGAAAAACGTCGCACAAGAGGTCCACATCATCGTCTTCTCAAAGGAAGGCTACGTCACGGTGGAACGGACCTTCGTCCCCGACAACGTCGGCTTGGACCCAGTTACGATGAAACCAGGGAACGCCACCCCCGTCAGGGAAGAGAACGACCAGCAGTCCATTTCGGGCTGGACCCTCGATAACGCCGTCGGACTCTCAACCGCCATCGGCGTGCTCACCATCGGCACGGCGTTGCTTGGCATCCAATCTGCGGTCGAAATTCGTCGTGGCAAGCACTACCGACGAAGCCAATACTTGGCCGCAGGCGCCCTGTTCAGTCGTGGCCTGATCATCGTTGGACCGACGCTGATCCTGTTTGGAATGATCGTGAACCTGTTTGCAAAAATGGACTTTGAAGACCAGCGTGAGGATTGAGCATGTACTTGATCTCAGTCGAGGGTGGCGACGGGTCCGGCAAGGGCGAGGCCGCTCGTATTCTCGGCGAACTCCTCAGCGAGTTCCCGTTCCCAGATGTGGTGATGACCCACGAACCTCGTCGGCACAGTGAGTTGGGGAAGTTGGCCCTCCAGTCCGTGAAACTTGGGAACAAGACACCGCTTGAGGAAGCAGGTCTGTTCGCCGCTGACCGTCTCGACCACTCTCACACCTTCATCCGCCCGCACCTGGCCAAGGGTTGCGTGGTCATCTCCGACCGGAACATTCACTCGTCCCTCATCTACCAGGGCGTGGTTGGCGACCTCGGGCTCGAAAAAGTCGCTGGCATGAACGCTGCCGCCATGATCCCCGACCTTGTGTTTTGGATTGACTGCGACCCTGAGAAGGCCATGAAACGAATCAAATCGGGAACGCTCCGCATGACCAGTCAAAAGCAGGAATATTTCGAAACTCAAGAAATCCAGACCACCATTCGCCAAGGCTTTCATGCATTGTTCGGTGAACTCGGCGAAGTCCCTCCACCCTTCAACCAGTGTTGTGTGGTAGGCCCCATCATGAACGAAGGTGGGCTGGACGAGCTGAAAACAAAACTCAGGCGTGAACTTCGTCGATTCTTCAACAAAAAACCACTCCCACTGAACGTGGACCGCGACGCTGTTGACCGCACCCTGCTCAACGCCTTGGTCCATGACGTCAAGAAGCAACGAAGATTGCCCGGAGCACCGCAAGAACGAACGGCGATTCACGTGGGCTGGTTGGGTGGAAAATCACCGGCGTATTGGATGAACGAGGCCGAAGACAATTGGCCGACGGTTTCGGCACAGGAGCACGACGTACCAGCTTCACCCCTCGCCCACTCCTGCTGGTCCATCTTGGGCACGCTCTCACTGATGGTGGGTTCAAGCGAAGTCCCTCGCCTCCACGCTGCGCTTGGCCCCGTACGCATGGTGACGCAGCGCCACACACAGCGCCTGGTCAAGTGGCTGTTGACCGAGCATTGGGTTCACAAACAACAGAACCACACCCCGTTCAGCGACGCTCAACTCTTCAAACTTCGAGAAGAACGACTTGGCTTCGCCCGACTGACCTTGGCCATGTGGCCGTTGAGGACACAACTCGCCTCCTGGCGACGAGCCAACCCCGAAGCCGAGTGGAGCCAAGCCCTGCATGACGTGTTTGCAGTGGAGGATGGCAAATCCCTGTCGACCGGTTTGCAAAAGGCCGTTCGGGACGTGCATGAACGCCTCAAAATCCTGACCAGCGGCCACGAAGGCTGCCCGCTGCCGACCGACGCCGCTGAATTGACCGTCTGGTGGTCGATGCAACCGCCGAATCACTCGGATTCCTGACGCCCGTTGCTTGCAAGGGTGAATCGCGCCTCGCCTGGCAAAAGCACCTGCCCCGCACCGAAGAACGCCTCGGCCCGAGCGGCAAACATTGAGCACAACAAGATTCCAAGTCCGAAGCCGAAGGGAACGCCGGTCAACACCCGCTTGAAGTTGGTTGATTCGTACGATGTGAGGAGTTGAAGGAAACCGTCAGCGATCAGCGGAACACAAAGCAACATGCCGCATGCCAACCACAACATCGTGCGCTGATTTTTTGCATACACGCCGTGAAGCATGGATTCAGGCAGCAGAGAGAGGCAGGTATCACGAACCGTCCACCGATTCCAACCGCGGCGAGAAAACACAACGCCGCCAATAAAAAGGCCGGCAAAAATGCCAACATCACGGGTGCAGACAGGAAGTTGGTTGTTATTTACTTCCCACGAACGCTCTGATTTTTGATGGCAATTGACATCGCCAAAACCGTAGATGATGGCGGCGTAGAAGTTGACCTCTGACCATGCAAAGGCGGGGCAGCATTGGCCGTCGCCAGCCCCCATGTCGGCGGCTTGGTTGCCATGCGATCCGAAGCCGTCCTCGCTGTAGTAATCGATGGCGTTGGCGCGCCCCTGGAGCGGCCCAACCGAACCCTCCTCAAGGGTCATGGGAGCGAGGAAAAACGACACGAGGAGGAACCCACAAACACCCAAGACCCACCGTCCTATCTTGGCTTCCCTCATCCGGTCGGGCAAACCGTTGCGCTCCATGCAGTCCTAAGCCCGGCAGAATCACTTCATTGTTTCTTCATCAACCAAGCCTTCAATGGCTCTACGCCTCATCCATCATCATGGCCGAGACCGAGCGCCCCCGCATTGGCCTGGTCACCGGTGTCCAAGCGGGTGGCTTCATCGGCCTGTTCCTTGGTTTCTCGCTCGCCGTTGTCTCGGCGTTGACCGACCCCGATGCCTTGGTGAGGCTCGTTCAACTCATGTGCATCACGCCGGTGGCTTGTGCACTTCTTTTGGGGCCGTTCTTGGGCTTCAGAAGGGCACCCAATGTCTCCAATGTGGACCCCATCGATGAGGTACGAACTCGGCTCCAACCCTTCAACGAAGGCCGAGGGAAGTGGCGCGTGCTCAGCCATGTTCGGAGCGATGGGCGAACGGTCCGCATCGACCTCCACAACTCAACTCAACCCCTAACCATCGTGGCTTCAACCCTTGAATTGGCTGAGGAACATCCCATTCGCTACATCGTCGGACGAGGTGAGGCCCGAAGCAGAGACCCCGAGCTGCGCGGCACGGTGCTGGCATACATCGAAGAACACGTCATGCTGAACCGACGACGACGAACCTCCTCGTCCGTGGAAGTGCTCCCACCGTCGGTGATCGAACACATGGAAGCCACGCATCGCATGCATCGTCGCTTGTTCTATCTCCTCCCCATTATCCTGTTCTTTGCCTGGCTCGAAATGCGCTGAGGACAACGCAACAGGCTATGAGGGAGCGGCATCTCCCGCAAGCATGGCGAACGATATCGGGAAAGCCATGGCTCGGTTGAAGCACCGAGACATTCGCACCCGGCGTCGGGCGGTTCGGACGTTGTTTGAGCATGACGACCCTTCCGTGCTGCAAGCGTTCAAGCCACTGCTTGATGACGACGACACCTGGTTCGTATCAAAAGCACTGGACGCCTACCGAATGTGGGGGTTGCTGTCCGGCAGTGAAGCGATCGAGACCCTTCTCAATCACCGCAATTTGGATGTTCGCAGGGCTGGCGCTAACCTTCTCGCTCCGCTTGGACAACAAGGCGTTTCGCTGGCGTTGGTTGCCTTGGACGATGAAGACAACGTCGTGCAGCGGAAAGCGGCCCGGGCCTTGCTTCTCGTGGATGACTGCGATGTTGCAGAGCGCCTAGCACAGCACAAGAGCGATTCAATCCGGGCCACTGGCATGGGGCACCCAGCGCTGCCCGTAGCGACCTTGCGGGGCGGGTTGACCGACCCGCACGAGGGCGTGCGAGGAGCGGCCTTGAAGACCGCCTTCAAACGAAGCGTGGACGTGAGGATGGACGACTTGGTTCCGTTTGTGGAAGCCGGCCACCACACCGTGGACATCCTTGTATGGGCGGCTGAGCACGAGCCGTCGCAGCTCAAACAACTCACCCAACACATCAAACCAAAGGACATGAAGGCCCTTGGCGACCACCTTCGTGCAACCGTCTCGGATCGTTCCGAACCGTTGATTCAACATCTTCTCGACGGCGGTTTGCTCGAACCTGTGGCACGTTGGGTGATTCGACAAAATGCATCGGAGGACGACCTTCGATGGCAACTCATCAACGACGAACGGCTCCATGTTATTGAGCGGTGCAAACTCCTTGAACGGCTCATCGGTCGAGCCAACGAACCGAGTGTTCTTGAACGGGTCAACGAACTCGCTGAAACCACCGAAGATGAACTCCTCAAGGTGGCGTGCGAGAACCTATCAACCGCCGCAACTGAACTTGGGGCATGAGCCTGCCACCCTCCGGTATTCGTTTTCACGCCGATGCGACCAACGGCCGTCAACACCATCTTGGTGCAGGGCTGACCATCGAAGGGCCCTTCACATCACTGCAACTGGTCTTGAGATTCCCTCGTTGGGTGCCTGGTTCGTACTTTCTCCGAGAACCGATTCAACACATGTTTGATTTTTCTGCCACCGATGACGCCGGCACGGAATTGACGTGGAAGCGCGTGGGCGTGGATGGCATCTCGGTTCGCCTCCGAAAGAGTTCCAAGACGGTCCGCCTCGACTACACGCTGCTTGCCAAGGAACTGAGCGTTCGGTCCAATCACCTCGACACGACCCATCTGCACCTCATGCCACCCTTCACATGGTTTTGGCCCGAACGCGGCATCGACAGCACGCGTTTGGAATTGAAGCACGGCGTGGACATCACGGCACCATCAACGTGGACTCCGGCGACGCAGCTCCATCTCGATTCAAGCGAAGACCTGAGCGATGCCAGCAAGCAATGGCACTTCTCCACCGACGGCAGGGACCTTGTGCTGGACAGCATCATTGAGGTCAACCCGAATCCCACCATCACGCACAACATTTCCGGACGCCCCCATCATCTGAAATGGTGGGACAGCGGTGGCCATCAGCCCGACAGCACCCGCCTCCAAGCCTTCATCGACGACATGGAACGTATTGCGAAGGAACATTACGCCCTGTTCGGCGTGCCTGACTGGCCAGATTACACCACGGTGCTCCACCTCACTGACACCGGCAGGGGCGGACTGGAGCACATGAATTCTCAGACCTCGATGATGCCCCGTTCATGTTTATTCCCGGACCACGCTGACGAGTACAGGGACCTCGTGAGTTTATTTTCCCATGAGTACCTCCATCAGTGGAACGTCAAACGCCTTCGACCCAAATCCTTCCTCGACTACGACTTGCAATCGGAGACCCACACCGATCTCCTGTGGTGGTTTGAGGGCGCCACGTCCTGGCTGGGTGACATGATGTGTGTTCGCTCGGGGGCGTGGAGTGAGGAGGACTGGCGATTGGACTTTGAGCGGAAAATGAAGCGGCACACCGCCAACAATGGCATGCTTCGAGAATCCCTTGCTGAGTCAAGCCATGATGCGTGGATACACCTCTATAGAAGCGGCCCCTACACGAGAGAGAATCAAATTTCTTACTACCTTGAGGGTGAACTGGCGCTGCTCTGCTTGGACGTTGAGTTGCGACGGCGAAACAACCACACGTTCGGTGCTTGCGACCTCATGGCAGAACTTGTTCGTCTGTACGCCATTGATTCGGCTGAATCTCAGGAACTGGGCGTTGAGTACAAGGACATTCGAACGACGCTCAAAACCTGCCCGGGCGGCGAGGCCATGGGCCCGTACCTCGACCGTCTGGTCAAGCACCGCAACCACCCCAACCTTCAGCGCGCCCTGTCGGCATTCAGATTGAAATTGGTGCCGCACGCCTCCGACAAGGAAGGAAAAGGATGGCTGGGTGTCGGACTCAAAGAGGCTGCCGGCCGGGTCGTGATCACCACTTACCACGGTGGCTCGCCCCTTCGAGAACTAACGCAAGTCGGGGACGAACTGCTCGCGATTGACGGCGTTCGCATCAAGTCCGTCGCTCACCTCAAGAAATTGATCGCCGGCCGAACCGCCGATGAACTCACCATTGATGTGGTCCACGAAGGCATTTTGAGCACAGTAAACCTGACTCTGCCGGCCTCACCACAGCACGGTGTTTCCCTTAAAGGAAAGGGGAACGAACGCTGGCGGGACTGGATCAAGACGCGTCAGGCCCCGTAAGCGGTGGAAGTACGGCCAACGTATCGAGGGGCACAAAGATTGGCGGCGTCTCATCGGGGAGCGTATGACGGCTTGTCTTTGGGGGAAACACCTCATCGGAGAGCGACATGGCAATCACTTCTTCCTTTGTCAGTGAATCCAGCCCACAGGCTGGCCAGACGCCGAGTTCAATCGAATCGTCTTCAAGGTAGTCCACGCACACAGCAGGCACCCGCTTCAACTCCAACAGCACGGCGATGGAATGCCGATGATGACCATCCAAAATGGCTCCAGTGCGCTTGTCGACGATGAGTGGTTTGGTGTAGCCACCCCACTTTTTGGTCATCTCGAGCAGTTTATCTCGGTTCTTTGGCTTGATTTCCTCGTGGACCTTGAGCCACGCGACGGGGACCAGTTGAACATCGTCTTCTCCCCACGACATGCCGGTGTCTCGCTGCCGATTCACATAATGCTTTTTCATGCCCCGCACGCCACAGGCACCAAGGGTGAACGCATGGGAACCACCGACGCTCTTCTTGAAGGTCTCAAGGCCGACATGGAAGGTGCGCCTTGCCCACCACCCATTGCCCGATGGTTGGCGAGCTTGCCTGATGATTTACTGAGCCTGCTGCAAACCCTTGCCGAAGCAGGTGAAGGCGCATGGCTGGTCGGCGGTTGTGTGCGCGATGCATGGCTTGGCGAGGCTGCCCCGGACATTGACGTGTGCACCACCTGCACACCTCATCGCATGATGGAACTCTTCGGCGAGCAAGCCATCCCCACGGGCATTGATTTTGGCACCATCACGGTGAAGGGGCAAGGTCGACATTACGAAGTGACGACCCTGCGCACCGAATCACTCTACCGGGACGGACGGCGTCCTGACGTCGTCAATTGGGGTCGTTCGTTGAAGGAGGATCTGAGTCGCAGGGACTTCACGTTCAACAGCATGGCCGTCGATGTCGCACGACGCCGGCTGTATGACCCGTACAATGGAATGGTTGACCTCCAACAGCGCCTGGTTCGAGCGGTCGGCGATGCCAGCCAGCGCTGCGAAGAAGATGCGCTCCGAATCCTCCGAGCCTACCGGTTTACCCGACGGGACAGCGGCCCCCTCTGGGCCATGGACGCTGAGCTTGAGCAGGCCATCGCTCGCCACGGCACCCGCCTGAGCATGGTGGCGATTGAACGACGGTGGATGGAAGTCAAGAAGATCCTCGTTGGACCAAAGCCAGGGGCTGTCCTCCAAGCCATGCAGGACGGCGGTGTCCTGCGTCATGTCTTTGAACACCTCATCGTCATGAACACCGCTCTTCTCAATGTGTTGGACGATGACCGACTTCAACGGCTTCATCTTCACCAGCGCCTCGCCTTGATGATGGTCGAACACCCCACGAAAGAAGCGGTTCATCAGCTCAAAAGCCTGCGGGCCTCCAACGAACTTCAGCGTTCCACGGCCGCCTTCCATGAAGTCCTAGGCCACCTGCCCACGAACGATACGGCGACGCTACGCGTGTTCAGCCATGCCCTCACGACCCAGGCAGAAGCACACCTGCTGACCCTGGAGTGTCTGGCAGACCACGATGTCCGTCTCCATTCGGGCCTTCAATCGGAAACCGCTGCCGTTGCTGAGGTGAAGAAGCGCTGGCGCTCCGTTGGACCCAGGAGCGAACCCGTGCCCTGTTTGGTGGACGGGCACTGGCTGATGGCGCGCACGAACATTGGCGAAGGGATGCGCCTGGGGCGGTTGAAGCAATGGCTGCATCGACAGCAAATCGAGGAAGATGTGACCACCATGGAGGGCATGGAAGCCCTGCTCATTCGGACGCCCTACGAGCACGGTGCTATCGAAGACTGGCCAACCCCCTCGTTCCCTTGATGGTCGGCATCAATTTCATGTGCGCCGAGGTTATCGGCGTTCCATGGCGACCTTGGAATTCCGCGACAAAGAGAACTTCATGCAGCGAGCAGCCGCCATCAACCGACGGGTCGAAGGCATCACTCGCAACAACACCATGGCAGGTCTGCTCAACAACAATTTCAAAAAATGGTTGGCCGATTCTTCCATGTCGCCGGTGAAACTCACCGAAGAACTCGACACCAACAAGGACGGTTTCATCTCGGGCGATGAATTCGCTACGTTGCTCGGCAAAATGACCGGGGAACGACCTCCGGAATGGGTGGTGGAACTGGTCTTTTCCTTCGTCAACGCCAACGTCAACGACGGCATTCCTGTTCGGGACTGGATGGCGTTTTTGGCCGCCAGTGGCGTGGAATTCCCTGACGAATTGTTCGAGGAAAAGGTGGAGGTCACCGGTGCCATCGGTATCTTCGAAGACGCTTACGAAACAGGTCAAGAGATCTCCGTTTCAGTCTCGTTCAACGTTGAAGTCGTGGCTTACGAATTCTCTGTGTTTGACAACGCCACAAGGCAGGAAATTCACGCCTCGCTCACACCCAACGTTGACATGGACCGACCGGATTTCGATGAATTCGTCATTGAGCTGGATGAAGCAGGCAACTACACAGCTGAACTGCGCCATCTTGGCGTCCGCCTCGACACGCACACGTTCACCGTGTTGCCGGCGCCGGTGGAACAGGTGGTGGAGCAAATTGAGGAAGCACCGGCACCGGTTGAAGTGCATGAAGCACCCTCGCAACCCATCGTGGACGGCTTCGAATCCTTCGTGGCTCATGTTGAATCCACTAAGCTGCGCAGCGATGCCCAAGCGGTCATCAAAGAATCGGCGACCTTTGGCGTGTCCACCACCGTTCAATCCATCTCTCGCACGCTGCTCGGTGTTGACCAGTACCGAAACGGGTACACGGCTCACTGCACAACGGCCGAGGGCACCACCTTCCGAATGATGCTCAAGCCAACAGAAACCCCACCGGCGGTTGGCCAAAGTTACGAGGTGGTTGTCAAGCCTCACGACTGGGACGTTGCGCTCAAGCAGTTGATCTGTTTGGAAGCGTGATCACTTCAACGCACGAGCGATCACGATGCGCTGCACTTCTTGCGTGCCCTCGTAAATTTGCGTGATCTTTGCATCACGGAAGAAGCGCTCAACGGGGAATTCCTTGGTGTAGCCGTAGCCGCCAAGCACCTGTATGGCCCGTTCCGACACCCACATGGCGGTGTCTCCAGCGAACAACTTGGCCATGCTGGCCTCCTTGGAGTGCCGTGGACCGTCGGCGTGGTAGTGCTGTTCCTTGGTCCAAGCTGCCTTGTACACCAGCAGACGAGCAGCCTCGATTTGCGTCGCCATGTCGGCGAGGTAGGCCATGATCATCTGGTGGTAAGCGATTGGCTTTCCAAACGCCTCTCGCTCGTGAGCATATTGCAGCGCTGACTCATATGCGCCCTGAGCGATGCCCAAAGCCTGTGCGGCGATGCCAATGCGGCTGTTGTCGAGGGCATTCATGGCAATGGGGAACCCGTTGCCGACACCTTTGATGGCGTTTTCAATCGGCACTTTGCAGTTGTTGAGCACCAGCGTGCACGTGTCTGACGAGCGAATACCCAACTTGTCCTCTTTCTTCCCGACAGAGAATCCTTCGTAAGCAGCATCAACGATGAACGCCGTGGTGCCGCCGTGCTTCTTTGTCCCGTAGTCGGGGTGATCGACGTCTTTGGCGAACAGAACGATGATTTGTGCCTGTGCGCCGTTGGTGACCCACATCTTTTCGCCGTTGAGGATGTAATGCGTTCCGTCGTCAGAGAGTTTGGCTTTGCAGGACATGGCAGCAGCGTCGGTTCCAGCACCGGCTTCAGAAAGTGAGTAGGCACCTACTTCGCCTGCTGCGAGGCGGGGGAGGAAGGTTGACTTTTGATGCTCATCACCGTGAAGTGCAATGGTCATGGAACACAGACCAACGTGGACACAGTACATGACAGCAAAGGACGGGTCGACCCGTGCCAACTCTTCGATAATGATCGACTCGTACACATCATCGATAGGCGAACCACCGTAGGCTTCGGGAATCGTGATGCCGTGGAGACCGTATTCGAGGAAGGCCTGCCATTCTTCGGAAGGTGGGATTTGGTTCTGGTCTCGATGTTCCACCGTGGGCGCAAGCACCGTTTCAGCGAAGTCTCTCACCAATTCTCGAATCATCTGTTGTTCGTCGGTTTCACCGAAGTTCATGCGCTCACCAAATCTCCCAACATGAGGAGTCTCTTAACCCGTTTGATTCGGAAAAATTACATTTTTTTCCTTAGTCTTCATATACCACCCGTGGAAGCCGCGAGATGAGGCAGCGAAGATGGATGACGACATCATTGAATTTGTGATTGCTCAAGACCGAAAATACTCGATGGACCACCTTTGGTTTCAGCAGAAAGACCAGAAGCTCATGATCGGCGTGAGTGAATTTCTCCGCGTTGAAATCGGCGATGTGCTGCGTGTGATTTTGCCGCAGGCAGAAACCGAAATCGATGAAGGCGGCAGCCTGTTCTCGCTTTGGACCGCCGACGAGAAGGTCTCGTTGACGTCCCCGTTCTCGGGCGTGATTTCCGATGTGAACGGCGAAGTCGAGATCAACCCGGACCTGGTCAACGATTCCGCCTACAACGACGGCTGGATTATTCTCCTTGAGCCTCACGAGTTGCAACTCAACCCCGACGACAAGCAGCTCCTTGAGAACCTCATGGAACACGACGAATACGTCGAGTACCTTGCCGAACTTTGAACACGTGACTGTTGCGCCTCATCCTTCTCCCGAAGGATGATGAACTCACACCCCTACGGAATTTCATGCCTGACGCCATGGAGCAACTCCGTGCCAGTCTCCAAGCAGCACCGGTCATCTGGAAGGGCGATTATCCGTACTTCATCCATCCCGTCACCGACGGCGTCCCCAGGATGAACCCGGAAGTCTTGACGGCCATCACCGAACTTGTTGTTGGCCGCGTTGATTGGTCCGGCGTGGACGTCTTGCTCGGGATTGAAGCCATGGGCCTGCCCCTGACGGCTCCGCTGTCCATGGCCACGGGTATTCCGCTCGTGATCGCTCGAAAGCGGTCCTACGGACTTGTTGGTGAGGTGGAAATCGACCAGTCTACGGGCTATTCCAAGGGCGCCATGTACCTCAACGACTTGCAGCCGGGCGAACGAGTGGCCATTCTTGATGACGTGCTCTCAACCGGCGGCACCCTCGAGGCTGTGATTGAAGGCGTCCGACGAGCGGAAGCCGAGGTGTCCGAAATCATCGCTGTGGTGGAGAAAGGTGGCGGGTTGCATCGCCTGCAAGGTCTCTACCCCGACATTCGCATCCAATCCTTGGTTCGCCTTGAGATGGACGGCGACAAAGTGGTGCTTCTTGACGAAGAATGAACGCATCAAGCATCTGGGACGCATCCGTCCAATGGGTGGCTTCATGAGGGAGAGGCGCCGCCGTTGAGGTGAGGGGAAACATGGACCTTGACCGCCACGACTTCGAACTGGATGAGTTGATGGAGCGCATTCGCGCCAACGACAACCGTCTGATTGCCCTTCAGGTGCCTGAAGGCCTCAAAATGCAGGCCCTCGAAATGATGGACACCATCGAAACCGAAACCAGCGCCCAAGTCGTCCTGGCCGCTGACCCTTGCTACGGTGTGTGCGACCTCGTGCACGACAAGATGCAACTTATGGGTGTGGAATTGGTCGCTCACATGGGTCATTCTCAGATGAACATCGATTCCGGCATGCCCACGCAATTCATCAACGTCACCTACGACGGCGACCCCGAACTCAGCCCTGTCCTTCCTTGGCTTGAACAGCATCGCGCCATGGCTCAAGCACGTCTTTCCGACCAAGGGCAAACCGTCGAGTTGACCGAAGAAGAAGCACAAGAGAAATTCATGGACGCCGTGGGCCGAATGGCGCCGCTCACCGATACCAAACTCGGCCTTGTCGGTTCAATTCAGCACCTTCATCTGCTGCCCGAATTTCACGACCGTTTGGAGAAGGCCGGCTTTGACGTCACCATTCCCATCGGCGGCGCTCGCCTTTCCTTCCCCGGTCAGGTGTTGGGTTGCAATTACTCCGGCGACGACCCCTCTATCGGGCACTACCTCTTCCTCGGAAGCGGTGATTTCCACCCCATCGGCCTCGTGCTCCACACCGGTAAACCGCTGGCCATGCTCGACCCCTACACCGGCGATGCGGAGGAGATGTCACTCCAACGCATTGAACGCATCCTTCGTCAGCGCTTCGGCCTCATCATGAGCGTCCAAGACGCCAACTCCTTTGGCATCCTCATCGGAGAGAAACCGGGTCAAATGCGCCGCACCCTCGCCCTTCGCATGAAGCGAATGCTGGCGAAGCACGGCAAGAAAGGCTACCTACTGGCGCTCGAGCACGTGGGGCCCGAACTCATCGACTTCTACCCCGTTGATGCCTTTGTCAACACGGCTTGTCCCCGTATCGCCATCGATGATGCCGTCAAGTACCGCAAACCGCTCATCACACCCTTCGAACTCGAAGTGGCCTTGGGTGAGAAGCAGTGGGAGACGGGTTACCAGTTCGACGAAATCCCCTGATTCACCAACGTACAGCAGGCAAAAGGCGAGCGGTGCGCCCGTATCGAGACCACATCTTTTAGAACGGTTGACATCAGCATTCCCTTGATATGGTGGACTATCTTGACCGCATCGGCGCTGGGCTCATCATCGCCCACCCAGAGATGTTGGATTTTGACTACGTCCCTGATGAACTGGTGGGCCGAGAGGACATCCAACGCGAGTTGGCGTCAAAATTCTCCAACGTGGCCTCACCGGAAGGTGCCGCACGAGCGGTGATCACCGGACCGGTGGGCAGCGGAAAAACGGTGCTCGCCAAAACCTTCTGCAGGGACCTGCAGCGGCATCTTGCTGGAAAGCGTGAACTCAAGGTGGCGCACATCAACTGCCGAAACGCCTCCACCAGCATGCGGGTGGCGCAACGCATCCTTCACCAGTTTGACCCGGGGCATCCCGACCGAGGCCTCTCCCTCGGTGAAATGCTGCTCAGCCTGCGAAAGATGCTACGCCGAACCTCAACCCATCTCATCGTGGTGCTGGATGAAGTGGACCATATGCTGCGTCGGTCCGGCGATGAATTGCTCTATCAGCTGCTTCGTATCGACGAAGACCAAGAGGGAACGGGAACGATTTCCCTGATGCTCATCAGCCAAGAGCAGGTGCTGGACGTTCTCGAGACCGCCGTCATTTCCAAGTTCGGTCAGTCCAATCACCTTCGCATCCCACCCTACACCGTGGATGGCCTCGAAGCCATTGCCCTGCAGCGAGCCGAAGTGGCGCTGGTTCCCGGAACGTACACCGAAGCCACCGTTCGCCTGCTCGCTGAGCGAGCCGCACCGAGCGGCGATGCACGCCGTGTGATCGAATACCTGAGCGCTGCGGCTGAGCGATGCGAATTCCGCCAGGACAAGTACACGGAACGCCTCATCAGCGTGGAGGACGTTCACGCCATGAACGACAACGTCGCCCTTGACACCACCGCTCGCTTGGAGGTGGTCGACGACCTCGCCCCGCAAGGCATGCTGGTGCTGCTCGCCATGTGCAGGCGTCTCCGGACGGAGGAAACCATGACGATGGGCGATGTTGAGCGGCTTTACGCCGTGGTCTGCGAAGAGTACGAACAAAAGCCGAAAAGCCACACGACGCTTTGGAAATACGCCAAACTCATCGAGCAAGAAGGCATTATCGCCACCCGCGTGGCCACCGTACCGGGTGGTCGAGGACGAACAACGCACCTGAGCATGCCGCACTTCCTTCCGGCCGACATCGCCAGCCGTCTCGAACTGCTCCTCCCGAAGCGACTTCGCTGACCTTGGCGGCGATGAGGCAGACGATGGGGCTAAATACGGGTCTTTTGTCGGACAAATCCCGAGAGGTGCTACCATGGCAGAATTCATCGCAGTCGTCAACGACACTGACGCCAAGAACGGCGGCAAGTCCTACGCTCTGAAAATCACCGGCAACAACCACGCTCAGATGCTCGGAAAGCGCATCGGCGACGTCGTCGACGGCCTGTTTGTGGGCGAAGGCGACAAGACGCTGTCCGGCTACAAACTCGAAATCACGGGCGGTTCCGACAAGACCGGCACCCCCATGCGTCGAGACCTTGAAGGCGGCAACCGCCAATCCATCCTCGTCACGCAGTCGACGGGATACAAGGGCGAAGTCATCGTCAACAAGAAGAAGAGCGGCGAACAGAAGCGCTTCCGATACAAGCCCGATGGTCTTCGAAAGCGACGAAACTTCCGTGGCAACACGGTCACCCAAGACACCCGTCAAATCAACCTCAAAGTGGTCGAAGCCGGCAAAAAGCCACTCGCCACCATCCTTGCTGCTGAAGGCGAGGAAGCATCGGAGTGAACCCGAGAGGGCAATCGCACGACATAAGGAGGGGGAAGCATGGCACGAAAGCTTCCCGCTCAACCCGAGGTCAACATCGGCTTGGTCGGTCACGTTGACCATGGAAAAACCACGCTGACCCAAGCGCTGTCCGGCGTGTGGACCGACACCCACTCCGAAGAGCGGAAGCGAGGCATCTCGATCAAACTCGGCTACGCTGACACGGCATTCTACAAAGACGACAGCGGTCAGTACTACGCCACGGGCAAGCGACCGGATGGCGGCGATGACGTTGAAGGTGAGTTGGAGCGCGTGGTGTCCTTCGTTGATGCCCCAGGCCACGAGACACTGATGGCCATCATGATCACCGGGGCCTCCATCATGGACGGTGCCATGTTGATGGTAGCCGCCAACGAAACGTGCCCTCAACCCCAAACACGAGAACATCTCATGGCCCTGGAGATTGCTGGCATCGAGAACATTGTCATCGTTCAGAACAAGATCGACCTGGTCTCGAAGGAGCGGGCCATGGAGTCCCACGCCGAGATCAAAGCCTTCCTCAAAGGCACCATCGCCGAAAACGCACCCATCATTCCCGTTTCAGCGCACCACGACGTGAACCTCGACATCCTCATCCACGCCATTGAGGCCACCATTCCAACACCCGACCGGTCCAAGGACAAGCGCTCCATCATGCACGTTGCTCGTTCCTTCGACATCAACCGCCCCGGTACACGCCCGACCAAGCTTCGAGGCGGCGTCATCGGCGGCAGCATCGTGGAAGGTGAGTTTTCCGAAGGCGATGAAATCATCATCGGACCCGGTCGAAAAATCGAGAAGGGCAACAAAGCCGTTTGGGAGCCGATCGAAGCGGTGGTCAGCAGCATGCAAGGCGGTGGATTGAACCTCGACACCATGCACGCAGGAGGCCTCTGTGGCATGGCCACGTTCCTTGACCCCTCCATCACGACCTCGGACAACCTTTCCGGCCAAGTCGTTGCTCGCAAAGGCGACCTTCCCGAAGTTCACAACAGCGTGTCCATTGAGGTCAACCTCATGCAACACATGGTCGCTGGGGACGGCGAATCGCCTGAGAAGATTCACCCGCTTCGCAACAACGAGATGTTGATGCTCAACGTGGCCACCGCCACCTCGGTGGGGGTGACTCGAAACGCAGAGAAAGGCAAGACCGACCTCGATTTGCGCTTGCCCATTTGTGCAGACAAAGGCCAACGCATCTCGCTTTCACGTCGCATTGGCTCTCGCTGGCGCCTGATCGGCTACGGCACCATCGTGTGAGGCCGAAGCCATGCAGCACGTGCTCATTGATGCGTGCGGATGGGTGGCCTGCATGGAGGCCGGATTGAACGTTGAGCGCGACCTCGAAGCCCTTCTTGGTCCGTGCTCTTGGGTGCTGCTCCCGCATGTGGAGAAGGAACTCGAGATGCTCGAACGTGGGCGTCCAAAGAAGAAATCCCTCCTGCTGAGCCTGTTGCGGTCCCGAGCCAACCGGTTGGAAGGGCAACCAAACGGCCATACCGATGACGTTCTCCTGGCCTGCGCCATGGAACACAACTGGGCCACACTGACCGTGGACACGGCTCTCAAACGGCGCCTTTACGAGGCGAACCTACCGGTCATTGAAGTCCGGCAGAACAACCACCTCCACCTTGTCGATTCGCTATAGAACGATTATGGAAGCGTGAACAAGACGTCGTCACCGTGCCCGTCAAGCCAACCAATTTTCACGCCAGCATCAATCCAAGCATGGGCGTAGTTGATGGCGCCAAAGGCGCGAACAAGGTCGCCGGTCTGGAGAAAATGTTGAGCGTCAGAAGCGTAGTCATCAGCCATGCGAAGCATCACGGCGAGATGGGCCTCCTCTTCGGAAGGTGCTTCCACCAGCGGTGTGGCTTTGGCCCGTGCCCGCCGGGTGATGTCGAGGTAGGATTCAACCCGCTCAACCGTGAGCGAGGTCAAGTCGTCGCTCATTCGCCGCCCTCCTTTTGTCGCTTCAACAAACGTCGAGCATCTTCCGTCCGCCCCAGCGCTTCGTAGAGTTCAATGGCCAAGGACAATTTTCCGAGATCTTCGGCTTCCTGTGCTCGAATGAACATCTGACGACGTTCTTCCCAATTTCGTGCCATGGCAGCTTCTGCTGCGGCTTTGTATCGCCCTTCCCTTTCTGCATCGGCGAGATGAGGGGCGGTCCATCGCCGCAGAAGCCCCTCTCGAGTCGCCGTGATCATGGCGTCGGGTGTGCACAGCACCAGCAGGTCGCCGAGGTTCATGCCCTCGGTCAATGGAACCTCGTCCTCTTCTTGGCTCGGACCTTCGGTCATCGAGATGAGGTGGCCTTCAATGCCGAGCACCCACCAGCCATCGCCGCTACGAACCGCCCCCATGGGCTCGAGGCTGTCGTATTCCAACCGGTTGAGCATGTCCCAACCAAAGGGATGAGGAACGCCCTCCCACAGCCCGCCATCGCTGCTCTGCAACAACAGCCGACCCTCTGCGAGGGTGGAACACCAACTCCATGAACGGTCCTCCAGCTTTCGTTTGCGGTCATCACCCGTCAATCGTCCGCACCACAGGTGGCCATCGGGATCCTGCCAGAGCAGGTGCTCTCGGTCCAACCAACCCACCAACCGGCGTACTGGTCCACTGTCGACGCGACGGATGCCACGGCCCTGCTGTGAAAAGAGGTGAATCTCCCCTCGGCGACCTGCAAGCGCCCAGCCACCGCCTGGTCGCGGGGCCAAATCGCTGAAACCACCAGGGGCGCTTCGTCCCTCGTTGACCATCGAACCATCGTTGGTGTTGACCAAGTAAAACCCGTGAGCCGCAAGCAGCCCTACGGCGCCCTGGGTGGCTTTTGCTGCATGAACCTTGAATGGAACGTCGACCGACCATCGTCGCCCTCCATCGGCTTCCAGCAACTCGAGTTGAAGGCCTGAGCTCACCAAAACCCCACCTTCCACGGCGGCGATGGTGGCCACGCGCTCGTTGGCTTGCCAGGACCATGCAATGTTCCACGTCATTGAGCATCACCCCCGCTGATGGCACCCCATGCCATGAGTTGCGCCCTTGCTGCCTGTGTAAGCGAATACTTGCGTGAGCGCCCTACTTGGCGAGCCTGCAGGATACCGTGCTTCAACAGCCGGTTGCTGATTTGAGAAAGACGAGCTCGTTTGATGTTCATGTGCGTCAGCATGTCCACGTCAGAGGGCGAGTAGGCACGTTCGTGTGCCAGCGCCACAACATAACTTTCATTCGAATTCAAGGAACTCAGCAGGTGCTTGTTGAGAGCATAGGACTCGTTCGGCCCTGTGCGTTCTCGAATGCGGCTTTGGAGGAAGGCCAGAAGACCTTCGTGGTGAGCGTTGGAGGTTGGTGAGCCTGTGCCCAGCAAATCAGCGAGCACCGACAGCACCGCTTGATTTGTCAGCGGTTCGGTCCCGGCAGGCTTCATCGAGTGAACCGGAGTTTCATTGAAACCGGCCGTTGACACCTCCTCTTCAACCTCGTCCAACATCCCGATTTCGTCATGGAGGATCATGGCCGATTCCTCCTCAGGGATGTCCTCAGGCGGCGAGGGAGGGAGAAGATCTTCAGCCACCCAGTACTGGAACTCCGTGGAGGTTGCAATGAGTTCTTGCGATTGAGGTTCTTCCTCATCATCATCGGATTCCGTGGCCGATTTGGCGTCCTTGTTTCGGTTGGCCAACCCTTTGAACATCCCGTGAATCGGCGTCCGGCCTCCCAGTGCCTGGTCTGCATCAATGATGGGGGGATTGAGTGGGTTGGCTTGCAGTGGTTCGTCCTTTTCCTGTTCCTCATTCAACCGGTCCATGTCCAAGTCAAAGCCTGCCAGCGCCGGAGGTGCGTGGGCCGAGCCAACCGCCTCTGTGCTGCTGGAAAGCGGCGGGCGTTGATCCCAAGGCATCGAGGCATCGATCACATCGGAGGAGGTTGGACCATCCTCGCCATCAACCACAGGCTCATTGGTCGCTTGTTCCGCAACAATGCCTGAGGACCACACGTCATCCGTCGACGCCTCGTGCGGCACCGTTTCATGGTCAGTTTCCGTCGCCTCAACGTTCTCCATCAAGCGGTGGAGCCGTTCGGGTTCGTCCCGAGGTTGAATCCTGGCCGAGGTATCGAGATAGGGCGCAGGTGCACCGTTTGATTGGCGCATACGAATGCTGTCCACCGCATCACGAAGGATGGTGATGACCGATGCTGGATACCCATCGCACTCATCGAGGATGGTCGCAGCATCTTGCATGGTGAACGCACTGTCCATGACGCCGACGGAGGCAAGACGCTGTTGCACCAGCGCCATCACATCGTTGGCCGTGAACGGAGGAAGTCGAAACAACTCAAACCCGTCAACGACAGCGCTCGGTAAGTGATGGCGCTCCTTGATGTCACATACCAGCACGAGCAAAGCGTTGAGCCGTTCAAGGGATGAATGGGCATCACGGAGGGCGACTTCCAACACCGAGAGGTCGCTGGCCGGTACGTCAATCACGATCATGGGCAATTTGTCGTTGTAGGAATACATCTCGTTCACCAGCTCGGTGACCAACTCGGTTCGATTGACCGGCGGCTCCCCACCGATCATCTGGCGATAGCACATGCTCAGCAGTGACGCCGCCGGAGAGTGCGCAGGGAGGTGATCGATGGTCGCCACGGCTGCAGCATAGGTTTTCAGGCAACTCACCAGCGATGTCCGACCCGAACCCAACGGACCCAGCAGCATCACGCGACGAGCGGAACGGAAGCGCAAGAAATTCTGGAGACGCGTAAAGAGGTCGTCTCGTCCGATCAGTTTCCCCGACTCGCCGGGTTCAAGAGGACGGATGGAAAACGGGTTTTCCTCCAGGCAAGGTAAGCCGTAAGCGTAGGTTTCTCGAACCATGGCTGAGCAACTTTCTCCAAGTATATGATGTTTCAGCGAACCATGAGGGCCCACACTAGCGTTACGACACGTTAATCGCTTCACGGAAGAGAAGAAGCACAGGAGATTAACGCCAAATTAACACTCAACTAACGCGTTAACAAATGCGTTAAATGCGTTAGCAACGCTCGTCGAGCGAGGTTCATTCAGCGATTGATTCAAGGAACGAAGGCCCCACCCACCAACGGGAGCGCCATGCCAGTTGAGAACAGTCGAGTCAAAGGATTGTACAAACTCAGCGTCGAAGAACGGCGCTCCTTGGTGGCAGAAGCAGCCGACCTCTCGGAGGCTCATGTCGCCGCCCTGGCCGCCCATGGCGAATTGGATGAAACCGCAGCCGATCGCATGATTGAGAACGTGATCGGCACCATGTCGCTCCCGGTGGGCGTTGCCACGAACTTTGTCATTGATGGCTCTCATTACCTTATTCCGTTTTGCTTGGAGGAGTCCAGCGTGGTTGCAGCCGCATCAAACATGGCCAAGCGTTGTCTCAGCCACGGTGGGTTCACCACCAACAACGATGCACCGGTCATGATCGGTCAAATTCAACTCTTGGACGTCGAAGATCATGAGCAAGCAATCGCTCACATCAAGCACGCCAAAGACGAATTAATGGCGTTCTGCAACGACATTCCATCACGCATGATCGCCATGGGCGGAGGGTGCAAAAACATCGAGATTCGGCGCCTGCCTACCCCCATGGGCGAGATGCTCATCGTCCATTTGTTGGTGGATTGCAGGGACGCCATGGGCGCCAATGCCGTGAACACGATGGCTGAACGCGTGGCGCCTCGCTTGGAGGCGTTGACCGGCGGTCGTGCTCACCTCCGCATCCTCTCCAACCTTGCTGGCCACCGTCTGGCCCGCGTACAAGCCGTGTTCACCCCAGAAGAAATGGCATCCGATGGCACCCGAGAAGACGGTTTGGCGGTGATTCAGGGCATTCTTGAGGCCCACGCCTTTGCCGTAGAAGATCCGTTTCGTGCCACAACGCACAACAAAGGCGTGATGAACGCCATCAGCAGTGTAGCGCTCGCCTGCGGTCAAGATTGGCGGGCGATTGAAGCGGGCTGCCATGCTTGGACGACCATGGCCGACGGCCGCTACACATCCATGTCGGATTGGACACAGGACAGCGAAGGCAACCTGGTTGGCAGCATGAATCTCCCGATGGCCGTCGGTATCGTCGGCGGCGCCTCGAAAGTCCACCCCGCTGCTCAAGCCAACCTCGCCATCTTGGGTGTCGAAACGGCTCAGGAATTGGCTGGCATCATCCTGTGTGCTGGTTTGGCCCAGAATTTAGGAGCCCTTCGTGCCCTTTCAACCAAAGGCATCCAAGCCGGCCACATGAAACTCCACGCCAAGAACATGGCCGTCAGCGCTGGAGCGGAAGGTGAAGAGGTGGAACTGTTGGCTGCTCGACTCCAAGCCCATGAAGGACATCGCACGCAAACCTTGGTTGAATCGTGGCTCAAGGAGCTCAGGGGCGAGTGAACTCACTCTTCCTCGACGACGGGGAGTGAAGACTGGACCGTGCCGTCTTCATCGGATTCCTCCCTCAGGATTTCCTTGCTGTCGCCCAACTCATCCAACAGACCGCTGGACTGGACTTGTTCCCTGAACCACGCCTTGACCTTTTTTCGGTCCGTGTGAGGGCATCCAAAGGCCTCTGAAAATCGACGCGTGGTTGCCAAGCGCCGAGTGTTGCCGTCTTTTCGACGGTCAATCATGCCGTGTTGTGCGAGTTCTCGAACGTAATCGTAGGCCTTCTGGCCGAGCAACTCCACCAGTCGAGATTGCGGCATGGGCTGATGGTAGGCGATGAGCGCAGCCGCTTTGAGCAGCTTGGGCGGCATGTCGGTTTTCGTCTCGCGAGGTAAATGCGAGGCAATGGCGGGCTTGACCTCAAGGGCCCAGCGGTCGCCAACTTCCGCCAGTTGAAGGGCTCCTCCCTTGCGGCGCTTGAGGGTGGCTTGAAGTGAACCGAGGCAATCAAGCATCTCATCTTCATCGTAGCCCAAGACCTTGGACAATTCCTCGACGGACATGGACTTGCCCGAACTGAACAGGGTTGCTTCAATGAGGGATTCCAACGGTAATTCGGCCATGTCTCTCCCTCACTCCACCAACCAATCATGCTCTTCGAAGGCTTCTGCAGGCTCGGCCTCAATCGATGCATTCGCCAACTGATGTCCGGCTTCCTTCGCAGCCTTGGCCTCCAACTTCGCCTGTCGTCGTGCCTCGCGCTCCTCGGCCAGCCGTGCTCGCTCGGCGATGGCTTCCATTCGGTGTTCGGAACCTGTGGTTTGCCCGTCGAGCTCAACCGCATCTTCGGCCATCAAGGCCTCAACCGCTTCGAGAACATCGGAAAAGGAGGTCAAATCTGGCCAGAGATCTTCGATCATGATGTTGGCAACCGCTTCGCCTTCCTGGGTGATGCTGGCCATTCGCCGATGGGTGAGGAACAAACCAGCGATGAATGAAGCGACGAACGCCTCACTTTCTGGGTCCTCGAGCGATGCACCGAAGGTGGAGACCAGCAACGGCCTGAGTCTGGCCATGACATCGACCAGCGGCACAACGGGAGATGCAGCGGCTTCGCACGTGGCTTTCAGCGCCGTCCAGCATCGTTCGATGTCGCCTTCAAGGTCTTCGTTGTGCATTCGCCCTCCAACGTCCTGGAGGTATTCACTGAGTTCTCGTTCATGCTCAAGGCGATTGATTTCACGCTGCTTGAGCGCCTCTGCATCGTCCGCTGCATCCTTGAACGCCGACAGCAATTCTGCCAGCGTCACTGGCCGACCCTCATCACGACGGACCCGCTCGTCGAACAGGTTGGTCAGCAGGTCATCAGCGTCACCGTCGAGAACAGACTGCGTGAAAAAGAAGGCTTCGTCGTCGTATTCGCTCTCCCAACCAAAACCGTGGTCATCGTCCCAGACCTCTTCCTCAACGGGCTGAATTTTCTCAAAGAGAACGGCGGATTGGTGATGCAGCACTTCCCAAGACAAGCGAATCAGACGCCCGCAGGCAGGCAAGTCGAGGTTTTCACCCTCCTTGACGCGTTGAGCAAAGACCGTGAGGAAGGCCGAGAGGTCGACATCCCACGGGTTGAAGGCTTCCTCACGCACCAGCGAGAGCACCAGGGCAACCGAACGGTCAAACGGGTCATGCAGACTCTGATGTTCCGCTTCTTCCGTCGCAGCGATGGCGGCGATTCGTTGGCCGAACTGCTCAGCATCTTCTCGATCTTCACCTTGACCGAGAAGTTGGTCGATGACCTCCTGTTGGAGGAACCATCGGTCCAGCATGCTCTGTTCTTCTGCCACGACACCACCTCACTGTTCGTCCGATTCCATCAAAGGTTCGCCCTCGGCCATTTCCACTGAAGCCTCATGTTGTTCTGCTTCAGCCACCTGCGTGGCGACTTCTGACCGCTCATTGATGTCCTCGGTCAACTCACTCGTGCGTTCCATCAAGCCACCGAGTGATGCCTCGGTGTTGGGAGAAGGTGTAGCCTCGTCATGCATGTGGTTCAACAAGCCGCCAAGACTGCGAGGCACGGCGAGCGGGTCGGGAACTTCGGGCATGTCTTGGGCCGCAGCCACGGCATCCATGATGCGACTCTCGTTCTTGTCGGCGTCTTTCTGGGCCTCTTTGAGCGCAGCTTCGCCCAGCGCAATGGCTCGCTCACGGTCAAAGTCGAGGATGCGTCGACTGCATCCATCTCCGCCATGGGTGATGCCGATGTGATGGTCGGCCAGTTTGAGGGAAACTTTGCGAAGGGTGACCATGATGAATTGGGCACGCTTGCTGCGTTCCCGGCACATTTTGGCAATCCGCTCTGCGTTGTACGCGTCGAGGTTTTGGTCGACCTCGTCGAAGTAGTAAAACGGACTGGGATCGTAATCTTGAATCGCGAAGATGAGCGCCAATGCAGCCATCGACTGCTCTCCGCCTGAAAGTTGTTGGCGGCTGACCTTGGACGACTTTCCGCGGGGCTGCGCCCAAAGTTCCAAACCGCCCTTGAACGGCTCTTCGGGATTCTCGAGGAACAGTTCACCGCGGCCGCCGTCGGAGAGTTGGTGATAGGAGACTTTGAAATTCTCATTGACCTTTTCCAGCACGGCGATCAAACGCTCCTTACGCTGCGTTTCCAACTGCTCGGTGACCTCGATGAGGTGCTTGCGCCGAGCCTGCAGCGTAGCGAATTCATCCTTCATCAAATCGAGACGAGCTTGGCATTCATCGTACTGCTCAATCGCCATCATGTTGACGTTGCCAAACCCTTCCATACGGCGTTGGAGATTGCGGAGGTCGCGCTCCAATTCACCGACGTTTTTGAGCCCCTCAGGAAGGTCGTTGAGCGAGAGGTTCGCATCGATGAGTTCCTGGGCCATGAGTTGAACCTCGGCCTCCTTGTCGCTGATGGTTCGGAGCAATTCTTCTGCCAAGCGGCGGTGATTCTGGGCTTGATTGAGGCGTTCTTCGTTTCGCACACGGAGGGTGGCACGCTGGTCCGTGAGTTCTTGCCGCTCCTGCTCCAGCCCTTGGTTTTCCTCAAGGTAGACGGCCTGTTCGTCCTTTTTCGCCTTGAGGGTGATTCGGTCGGTCGCCAGCGTGGCTTCGAGCTCGTCAATTCGAACGAGGCGTGCTTCTTTGTTCTCATGGAGGGTGTTGAGACGCCCTTGGGTTTCGTCCACACGTCGCTGAAGAAGCGCTTGATGGCTGGTACCACTGCTCAACACCTCCTCGGCCTTGTCCTTGGCTCCGTTGGCCTTGACACGCAACAAGTCCACGGCGTGCATGCGCTCTCGGAGGTGTTCAGGACTGGCGGCCTCAACGGCTTCTTTGGCCGCTTCATACGCATCTTTTGAATTCGCAAGAATACGATCGGCTGCATCAAGACCGCGAAGGGCTTCTTGGGCACTTTGCCGTAATTCGTCCAGTTTCGCCTCGAGGCCGTCGACAACGCCTTGGGCTTTCTTGTGGGCTTGACCGACCTGCTTTTGCTCGGCTTTGACCTCTCGGACCTCGGTGGCGTAGGAATCGTCAACCATGGCGTTGATCTTGTTTCGGATGCTTTGCTGATTCATGCGAGCCTCACGCAGGGCTTCATTGACCGTTTGCTCCATAAGGTGGAATTTCTCAACCTCGGCCGTGTGTTTCTCCACTTCGGACGCACCTTGAATGCGGCCGCCGAACGCGATACTCATCTTGCGCTTTGACCCGCCAACCATCGCTCCACCCGATTCGATAACGTCGCCTCGGAGGGTGACAAAGCGGGTGCCGCCCATGTACTGGCGAGCGACGCTGAGGTTCTCCACGATCAAGGTGTTCCGAAGTGCAAAGCGAACGGCGACGTCGATGCGAGGGTCGTAATCCAGCATCTCATGAGCAAACCCAAGCACACCGTCTTTGCGGGCGGTCATGACGGTTTTTCCACCCGCTCGGGAGCTGCTCAATTTGTTCAACGGTAGGAAGGTTGCACGACCGGCTCGATTCTCAGCCAGCCAACGAATGGCATTGGCGGCATCTTGGTCGGTTTCAACAACCACCGAAGCCATGCCAGCTCCGATAGCGGTGGCGAGAGCAACTTCGTGAGCGCTGTCTTTAGGAGCGCACAATTCGGCCACCGTCCCGATGATGCCCTGCAAGGCCTGATTGTCCCGTGCGGCGAGCACGGCACTGGCACCGCCCGCCAGGCCCTTGGCGCCGGATTTCTGCTCCATCTCAGCCTTGGCAAGGTTCAGAGCACGTTCTGCTTCCCTCAACCGAACTTCGATTCTCGTGCGGTCTTCGGAGAGTTGAGCCTCAGCGCGTTGAGCCTCGACCAGTTGGCGGGCGAGGGCTTCACGGTCGTATTCCGGGGCGTCTTCAGCCAATTCTTGCAGTCGGATGTCGAGTTCGCCAAGCGCCAATCGAATCTCCTCGGATTCCTGTTGGGCGTCGGCGAGCTGCTGGCCCACGAGGTCGGCCTCCACCGCCAATCGATCGACGTCGGATTGGGCTTCAGCGCGTTGGGCTTCATGATCAACAACGAGTGTTTCAGCTGCACTCAGGGCTTCGCTGAGGTGCTGGTTTTGCTCACCGGCCGTGGCCAGTGCTGCTCGCACCTGCTGCTCTTCGGCTTGAGCCTCCTCAAGCTGTTGCAGTGCTTCGGCGAGGGCCGTGTTGGCGGAGACCAAGCTGGCCTTGAACGCTGAGAGTTCCTCGTTGGCCTCTTGCAACTGCTCATCAAGGGCAGCAACCTCCACCGCCTCCTCCTCTTCTTCTTTGGCTGCTTCAAGGAGGCGGTCGTTGTTGAGTTCGATGGCCACTTGGAGGGCCTGGATGGCTTGACCGAGTTCTGATGTCTCGCCACCCGTCAACTGATTGATCTCTTTTTGGAGCTCAGCAATCTTGTCGTCAAGTTCCAGCAGTGTTTTCTCCGCTGCTTTGTGCTCGTCAAGCAAATCTTGACTCTGCGTGAGGTATTTTTGTCGCTCTTCTTGGTGAAAGGCCAACTCGTTCTTGAGCGTCGCATAGCGGGACTGAAGCAGCATGGCGTTCGTGACGTGAATGGCATCCGAGACTTCCTTGGCTTTCTGAGCGACATGACGTTCCTTGGCCAGCGTGGACAAGCGTTCGAGTTGCTCCTTTTCCAACAAACCGATGCGGTCGAGATAACTCTCTACCATCTCTTTCTGCTTGTTTGCCTTGCGAATTTCGTCATCGTAGGACGTGACGCCAGCGACGTTATCGAGCACCTTGCGGCGTTCGTTGGCGGTCATTTTCGCCAGGCTCGTGACATCGCCTTGCAACACGATGTTGTAGCCGTCGGGCCTGGCATTTGCCGCACCGAGCAAGCGGTGGAACACCTTCTGCGTGCTGTCTTCGCCGTTGAGTTTGTAGGTGGTCACGGGATTGTTAGACGCTGTCAGGCGAATGCTTCTCGACATTCGGATTTCCTCCTTATCGAGGGGCAATCGACGACGGCCATTACTCATCACAGGATTCGCAAAGACAAGCGTGACGGAGCATTCCCGAGCGGGCTTGGAGTTCTTTCCGCCGTTGAAGATCAAATCCGCAGAGTTTTGGGCGCGAATCACCCGGTTCGATTTCGGTCCGAGGACGAATTGAATCGCATCACCGCAGTTCGATTTCCCCGACCCGTTTGGTCCTGTAATGGCCGTGAAACCACGGTCCAAGGGGACGGACACTTCGCCCTTGAACGATTTGAAATTGAGCACTTCAAGTGATTTTAGGTACATCCCTATCCCTCATGCAATGGAACCTTGGCTCCATCACTTTCCCCCCACCCATGCTTGAGGGGTTTTAAACAATCCGAAAAAACACGGCTCAGTGCCACGGTTTTGAGGGGTTGGAATCGAACGCCGGAAGGGGTTCAAAACACACCATGATTGTTGCACTTCTTACATCCCGCTCCCTTGCAATAAGGGCAGGTGGCCATCACCAGCAAGTTGCTGCGGCGTCGACTCATGGCGAGGTCCTTGTCGGAGCGGAGGAATCGTGACCGCTCTGAGCGTTCAAGGGTTTTCTTGCTGTGCTTCTCCTTGTCAAAGAACGACGAGCGGAACACGCCGGCTTTTTGGCGCCGACGCTCCAATTTATCCCGAGTCTGTGCGACGGCCTCAGCCTCCCAATATTTCGGTCCACGAATCATCAGCACGCCGATCACAGCGAACATGATCTGTACGACCCAGCCGGCCACAGGGAAGGGGAACAAGGCTGCCAAGCCGTCGGAACTGGCCGAGGTAGGTAACAGCGAGAACCGGTCCAGCACCGCCAGGGTGCAGAGAACGCAACCCACCATGAAACCGGCTTTTCGAAGGCGTCGCGCCCAGCCCTTGTTTTGCGGCAGTTCAAAGCCGTAAACGAACAGAAACAGACCTTCCATCATCATCAACAAGTCGGCACCTGACCACTGGCCAACTTCGCCCAAGCAATACGAGGTCCCGCTCGAACGCAATTCTTCCTCCACGGCGTCGAACGAGCAACTCGGCTCAAACATCAACAGTGCATCAAGCTTGTAGCCTTCAGCACCATCGATGACCTGAGGCGCCACGGCTCCGAATTGGACGTTGGCGATGACGAACAGCATCATCACCGCTCCGAAGACGGTCAGTAATTTACGCATGGAGAGGCCAAACACTGGGAATCCTCAGCCGACCCACCCGTCGCCAATTGATAGGGGTTGCGAGAGGAAACAACAGGCCACGCATCCATCACCGTCAAGAAGGGGGAGAGCGAGCGAAACCTGCGGGAGAGGAGACCATGGCCCACATCGCCATCATCGGCAGCGGCATCGCTGGCTTGTTTGCCGCCAGCCAACTCGCTGATGCAGGTCACGATGTAACGGTGGTCACCAAGAAACGACCCAAGGATTCCTCCACGAACTGGGCCCAAGGCGGCGTGGCGGCGATTTTGGACAAGACCAATGTAGAGGGCATGGAGTCACACGTCCAAGACACCCTTCGTTCAGGGGACGGCGCCTGTGATGAATCCGTTGTTCGTTCGATCATCAGCGAAGCCGGAGACCGCATCATGGACCTCATTCGTATCGGCGTAGAGTTCGAAAAAGAGGATGACGGAGCGTATTCATTCATTCGTGAAGGAGGCCATTCCTCAAAGCGCATCCTTCACGCCAAGGACGCCACGGGTAGAGAGATTGAGCGCGCGCTCACCGCCTATGCCCGCGACCACTCGAAGATCACGCTCAAGCCCAACACGCTCGCCATCGACCTGATCCAGCGCCATCACGGCCACCCAGAGGAGGGCGTCGCCGGCGTATGGTGCCTTGACCAAGACTCGCAGGCCGTCATCACCCTCGAAGCCGATGCCATCGTGCTGGCTACGGGCGGTGTCGGCCGTTTGTGGCAACAGACCACCAACCCGGATGTGGCGACGGGAGACGGGTTGGCGATGGCCTATAGAACGGGTGCTTCCGTGGACAACATGGCGTACATTCAGTTTCATCCAACCGCCCTTGCATCACCTTCCCCTCGACCGTTTCTCATTTCTGAAGCCGTGCGTGGAGTGGGTGCCGTTTTACTCGACGACGAAGGTTTGGCTGCGTGGACACGCGACTGCAAGGCCGCCGCTGAGCAAGGAGAGGATACGCCCTCTCCCGCGGCATATTCGTTTACCCTTGAGCACACCCCGGCCGGTTCACTGGCGACACGGGACATCGTGGCTCGCGCCATTGACCAACAAATGAAGAAAAACGGTACATCCTACGTCTACCTGGTCACCTCCCATCTCGATCTTCCATGGAAGGAAAAATTCCCCACCATCGCTCGCCGTCTGGCCGATGAAGGGCTTCAACTCGGACGCGACCCGATTCCAGTGGTTCCCGCTGCCCACTACATGGTGGGAGGCGTTCGAGTGGATGATATCGGGCGAGCTTTCCTGCAAGGCACGACTGAACCCATGCCACACCTCTACGCCATCGGTGAGGTGGCCTGCACCGGCATGCACGGAGCCAACCGATTGGCGTCCAACAGCCTGCTCGAGGCAGTGGTCTTTGCCCAGCGAGTGGCCCAACACCTCATTGAGTTCCCTCCTCCAACCTACGAAGGGAGCCACCCCGCATGGCGTGCAGACGGTTTGGGAGCCTTGAGGGAACACGCGCCCATCAACCACGACCGAATCAGTTTGGTTCGCACCATGACCGAAGAAGTGGGCATCGTACGCTCGAACCAACGGTTGAAGCGAGCACAACGTCGACTCAACCTGCTCCAAAACGAAGTGGACATGATGTGGCGGACCGCCCGTCCAACCCGAGAGATCGTTGAGCTCCGAAACTTGTGCCTCATCGGGCAACTCGTTGTCGAGGATGCCTTGGGCCAAACCGAAAACAAAGGGCTCCACTACAACGTCGACTTGCTCAGGGATGGCACGCCTGAATGAGCGACGCCAACATTTGGTTGATGGGAACGGAAAGACCGTGTCCCTCAGCCAGTGCAACCACCGCTTGATTCAAAGCAGAAATCTCCGTTTTTCTTCCCCTTTTCAGGTCCTGAAGCATGCTGCACGTGTTGTCTGCGGTTTGTTCCAAGACAGTTCTGAGACGGCGCTCAAACGCCGGTTCATCTGGAAGGGAGACACGCTCCATAGTGGCCACTTGGGCAGCCTCGCGATACACCATCATGCACGCATTGAACAGCCCACTCTCGAGCAGTTCACCGTTGTTCAGTCCGGCCAGGGCTGCGATGGGATTGATGGCGAGGTTAAGCACGACCTTCTCCCAGATCAAGGTGGCAGCATCCTCGTGAATCCAAGGGTTCAGTTCTGCGGCTTCAAAGATCGAAACGACGGCCTGCAAACGCTTGCTATCGGGTCCGAGCGGAGGAGCAGCGAAACCAACACCGCCGAAACCGGCCCACACCACGCCTTCACCATCTGCGTACGCTCCGTGGGTGGTGCTCGCTGCGAGCACAGCGGATGGGCCGTGGATTCGTGTCAAGACTTCCACATGACCCAAACCGTTGCACAAGGCCAGGACCACGCCCCCCGTCTTGAGGAACGAGGTGGCTGTTTGAGCCAAATGAGGGACGTCGCTTGATTTGCAGGCAAG
>JAYYDY010000034.1:0-15254 GCA_036160375.1 Thermoplasmatota archaeon | reverse complement strand
TGATTTCCTCCAGAACATGACCTTTGGTGACATCGAACTCTCACCCTCGGTGTGGGTCGATTTCTACGAAGCCCATCTTTCACCGCAGGGCGAATGGATGCACGCCACCGCCTTCGGCGGCGGAGCAGCGGACCACGCCGTAGCGATTCACCTCACCGAACAAGGCGATTCGCTCATCTTGGGGAAAACCACAGGGACGCTCGTGCTGGGAGAATACACCCTCACCGACCTCGACGGCATGAACGACGGTAACCACCACGACCTCTTCCTCGCACGGCGTCAAGCCAACAGCACCTGGGATTGGGCCATTTCAGCAGGAGGCCAAGGCGATGATCTTCCCGACACGCTCGCCATGAGTGCAACCGGTTCACCGGTCATCTCCTTCATCGCCAACAACGACGGCGCCTACGGCGCTCATTCGTTCGAGCAGCGAGATCATTACGACATGGGCGTATGGCTGTACGAGACCGATCTGGACCTCGACGGGGTGCTGGACGGGGTCGACAACTGTCCCGGTCTGGCCAACAACGATCAAGCCAACCTTGACGGGGACGCTTATGGCGATGCTTGCGACAATGACGTTGATGGAGACGGTGTGCTGGACGTTGACGATGATTGCCCAACGGGTGATGTCGGATGGGCAGCCAACATTATTTCCGACCATGACAGTGACGGTTGTCGAGACCTCACGGAAGATTTGGACGACGACGAAGATGGTATTTTCGACGAATACGACTTGTGCCCCAAGGGACCTGTGGGGTGGATTTCAACCGAAGAGAGCGACATTGAGTCGGACGGATGCTCGGATGAGGACAACGACGAGGACGGCTTCGTCGACCAAGCCGACAATTGCCCTGCCGTCGCCAACCCCACCCAAGCCGACCTCGACAACGACGGTATCGGTGATGCCTGCGACGCCGACAAAGACGGTGACGGCATCACCATTCCCGATGACAACTGCCCCAACGACATCCAGTCGTGGGTCTCCTTCTCTTGGAACGATTACGACAGCGACGGTTGCCTGGACGAAACCTCGGATGAAGACGATGACGACGATTCGGTGTTGGACGTCAACGACGCCTGCCCCATGGGCGAAAAGAACTGGGGTGACAATGCTTCGGTGTACGACAACGACGGCGACGGATGCCATGACGACCTCGAAGACAACGACGATGACCAAGACGGTATCAAAGACCCGATGGACCGATGTCCGCGCGGCCTCATTGGACCTGCTCAGCCCGGCCAAGACAACGACGGCGACGGATGCATCGATGCTGTTGAGGACGATGACGACGATCAAGACGGAGTGCTCGACCCGCTGGACCGCTGCCCGAACACCGATCCGGAGCAAACGGCTTCCCCGAACGGATGCAGTGAATACCAAATCGACGATGACAACGACGGCGTTGTCAACGCTTACGACTTCTGTGGTGATTCACCGGTTGACGCCGTGGTGGACGAGCGCGGTTGCGATGCTGCCGTCGTCAACCCCGCGGGCGAGAGCGACGACGGTGGAGTGAGTGCATCAACCATCATTTTCCTTCTTGCTGGAGCCGTCATCGTCTATGCGGTCTACACCAATGCACAACGACCTGGCCCACCGCTGCCAAAGACCCAACCCGAACCCATCACGGCTCCACCACCCCGTCCTGCGATGGATGAAGAAGCGTGATCAGGCGTAGACAACCGCCGGCGAGAGTGGCATGGCTGAACCGGCTCGCCCGGTGCCATCGTCCTCGCTTTCACCGAGCACCACATTGACCGAACTGAGTTGAAGTTCCTCTGCAACAAAGGCCTGGGCAGCAGCGAGTACCGCCGTTTCATCAAGGGAAGAAGCGACGACAGCTTTCGAAGCATCGTCCCACTTGAACACCTGGGGCAGCATTTTTTTGCCCCAGAAGCCCATCATCTCACCTTTCCGCTCACCTTGTGCCAGCGGGAGTTCTTGGAGAACGGGAATGAATTGCTTGGGATGCCCGCCGTCCTGGATAAACGCCAGCGCTGCCTGAGCCATGCTTCGCTTCCACGCAGGCGAGACCACGAAGGTGGCTTCGGTCGCTGGCTGGCCCAAGTGGCGCTCGGCCACCACGCGAACCTTTCGAGCCTGCTCCAGCACGTCTCGGATGTACTGCTCACCGTCGAGCATGGTTTGCTGTGCTTCGGACAACGGGGCAGGCACGGTCATCGTGCTGCCTGCGACCAGACCGTTGGTACCGTCCAGTGCAGCCCACCATTCCTCGGCGAGGTGAGGTGTTGACACCGAGACCATCTGGGCCCACGATGGGAGCCAGCGTCGTGCGACGTCCACGTTCTGACCGCCCCTACGGGTGTACCAATTGATGTCTTTGATGATCTCATAGTGAGAGATCTCCACGGCTCGACGCAAATCGTACGTCTCCATGGCTTCAGCGAATTCGTGCACGCGCTGGGCGAAGCGGGCCTCAAGCCAGCCGTCCATCGGTGAGGCCGCTTCAGACCACCCCAACAGTTGCTCCGGCATGCCGCGCATTTGCACCATCACACGGTGGTTGGCGTCAAGCGCTGCGTCCGACCAATCCATGCCGGCCGTCGGGTTTGCGGCAAAGAGGATGAACAGGCGAACGGTATCGGCGCCGTAGCGGGCGATCATGTCCTCGGGTGAGACGGTGTTTCCGAGCGACTTGCTCATCTTGGCAGACCGAGAACCGAGTTCACTCCCGCAGTGGGGACAAGGTTGGCCCTCGTGGGACGTGGACAAGGTGACACCGCACGGCTGGCAGAAGGGAGCGGCTTTGTTGACCATCCCCTGGCAGAGCAGTTCGTTAAACGGCTCGTCGATGTCGACCAGGCCGAGGTCGCGAAGCGCCTTGGTCATGAAGCGGGCGTAGATGAGGTGCATCTGGGCGTGTTCAATGCCACCGCAGTAAAAGTCGACGTGCATCCAATGGTTGGCCACCGCCTTGGCAAAGGATTCCTCGTCGTTCAAGGCGTCGGTGTAGCGCAGGAAATACCACGACGAATCGATGAACGTGTCCATCGTATCCGTTTCTCGTTCAGCTGGTCCACCGCAACGTGGACAGTCCACGTTCAGGAAGGCTTCGGAGGTGGCCAGCGGGTTGCCCTGACCGAAGACCACGTCGCGAGGCAACTCGACCGGAAGGTCCTGCTCGGGAACGGGGACGGGTCCGCATTCCCCGCAATGAATCACCGGAATAGGGGTCCCCCAATACCGCTGCCTCGAAATGAGCCACGGTCGAATCTTCCAGTTGATGGTCTGGGACCCTCGTCCCGCCTTCTCCAAGGCGTCGCACACGGCTTGCTTTGCTTCCGAACCGTAGAGGCCGTCAAAACCCTCGAGCGGACTGTTGACCATCCATCCAAGGTCGACCTCAGCCTTCTCCATGGGGGCGTCGCCGTCTCCGCCTTCCTCCATCACCAGCACGCGCTTGATGGGGATGTCGTATTGCTTGGCGAAATCGTGGTCTCGCTCGTCGTGGGCGGGCACGGCCATCACGGCACCTGTTCCGTAGGTGGCGATGACGAAATTGCCGATCCAAATGGGAACGTGCTCGCCGGTCAACGGATGAACAGCGTGGCGTCCGGAAAACACACCTTTCTTCTTGTTCATGTTCTTGATGCGGTCAAACTCCGCCATCGAGGCCACTTCGTCGTAGAGGGCTTTCCAAGCTGCTTCGTACTCGGTTCCTGCGACCAAGGATTCAGCCAGCGGGTGTTCTGGAGCGAGGGTGACAAAGGTGGAGCCGAACAACGTATCCGGACGGGTGGTGAAGACTTCGATGTCACGCTCGTCGTCCACAATACCGAAACGAATGTTCGCGCCCTCAGAACGACCCAACCAGTCTCGCTGGAGCGATTTGACGTGCTCGGGGAAGCCGATGGTGTCGAGCCCATCCTCGAGCTCTTGGCCGTAGGATGGGAGGTCAAGGAACCACTGGTTCATCTCCTTCTGGGTGACCGGCCCGTTGCAGCGCCAGCATCGACCGGCCTTCACCTGCTCGTTCGCAAGCACCGTGCTGCACGACGTACACCAGTTGACGGGAGAGAACTCGCGCGTCGCCAGACCGTTCTCCATGAACTTGGTGAAGAACCACTGGTTCCACTTGTAGTACCGAGGGTCATGGCTCTTGAGCGTGCGTCGCCAGTCGTAGGAGAAGCCCATCCGCTTGATTTGTTCCGTGATGGACGCCATGTTCCGTTCGGTGATGTCGTGTGGATGACCACCCTCGGAAATCGCAGCGTTTTCTGCAGGCATCCCGAAGGAATCGAAGCCCATGGGGTAAAGCACATCAAAGCCCATCAGCCGCTTGAAGCGGGCCACGGCGTCGCCGATGGAATAATTTCGAACGTGCCCCATGTGCATTTTTCCCGACGGGTAAGGGTACATCTCAAGGCAGTAGAATTTGGGACGATCGCTGTGAATGTCAGCGTGAAACAAGCCCGCTTCGTCCCATCGTTGCTGCCACCCAACTTCGTCCACGGGTTCTGCCTCGGCTGACATGGTTCATCACCGTCCACTGGACAACCGTGGCCACTCAACGACACGCTATGAAATCCACGCCTCGGTTCAGCGGGTGCAGCGCCAACCTCAGAGGAGGTCGTCGTGAGCGAAGTCATCGCTGGTCTCCAACAGGAAGACCGCTTCCCGGGTGAGTTTGTATCGGTTTTTCACGCCCATCTTGCGTCGCTCAACCAGCCCGTACTTCTGGAGGGTTCGCAGGTGATGGGAGATGAGTTGCTGGCTTTTTTCCAACCGTTTGGCAAGTTCGGCCTGCGTAGGGAATTGGCCCATATCGCCATCTTGGTCGAGTAGGTTGAGGATCTTGCCCTGAAGACTGTTCGGGTCGGGAGAGAGCGGTGGAACAGGGAGGTCTTCCTCGCTGGTGTTGGGGTGAAGTTTGTTGGTCAGGGGATAGAAGCGGACAAGGCGACCGTCGTTCTTTCGCCACACGTGCTCCTCAGCCTCAAGGATGCGAAGGTGGTGGGTAATTTGCCCGTTGCTCATGTCAAGGGCACTCATGAGGGCTCTGAAGTGACATCCGGGGTTGGCCGTCAGATAGCCCATCAGTCGGCCGCGTTGATAGCGACCGTCCGTGGTTTCGTGCGTCTTACCGATGAGCCCGAGGAACCACAGGCCAGCAGCGGTGGCCGGCAGACGGAGGCCTTCGTTGGTGGCGGCGACCATGACGAACATCGAGAGAACCGATGCGGTGACCACCACGCTCACCGCAGTGACGACAGCGTTGGATTCCACGACCGTGGTGGTGGGTTCGTCCAAGACCACGGCCGGGGCGGCTTCTTCGCTGACGATGGGTTGCTCCATGCGAACCTCAACCACTTCAACCGACGGTGCGAGGTAGTCGCTGCAGGCAGGTGAGGATGAGGTCTCGACCACGACGTAAACGCCTTGATTTTGAGCGCTGGGCCGCCAGTTTGGCAGGGTGCGTGCGTTGGAAAGGAGGTAGGTTTCACCGTCGGCGTCCATGACAAAACACGTGCCTTGGTCGGTGAGAAGACCGGCCCATGTGCCCGTCAATTCGAACGGTTCAGCCGTTTCAACGACCGTCGGTTCGACCTCTTCAACACCGTAATCGGCGGGCCAAGCGAACGGAAGTTCGACGGTGGACGGTGAAGTGGACAGCATCGTGAGGCTCAGGGTGTAGTAGCCATCGGGAAGAAGCGGCGTGCCGTCTTGGACCATGCTGATGTCAACCGCATCAAATTCCAGCGGCTGTGAGGCCTCGGGCAAGAGAACCTTGCGACCGTCGTACGCGTCGCAGAGGGTCTGGAAGATGTGAACAACATCACCGCCCTCGTTGAGGAAGGCCACTTCAAACGTGCACGGTTGGGCCATGCGGAGGTAGGTGGCTTGATCGGTCGAGGCTTCCGTGTTGAGACGGAGTGTTTGGTCGTCCTGCCATGCCAGCGATGCCTCAAGTTGAGCAGCGTCGGAGGCAGTGCAGGGGTTGGCCTCCAAGGAGAAGAATTCAACGGTCTTGCTGGCGATCAACCCGTGTTCGGGCACTTCAGCCACCACCGTGTACGAACCGGGTTCAACCATGCACCCGGCGGCATCGTAGAAATTCCACTGTGGCAACGTCAAGCGTTCAGGGGTCTCTGGTTCCACCGTGACTTCCAAATCAATCGCCGTGCAGGTCTTCCCCGTTCGGCTGTCGTAGACGACGGTCCCGAGGTCGTCCACCACCCACATCTCAGCCTTGCAAGCGTCGGTGAACTCAACTTGAACGGGAGCCAGAGAGGAGGGGCGCAACAGCACTTCGCTGACCAGCACTTCGCCCGGGCTGAAGGCAGGCAATTCGTTACCGCTCAACGCCAGGTCCATCTCAAGTTCGGACGATGGCGTGCCGATCGGCTCACCTTCTCCGCTGGTAAACACAAAGAAATCGCCGGGCGTTGAGATGGTGACCACGGCCGATGGACTGGCTGAAACCTGCTCCACCATCATCACCTCACCGGGCATCAATGTACTGACGCCACCGGTGCAAGGTGCCCCGAGACGGTGCTGGGCATCCACCGAAATTTCCAGTCGGCAGGTCGCTGTCTCGTCAAGGTTAACGCTCTGAGCGGTGGGGTTGTACAAACTCACCAGATGAACGGCCTGTCCATCTATCGTTCGCTGAGCGGTTTGGACGGCAAAGGTCAGGTCCTCGGGGAAGGAGATCGGCGTCTGGATGGTGGCTTCGGTGATGAACGAGGCTCCAGCTGAATGGAGCAGTTCCACGGTGTAGGTGCCGCTCTCAAGCCACGCCCCCGTTTCGTCTTTCATCGACCACGATATGGCCTCAAGAGCGAGTTCTTCGCCAGCAAACAGATCGAGCCCTCGCTCGCGTTGGGGGCAGTCCGAGGAACCGTTGACCAGCATGACGTTGGAGGCGTTGTACACGTTCAACACCACCGGACAGGCCGGGTTCATCAGCAACGAGACCTCGGGCCCGGTGTTAACCAATCGGGGCTCAAGAACAAGGGGTTGGCCGGGTTCAAACCAGGGCTGGTCAGGGGCGTTGAGAACGCTGGCCGTCAAGACCACGTCGCCTTCATCGGCCGACACCATGCCGATGAACAACGAGGCTACCAAGAGCCCCGCCAACATCAACAGTCGGCCTGTCGGCTTCTCGCCCATGTGAAAACATGGCCCGTTCCCCTTTGAAAGGTCAGCGGTGCAATTCATGTGTGATGGGTCAGAGGTTTTCGAGGTCCATCATGGTAGGAATGGCTGCTTCTTGAGCCGCCTGCTGCTGCATTTCATATTGCTTCCATTCGGGCAACCCTTCGGTTCCTTCCCAACCCAGCGCACGTGCTTCTGCGTAGTTTCCTTCAGCGATGTAATGTTGAATCCAGGCTTGGCGGCGCTCCTCTTCCTCTGCGACGGAGGCTTGAGCGAGTTGGTCCTCTCGCTTGTTCGCTACGGCTTTTCGTCGACCGGCGGTCTTGGCCACTTGAGCGACGACGATCAGGGCAAGCAAGAAGATGATGACACCACCCATGATTTGGAGCGTCCCCCCGTTCCCACTCAGGAGGGATCCGGCTTCTCCGTCGTCGTTGGATGCAAGGCTCGGGTCTTCGGTGATGCCGCAGACAGCTGTGGTACGGGAACCCTGAGACACTTCGGGGTCCCACGGGCAGGGATCGTATTCGTCGGCTGTGCCGTCACCGTCTGAATCGGGACATCCGAAGTATTCCTCGTAGTCTCCGGTGGTGGAGGTCCCTGGCACCTTGTAGCAGGCATCGAACTGGTAGCCGGTGGCGTTGTCACCGTAGCCGTCCCCGTCGAAGTCCAGCCACTGGCTGGCACGGAGGGGGAAGTTGTCCACGCGGTTGGAACTGCTCTGGTTGTCGCCCCAACCGTCGCCGTCCATGTCCGACCACTGGCTGGCGATTTGAGGGAAGGCGTCGCCACGTTGTTCTCGCAACGTTAGGAACATGCCTGGGTTTTCTTCATCGGCCACCGTGCTGTTCTCCCAGTAGTAGTTGTCACCGTAGCCATCGCCGTCAAAGTCAGCCCACTGCTCTTGGTCAGTGGGGAACACATCGTCGACGTCGGCGTAGCCGTCAAGGTCAGCATCGGGGCAACCCAAGCGGCCTTCTTCGAAGGATTTCCCGAACACGTCAATGCAATCGTCACCGCTGGGAACATTGGTGTTGTCACCGTAGCCGTCACCGTCGGTGTCAGCCCACTGGAAGGGGTCGTCGGGGAAGGCGTCGAGCGGATCGGTCACACCATCGAGATCGGAATCGGGGCACCCTCGGCTGAGTTCAGCCTGCGATTCACCGTAGTCCAACGGACACACGTCCCCGTCGTTTCCGTCGGTGTTATCGCCGTAGCCATCACCGTCTTCATCGCTCCACTGCGTGGCGTCGGATGGGAAAGCGTCTCCGTTGTTACCACCAGGGTTGTCGCCGTAGCCATCGCCGTCGCTGTCCTTCCACTGACTGGTGTCGTCAGGGAAGGCGTCGGGGTTGTTACCCGAGGCGTTGTCGCCTCGGTTGTCACCGTCTCGGTCGGACCACTGCGTAGGGTCGTCAGGGAAGGGGTCGCCGGCGTTGGAATAGCCGTCGCCGTCTCGGTCCACGCAACCCACGCGGTCGATGGTGGACGAGCCGGCGTTGTTGGGACAGTCATCAGGATTGTTGCCATCGGGGTTGCTGCCGAAGCCGTCGTTGTCTTCATCGCACCATTGCGTTGGGTCGGCGGGGAAGGCATCGGCGCCGTAGCAGTCGGTGGTGGCCGGCCAGCCTGCCGTCGGGTCGGAGTAACCGTCACCGTCGGTGTCGGGGCAACCAAGGCGGTCGTACTGTGAATCACCGTAGAGGTTTGGACAGGCGTCGGCGCGGTCGCTGTTCGGGTTATCGCCGATCCAATCGCCATCGGAATCCATGTGTTGTGTGCGGTCGAGCGGGAAGGCGTCAGGCGTGTTGGCGGCCGGCAGCAAGACGCCTGGCCATTCTGCGGGGCGGTAGGAATCCCACGAGGCGTTCTCGTAGTTGTCACCGTAGCCATCCCCGTCGGTGTCGTTCCATTGGGTCGGATCGTTGGGGAAGGCATCACCGGACTGGTTCACGTGGAGTTGGTATTCGTTGAGGTCAAAGCGATAGTTATCCCCGTACCCGTCCTCATCGGCGTCAACCCACTGCAGGGGGTCGAGGGGGGCCCAGTCACCTGCATCTGACCAACCGTCGCCGTCAGTGTCGGGGCAGCCGAAGCGGTCTTGCGTTGAGGTGCCGGGGGTGGTGATGCACTCGTCGGGTTCGTTGGCAGGGGCGGGGTTGTCGCCGTAACCGTCGCCGTCGGTGTCGTTCCACTGCGTTCCGTCCTCGGGGAAGGCATCCACGACGCCGTCGCCCTGGTCCGTGGAGTTGTAGCCGTCGTTGTCACTGTCGAGATCGGCAAACAGGAAATACAGGCCGTTGTAGTTGCGGCTCACGCCAGCCGTGATGTGAATGCCATCGGGGTGCCACGAGGCGCTGTTGACGTTGCCGCACGGGTTGCCGTTACCGCTTTGGCTGCACGTGTTGCTGCCTCGGGCGATTTGGATGGTGTCCACCAGCAACGAGGTGTCGATGTCGTAGAGTAAGACTGACCCGCCGTTGGTGCTGTAGTAGCCGATGGTGTAGGCCACCTGCGTGCCGTCAGGCGAAATGTCAACACCGTAGCACGAGCTGGTCGCTTGCTGATTGAGAATGGAGGCGCCCGACGAGGTGTTGAACACGCGAAGTCGGCTGGCGCCGTTATCGTAGCCGGTGCACATGGCGATGGTGTTACCGTCAGGCGAGATGTCGATGCTGTGGACGTCGCTGCCAGCGCCGGGGTTCATGGCGCGCACGGTGGTCCAACCGGACGTCTCAACGAGGTAGGCCGTGCCTTCGCCGCCCACGGCCATTCGGGAACCGTCGGGGGAGAACGCCACGGAAGAATACTCGCCGTTGTTGCCACCGGGTTTGACTTCACGCCAAATTTGACCGGTCTCGACACTCACGAGCATGACGGCGCAGCTGTTGCAGTTACCGCCCCAGCCACCCGAGTCCTCGTCCACCACAGCGAAGCTCGTGCTGTTGGCCAGGAAGCCAACGTCAGAAAAGGTGCGGGATGAACCGCTGTGCGTGATGTCGTCATGGATGACCGTGAGGTTGCTGGCCCACAGGACCACGGCGGTGTCGTCGGAGAGGGAGGCCGCGATGTACTGGTCGTCGGGGCTCCAGTCAAGACTGGTCACGTAGGCACCGTTGCCGTTCACCAAATCGGGGCTGGTCACAGCGATGGTGAACGTGGCGGTGTAGAACACGCGAATGCGGTCGCCGATGGCGGCGGCGACCAGGCTACCGTCGGCGTTGTGGTCAACGGAGTAAACGCTGGTCCCACTGACATAGTAATCTTGAGCGAAGTTGGGGTTGTTGGATGACCAGCCGTCGTTGAGGTTGGAGGTGCCGTCCCCATCGGCATCCGGGCAACCGGTCAGGTCAACGGTGGACGTTCCGTAAGCGTACGGGCAATCGTCCACGCTGTCATCGTAGCCGTCGCCGTCAGCATCAGCGCCGGAAGCCAGAGGGAGAACGGCGAGGAGCATCAACCAACACAGGACCAAGGCGGTGGCTCGGGGAGGTCGGCCAAAGTTGGCTTGAGAGGTCATGAATCGCCATCATCATCCGAATAAAAGGGTTGTTGCATTGTTGCGTAAACAGTGCTCGTCACCATCTGCGCACCACGGCAAACGGCTGGGGCAAGTGTTGAACAATCAAAACCGACAGCCGAAAGCATGGCGGGCGACATCCCCAAGGTCAACGTCGCTGCCAAAGACAGGGTGTTGCTTCACCTGCTGGCCAACGACGAATGGGCGGACCGCTACATGGTTCCGCCCGCCCTCACACGCCCCGGTATCGCCGAGGCGTGCGCCCAACACCCCCCCAACGTGAGTCGCACGATGCGCGACCTGCTCAAGGATCTCCTCGTGGAGGAACACACACGTGCCGTGCAAGGGGATGAACGACGGCAAAAGACCTGGCAGCTAACCGAGGAGGGGCGGCTTCGTGCGCGTCAGCGTCAGGTGGCCTTGGACGACACGAAAGTGTTGGTTCGAAACATGGACGGGGAGTTGTTGGAGGTCAAGGCATCAGAGGCCACGGGACTTCTCGAAACCGAATTGACGCTGCTGCAGATTCTTCTCCACGCCCAACACGAAGGGGTGCTGACCTACGGTGACATCCGCTTCGGAAGCATTCGGAAATCAAACGACGACAACCTCCCCGAACCCGGTCGGTTGACGCCGCTGGTGGGCGTTCATGCGACCTATGCGAATCAGCCGCCGCCCACGCGTCCAGTGTATGGCCGAGACGCTGAATTGGACACCCTGCACGCTTGGTTTGCTGACCGACACCCCTGCATGGTGGTTCACGGCATTGCCGGGATTGGAAAATCAACGCTCATCGCGCACTGGCTCCAGCAACACATGGAAACCGACCCGCACCTCTCCGTGTGCTGGTACACCTGCCAGCCGTGGGACCGAGCCTTGGGGCTGGCGACCAGCCTGCTCCATCGATTTGGGATTGACGAAACGCACGACCCGTACCGCATCATTGAGACCTTACCGCTGACGCCCGGCGCCGACATGGATGTGGATGCTTGGCGCCGCCGACTGATGGCCTACATGACCGACGCCAACACCATCCGTGAGCGTTTCAAAGACAGCGTTGGCGGTCCACCGCCGTATTGGCTCATCGTTCTCGACGACGTGCACCACATCAGTGAGAAAGCCCGACACCTGCTCGGCTCCTTGTTGCAACTGGCCCAGAAAGGGCCGCTTCGTGTCCTGCTCGTGTCTCGCACGGAACTCAACGTCTACGATCGCCGGGACGTCCACATCCGCGACACCGTTCGCGAACTCCCGCTCAAGGGCCTCAGCCTCGAGGCGACCGAAGCGTGGCTTGCCAATCTTGAGGGTGGAGAAACGCCGCCTGCGGAAGACGTTCATGCCGCCACCGGCGGTCACCCGCTGGCGATGGAATTACTGGAATTGTACGGCCAGCCCACGCACAAAGATTGGCTCCGGTTCCTCGACGAGGAGATCCTCCTTCGATTGCCCGACAAGGAAAAGGAACTGCTGGCTACGCTGGCCGTCGCAGAAGCACCCGTCGCTTGGGATACGCTGGCGAGCGGGGTCGGTTGGAACGGCACGCCGCCAGAAAATTTGCTGAAGCACGGGTTGTTGCTGGAACTTGAAGAAGGCATGTGGCTTCACGAGGCCTTGAGGGAGCGCTTGTTGCGCGATGTGGGAGAACAGCAAGAGGAGCGGAAAAGCCGCTTGTCCTGACCTCAGAAGTCGTCGGCCGTCATGACCTCGTCAATCCAGGCGAGGAGTTTGGCCTTGGGCATGCTGCCCGTTTTCTGAGATACGATGGCCCCGTTGCGGTACATGAAGAGGGCGGGGATGCTGCGCACGCCCAACTGAGCGGCGGTGGCGGTGTTCTGCTCGGTGTCGACCTTGGCCACGAGAATTTCTCGCTCCTCGGCAACGGCTTCCAGAACGGGTCCGATGGCTTTGCACGGTGCACACCACGGGGCCCAAAAGTCAACGATGACCCATTCGGTTGCGTTGACGGTGTCGTTGAATTCGCTGTCACTGACGTTTCTCACTTCGCCCATGTCTTCACCTAAAACCCCGTCAAGAGGACCCATTATAGGCGTTTGCGCCAAATCGGATGGCATCAAAAATGGCAAGTCTCTTCAAATGGCGACCACTGGCGAGCCTTGAGGGATGACATGATCATTGCACCCAGCGTCCTCACCGCCGACCTCGCCGACCTGGCCACCGACTGCAACGAAGCGATTGATGCAGGCCTTGATTGGCTTCATCTCGACGTCATGGACGGCAACTTCGTCCCCAACCTCACCTTCGGCCCGCCCGTGATTCGAAGCCTGCGGAAAGCGCTCGGCCCCGATGCCATCTTTGATGCTCACTTGATGGTTGAAAACGCCGAAGCTTGCTTCCAAGATTACATCGATGCTGGCTGCAACCATCTCTCGGTGCACGTTGAAGCCGTCAAGCACCTCCACCGCCTGCTCGGTGCGATTCGACAAGCTGGCGCCACGGTCGGTGTCGTGTTGAACCCGGCGACCCCCGTTGAGGCCGCCTTGGAAGTGCTGAGCGAAGTGGATTTGGTGCTCATTATGAGCGTGAACCCCGGGTTTGGTGGACAATCGTTCATTCCCAACGTGGAGGCAAAAATTCGCCGACTGGCTGTTGCCATTGAAGAACAAGTCGCCAGCGGTGGACGCCCGGTCCAAATTCAAGTGGACGGTGGCGTCAAGGCGCACAACATCGCCATGCTGCGCGACTGGGGTGTCACGAACTGCGTCGTCGGTTCCGGCCTGTTCAACGACCGAGCCAGCGTGGCTGAGAACCTCGCCGACATTCATCAAGCGCTCAACTGAGGAGGTATCTCCATCCAGATTCTCGTCGTCTCGCTGCTCTACCCCGTTCCGAGGAACCCGACACGGGGCGTCTTCGTTGAGGACCAGGTCCAGCTCCTCCGCGAGCTCGGCCACGACGTGAAGGTGGTCAACCCGCTTCCTCGCATGCCGCGTTACGCTGAAGCACGACGTTCCACCATGATGGGCGTGGCCAAGGCCCCGAAGCGGTGGCTCCACAACGAGACCGAAATCTTCGTCCCCCGTTTCTTCGCACTGCCAGACCACCCGTACCCTCGCCTCACAATTTCCAGCGTCCGCCGGAAAGCAACGTGGGTGGAGAACCAACTGGGCGACTGGCGACCTGACCTCATCCTGTGCCACACGCTCTGGCCTGTAGCAAACCTTGCCCAACGACTCGCCGCACGCTGGAGCGTGCCATGGGTTGGCGTCGTTCACGGATACGACATTGATGTGGGTCTCGGCTTGAAGGGTGTTGGAAGCAACATCAGCGCCTCGGTGGCGTCGTGCGACCTTCTGGTCTGTGCCACCGACCGACTGGCCACCATCGCTGCCGGACTCCCCTCCCCTCCGAAGCGTTTGGCGACCGTCCCTTGCGTGACAGCAATTCACAAGGAATGGCGACGACCGGTTGCACCGATGAAAAAAACTTGGAAAAAAGAGCCCATTGACATCCTGTTTCCTGCCGATCCACGACGACCGGAGAAACGCCACCTGTTGGCGCTGCAAACGGGAGAAGCGCTGGAGCAACGCGGGTGGATGGTGGGCATCACCTCGTTACGCCATCAACCACGTGACATCGTTTTCGATCGCATGCTCACCGCCGATGTCACGCTCATCACCTCCACAAGGGAAGCTGGCCCTCTCGTAGCGAGGGAGTCACTCTTGTGCGGCACACCCGTGGTCAGCGTGGACATCGGCGAGGTGAGCAACTACCTTCCCGATGAATGGGTCTGCACCGAAGACCCCGAAGCCCTCGCCGACGGCATCGAAGCGGCCCTTCGAACGGGTTGGGCAGAGGACACGACCGTGGAAGAACGGCTTGCTTTTGCTTCGAAAGAAACCGTCAGTCAAGCGTGGAGCGAACTGCTTGCCAGCCTCGTGGCGTGAAGAAAAAGAGCGGGAGACCCAACACCCACCAGGCGGTGCCTGACACCAGGCCAACCACCACCAACGTCGTGCCGAGCAAGGCCAGCGCCCAATCGTCCTCTCGCCCTCGAACCAACGCCCAGCCCTCGCTCATGTGCCAAGAAAGCACCAGCAACACACCCGCAGAGAGGGAACTGGCCACCGCAGCAGCGAACAATTTCCGTCCGGGGTCCGTCGGGCCTTGCATCACAAAGCCGTAGCCAAACAAGACGGCTGCCAGAAGCACGAGCACGATGAACAGCGTAAACCGCCAAGGGCGAGGGCCGGCCATGAGGCTGGTGTAGGTTGGCGTGGCCAACAGGGTGAGGGCCCAACCGGCCAGCAGGACGGTGAACACATCGACGGCCGAAGCACCGTACGTGCCGTCGAGGTAGGATGATGGAAACGCCAAGGGTGCGAACACCGTCATGATGAGGTAGCCACCAAACAAGCCGTAAGGGAGCAATCCAAAACAGAGGTCTGTGGCCTGGTTCATCTCGCGTTGATGACGAACGGGGTCATCCCGTGCTGCACCGAGAACAGGTAACAGGGCTGAGCGAATCGCGGCGGGCACCACCAAACCGGCCAGCCAAGCCAACTGCGCCACATGAAACACCGCACCAAGCGTGGCATCACCGGAGGCGGCTACCATGAATTTCTCAATTCGAATCACGTACGGCAAGATGCC
>JAYYDY010000033.1:0-4262 GCA_036160375.1 Thermoplasmatota archaeon | reverse complement strand
ACATTCGTCCATTTTTTCGCAGCTGTGCAAGGATGGCTCGGTCAATTTCGGCGATTCGGGGCATGCCCGACCCTTAGCAAGGCCCTATTTCAAACCTTTTCCAACAGAATATGACTGTTTTACGCGTAAATCCGGGCTGATTTTGTATTTTTCCCGCGAATACACCAAGAAAAACCGAGCCCGCCGGAACGCCCGTTGGGCGCTGAACATACGGGAAAAACCCGCTTCATTCAAAGAGCGACTAACCCTCGGCAATCATGAGGGAACCGCATGGCAGGACACATCTCAGGCCTTGACGCACGCATGGTGTTGGACAGCCGGGGCCAGCCCACCGTTGAAGTGGACTGTTTTGTCGACGGCAATCTTCTGGGCCGAGCGATTGTACCTTCAGGGGCTTCAACGGGCGCCTACGAGGCTCTTGAGTTGCGAGATGGCGATGCGAACACCTACCTTGGCAAAGGTGTCTCCAAAGCCGTGAACAATGTCAACGACCATCTAGAAGAAGCACTTGTGGGATTGCCGGTCGATGAACAACGCATCATCGATGAGGTGATGATTGAACTCGATGGAACGCCAAACAAATCCAACCTCGGAGCGAACGCCATGCTGGGGGCCTCCATGGCCTGCCTTCATGCCGGCGCCGCCTTTCACGAACTCCCTCTGTGGAAATATGTAGGTGGGGTGGCGGGGGGATTAATGCCCGTTCCCATGTTGAACATTCTCAACGGCGGCGCGCACGCCGCATCAAATGTTGACGTCCAAGAATTCATGGTCATGCCCCACGGCTTTGACACCTTTGAAGAAGGCCTCCGAGCAGGTGTTGAAACGTACCACGCCCTCAAAGCCGAACTCAAGAAGGACGGCCTACTCGGCGGTATTGGTGATGAAGGTGGCTTTGCACCGAACCTCCCTGCAAACGAAGACGGCCTCAAGTACATGGTGCGGGCCATCGAGGGCGCAGGTTATTCCACGGAAGAAATTGGCATTGCGCTCGACGTCGCTTCCACAGAATTCCTGAAGGACGACGGCTATCACATGGAGGGGAAGGTGTTGTCCTCGGACGACCTTGTAGAGATGTACGGTGGATGGCTTGACGAGTACCCCATTCTCTCGATTGAAGACGGGTTTGGCGAAGACGACTGGCGTGGCTGGGCTGCGTTCACCAAAGCCCATGGCCATCGTGTTCAAACGGTGGGCGACGACCTCTTCGTGACCCAATCTGAACGCCTCTCACAAGGTATTGAACTCGGTGCAGCCAACGCCATGCTCGTCAAGCTCAACCAAGTAGGGACGGTGTCCGAGACCCTCGAAGCAATGGACCTCGCCTCCAGCAACGGCATGAACAACGTGGTGTCGCACCGTAGCGGTGAATCAGAAGACGTGACCATCGCAGATTTTGCGGTGGGTACACGAGCAGGCCAAATCAAAACGGGTGCTCCTGCGCGTTCAGATCGAGTTGCAAAATATAACCAATTATTGCGAATTGCGGCGGATGTCCACGAATACCGTTCTCCGTTTCAGTGAGGTCATGCATACGGGGCGCACGGGCATGAGTCGGTGCAGGGAGTTATACACAGGTGGTTTGGATGCTTGATTTTGCCTGGTATTCAGTCGCGCTCATTGCATCGTTTGCAGGTGCCCGTTGGTTCACCGAGAACATCAAATTTCATCTTCGCAACAAACGTTTTTGGTTCCATCACTGGTTTCTCGCATTCATCACCATGGCTGCTTTGGTCGTGATGGAAATCGAACATGCGGGGATTTGGGGCGCTCTTACCGGAGTGGCTCTTGAGGGGCTTCGCCGAGACCAATGGTCCCTTTTCCGCAAAAAATGAACACATCGCCTCTCGGCCAATTGGTGTGAACATCCGACGGAGAGGAGACTTGACATTCTTGGAAAAATACCGCGACTTAAGTAGCCCCCGAAGCGGAAAGGCACCATGAACCGCGCACTAACGCTCCTCATGATCGCATGCCTCAGCCTTTCCACCCTCACCTTCGGGGTGGCGGCTGATGAAACTCAAGACATTCCTGCCAACGCAGCAGCCACCGGCGACCACGATTCCCTCGTGGCTGCGCTCACCCACGCTGGCTTGGTTGAAACCCTCCAAGGCGATGGGCCCTTTACGGTGTTCGCTCCGACCGATGCCGCCTTCACCGCCGCTGGCATTGACCTGTCAAACTTCAACACTGATGAAGCGAACCAGACCCTCGTTGACATCCTCAAGTACCACGTTCTCAGTGGCGCCGTCGATGCTGCGAATGTTACGGACGGTTTGGTTGCAACCACGCTCAACGGCGAAAACGTCTCCTTCACCGTGACCAATGACTCGGTCATGATCAACGATGCCAACATCACCGATACCGATGTGTTTGCGAGCAACGGCATCATCCACGTCATCGACAAGGTGCTCACGCCTCCAACAGATGCGCCCGCACCGCAAGGACCGCCAGGCGTCATTTGCTACAACATCATCACGCACACCATCGTCGTGGGTGCCGATGAAGCCACCTGTGGTGCCTACATGTACCTTGAGGATTACGAAATCAACGGCCAGAACGTCACGGGCTGCTACAACAGCGTAACACACGTCGTGGCCAACATCAGTCAAGCCGTCTGCGGAGGCTACATGTGGGTTCCACCGGTCAACCTTGCCATGACCGCTGCCGCTACCACCGTCCACACCTCATTGGTGGCCGCTTTGACGGCTGCTGACTTGGTGGCCACCATCAGTGGAAACGACAGCTACACTGTCTTCGCCCCAAGCGATGACGCCTTCGCAGCAGCTGGAATCGACCTCGCAACCTACGATACGCCCGAAGAGATTGCTGCTTTGCAGGATATCCTCCTGTACCACGTCGTCGCAGGCACCGTTGCGTCCACCGACATTGCCGCTGGCACCAGCACGGTGGCAGCAGCCAACGGCGATAACTTGACCATCGTTGCCGGTGACTCCGGCGTGACCGTCAACGGCGCCAACGTCACCATCGTGGATGTTCCTGCCTCCAACGGCGTAATTCACGTTATTGATCAAGTCCTCTTCCCGCCCGCTGACGAGCCCGTTGTGGTCGACCCCTTCGAAGGAATTGACTGTGCTGTGACCGTTGGCGTTGATGCCTCTGGCTACGCCTTCTCTCCAACCGTGGTGACCATTGACGTCGGCGAAACGGTGTGTTGGTCGTGGACCGACGCCAGCATGCCACACAATGTTCGACAGGTGGACGGCTTCAAGTCCACCACTTACGTTGACGGCGGCGTGACTTCAGGCACTGCTGCATCAACGGTGGCCTTCTCCCACACCTTCACCGAAGACACGACCTTCTACTATGCTTGTGAGCCTCACATCGGTTTGGACATGTTCGGAGAGGTCGTTGTCGGCGACGGTGGTTCGCAGCCTGCTGCAGAACCGTCCGACGAGAGTGAGGACACCCCTGGCTTCATGGTCATCACCACCGTCATCGCCGTCATCGGCGCTCTGGCTTTGATGGGCCGTGTAGGCCGAGATGACCTCTGAGGGTTGGACTGAATTATGCTGAAGCGACTGGCGGTGGCTTTGGCCATTGCCTTCATCATCGTTGTTGCCGTGTGGACATCCCTCGTGGTCAACTATGAGGACGGCCGTGGAACAGACAACACCGTCCTGCTGTCCTCGGTAGATAACGCCACGTCAGGCGACTCAGATGTCCTTGCCTCCCTCTCTTTCGAGGGCGAGGCAGCGCCGTTGCTGTGGTCCTCTCTCAGTTTAGAAATTGAGGTGGAGAACACATCCTTTGCGTGCGGTTTTGGTGCACAGTCAATCGACGCCGAATCCTCCGCTAAAGTTCAGCCCAAATTGGGAGCGGACGGGTTGACGTTCACGACGGTCGTCGACGCAACCGACGAAGAAGCCTTCACGCATGTCGATCTTCCACGCCAAGGTGTTGGAAACGAATCAAACCACACGATGCGGTTCTCAAAAACGGATGTCTTCCTCGGGCCGAATGTGGCCTGGGTTTTTGTCGAAGACGATGTCTTTGAAAACATAACCGAAATCAACGGACTCGAGTTCAGCAACAACACCGAAGACCGGCTTGAGTGGTACGATTACGACCTTGCCGTGCACCGTGTGAATCCCAGAGAAGGCGTCTTTGTTCTTCTCGTGGATGAAGTGGCTTACAAAGTGAAATTCGAGAGTTATTACAACGACGCCGATGAAAGTCGCCACCCGACCATGCGGATCGCTGCTTTGGACAGCGAAGATTTCCCTGCGTTGAGTGATCCA
>JAYYDY010000032.1:0-5705 GCA_036160375.1 Thermoplasmatota archaeon | reverse complement strand
CTGTCGCTCAACCTGGCCTACAACGAACCGTGGGGTCAAATGCAACCCGTCCGACACATCCTCGGTGCCCTGCTCTTTGAGCAAGGCCACATCGAGGAAGCCGAGGAGGTCTACCGCGCTGACATCAAGTTGTGGAAGGACAACATGTGGGGTCTCTTGGGGCTCAAGCTCTGTTTGGAAGCCCGTGGCGACGCCCCTGAGGAACTGGCTGAAGTCACTGCCTTGTTCGAAGAGCGCAGCGCTCGTGCCGACATCGTGCCGGCCAAGACGTGCTTCTGTGCTCAGGACGCCCTGGCGAAGACCTGCTGCAACTGATGCTGCACCCAATGGGCCCCGAAGGAGCCCCTTCGAACTTGAAGGTTAAGTCCTCACAAGCGGTGAGCACAGCATGGCCGTTGAATACGAAGCGCTGGCAGCAGGATTGGCTTGCTTTGCCTACCTGGTGTTCTCTGTGGTGGTCAAGGGCGGGTTTTGGAGGCAAAACTGGACCAACAAGGGCGGGCGTTGGGTCTCGCAAGCCGAGGGTCCCATCTTCTACGTCATGATGGTGCTCTTGTTCGGAGCGTTGGGCGTGGTGCTGACGCTGGAAGGCCTCGGCGTTCTCTGAACGACAACGTCCCAACCCTCAAGACCGTGTGTGAGGTGTCGCCATCATGTCGGGCGAGATGATTCACCCCGACATACGGATGGCCCAAACCCTTCCATCCAGGTTTTACACGGCACCTGAAGAATTCAAACGCCTCAAGGGCGCCTTCAAAGGGTGGCAGTTCGTTGCCCACGCCGCTGAATTGGAAGCAAACACGGTTCTACCAGTCAGCCACATGGAAGCCATGACGGGTGAACCCATCGTGCTTGTCAAAGGCGAAGACACGCGCTGCCTTTCAAACATCTGCACGCATCGGGGCATGCGCTTGGTGCCCGAGCCGTGTGCAAAGAGCACGTTGCAATGCCGCTACCACGGACGAACGTTTGACCTCGACGGAACCCTGCGGCACATGCCCGAGTTTGAGCAGGCCATCGGCTTCCCCAGCAAGGCAGACCACCTCCACCGGTTCCCACTTCAACGCTGGATGGGGCTGTACTTCACAGCGATGGAAGACGCCCCGCTCTTGCCTTGGGATATGCTTGAGAAAAGGCTGGGATTTCTCACGCCTGAAGCGTTCACCTACGACCCTTCACGAGACCGAGACCACACCGTGGAAGCCAGTTGGATGCTCTATGTGGACAACTACCTCGAGGGCTTTCACATCCCTTACGTGCACCCTGAACTCAACCAAGCTCTCGACTACGCAGGCTATGAGACCGAGACCTTCGAAGGGGGCGTCCTCCAAATCGGCAAAGCGGTTGGAGGTGACGTGATGTTTGACCTACCTCCGGGCCATCCAGACGAAGGTCAGGCCATTGCTGCGTATTACCTGTGGTTGTTTCCGAACATGATGTTCAACTTCTACCCGTGGGGGCTCTCGGTGAACATCGTGATTCCCGTCTCTCCAACGACATGCAGGGTGCTCTACCGTGGCTATGTTCGGGATGATGAACTTGCCCTTCAGGGCGCAGGTTCGGTGCTCGACACGGTTGAACATCAAGATCAATGGGTGATTGAAGAAGTCCAGAAAAGCATGGCCTCAATGGTCTATGACCGTGGGAGATACTCACCAACACGCGAACAAGGGGTCCATCATTTCCATCGGATGATTGACCGCTTCTTGTCCTGAGCCGTGGTGTTTGATGACGTTCTTCTAACAAAGAAACATGGTCACGGCCTTCTCTCCGTGGTCAAGTGTACCTACCTCAACGAAATTGAAACGGTGATGGAAGCGCACTGAACCCGGATTGGGAGGAACAAGGTTGACCTCCGCAGCGACCGGAACGGCTTGTTCGTTGGCTTCAGCAATCACTTGGGAGTACAGTGCTGAGCCCACACCGCGGTTGCGGTGATCGGTGGCGACAGCGATTCGGTCGACGTAGAGGAAGGCGTCGTAGCGCTGGTTGAACCACGCATAATTCAAGCTCCCGTAGGTCGTTTGGGGTGGCAGGCAAATCACGAACCCGAGCATGTGCTGAGCATCAAATGCTCCCAGTGAAAGCGATGCAAGGTCGAGCAGTGCCGTGAGTTCAGAGGGTGAAACTCGGCCCGTACCGGGTAATCCTTCTTCGTTGATGACCCACATGGCCTCAACGTCGGCGTGCGTCAGGTGCCTGATGTTCATGCTCGCCCGCTCAGACCTTTTGCCAGTCGGTGCCGTTCCACCAGCGGTTCGTGCCGTCGCTCATCACGCGCCACGTGTGGCCGTTCTCGTCGGTCCACTGGTTGACCACGGTGGGCTCGGCCGGTGCGGCCACGGGCTCGGGCTGAACCGCAGCAGGTGCAGCGACGGGTTCGGGTTCGGTGAGCGCGCTCAATGCACTGTCGTCCACGGGTTGGGTGGCGGCCGGTTGGGCCGTCATGTCGGGCATGGCCGTGGTGGTGGCGCCGTAGGTGGTGGCTGGTTGAGCGTTCATGTCGGGCATGCCTGCAGGCAGGCCACTGGCACCGAAGTCCTTCTCCACGGCTTGGCCTTCGTCGGCCATGCGCTTGCGGAGGACGACGACCACGGCAGCGGTGATGATGATCATCACGAGACCAATGCCGATGAGCATGTTGCGCTGGGCTGCCGCAGCGGCTTCTTCCTCTTCCTTGGCGAGTTTGGCTTCGAGCACGGCTTGTTCGTTGTCGCCCATGCCGTCGCCGTCGGAGTCGAGGGTTTCACTGGCGTCGTTGGGGAAGGCGTCGGCGTTGTCGCCCACCCCGTCGCCGTCGCTGTCGGCCCATTCAGTGGGGTCCTCGGGAAACACGTCGGCGTTCACGCCGTCGGAGTTGTCACCGTAGCCGTCGTTGTCGGCGTCGGCCCACTGGGTGGCTTCGTTGACGAACAGGTCAGGGTTTGTCCCCTGGATGTTATCGCCGTAGCCGTCGCCGTCGGCGTCGGTGGTTTGTGTTGCATCGTTGGCGAAGGCATCGCCGTTGTCGCCCACGCCGTCACCGTCGGTGTCAACCCACTCGTTGGCGTCCTCTGGGAAGGCGTCGGGGTTGGTGCCGGACGCATTGTCGCCGTAGCCGTCACCATCGCCGTCGGTGGTTTGCGTGGCGTCCTCAGGGAAGACGTCCGCGTTGTCACCCACGCCGTCCATGTCGGTGTCTGCGGTTTCGAACGGGTCCTGTGGGAAGGCGTCGGCGTTGTCGCCCACGCCGTCTTCGTCGTAGTCAGCGGTTTCCGACGGGTCGTTGGGTGCCCAGTCTGCGTTGTCGCCCACGCCGTCGTTGTCGGAGTCAACGGTCTCGGAAGGGTCGTTGGGGAAGACGTCAGCGTTGTCGCCCACGCCGTCGTTGTCAGAGTCGGCGGTTTCAGACGCATCGTTGGGGAAGGCATCGCCGTTGTCGCCCACGCCGTCATTGTCCGAATCTACAGTTTCGGAGGGGTCGTTGGGGAAGACGTCAGCGTTGTCGCCCACGCCGTCGTTGTCGCTGTCGGCTGTTTCGGTGGCGTCCTGTGGGAAGGCGTCGGCGTTGTCACCCACGCCGTCGTTGTCAGAGTCGGTCGTCTCGGTACCGTCCTGTGGGAAGGCATCAGCGTTGTCGCCCACGCCGTCGTTGTCGGAATCGGCCGTTTCACTGGCGTCGTTGGGGAAGGCGTCTTGGCCGTCCAGCACCCCGTCGCCGTCGGAATCGATGTCAAGGATCGTGACTTCGTTGCTCATGACCGCATTGCCGAATTCGAGCCCGTCGTGGGGCGTCACTTGGGCCTTCCACTTCTGGCCGGCTTGGGTGAGCGAGGCTTGGATGGTGGTCTTGCCGTTGTGAGCGGTGTTGTGCGTCCCGTCCACGTACCAGTGAATCTCGGTCTGACTGGATTCGGGGTCGCTGTCGTTGTCAGCATAATCGTAGGTGAGGGTGAGGGATTCGTCAGCGTCGGCTTCCGGCGATGGGGCGACGGCGACGTTGGAGACGACCGGGGCGTCGTTGGGTGGAAGGCCTTCGGGGATGATGACCTGCGTGGTGCCCCACGAATCGCCGGAGTTGGCGCTGTTGCCGTTGGCGTGCATGACCGCCATGTCAACGGTGGCTGAACCGCTGCCACCGAAGGGAGCCATCCAGTCAAAGGTCCATTGGATGAGGCCAGATGAAGTGTGGGTGGCGCTGGTGGCGGGGTTGCCGCTGAGCGAAACACCGGTGCCGGCGTTCATGAGTTGGCCTTTGTCAACCTCGACGTTGAACCCACCATTGGTGGGGCTGGCGCTGGTTTGGATGCTGATGGTGATGCTGTACATGGCACCGGCGATGTAGGTGGAGGGGAAGTTGTGGGAAACGGTGGTTCCGCCGAGGTTGCTGTGACAGGTGCACCCTTGACCGGCTTGGCTGTGCTTTCCTGAAGAGTTGCCTTCGATGGCGGGCACGGCCGTCATGAGCAGAACCATCATGGCGACGGTGATGAGGCGGGCTGGGGTGTTCATAGCCTTCGGATTGTTACATTACACATAATAAAATTGGTTCACCGTCTGTGAGAAGTCATCCTCACTGGTGATCTTGCCATTCGGTACCGTTCCACCACTGATGGCTTCCATCACTCATCTGGCGCCAGGTGTATCCTGCCTCATCGGTCCACTGGTTGGCCACGGTGGCTTCTGCCGTCACCGTTGATTGAGCTTGGCTCGTCTCGCTCGCCGTCGGCTCGAGGAGGGTGTCGGTGGAGACGGTGTCGAGTTCGGGCAGGGAGAAATCCTTCTCGCCCTCTGCCTCGGAACCACTGCCTCGGCGTAGCAGGAACACGGCAGCGGCAGCGATCAGGAGCAACACCACGCCTCCGCCGATGAACATGCGCTGCTGGGCAGCAGCGGCTTCTTTCTCCTCCTGTGCGAGTTTGGCTTCGAGCACGGCTTGTGCGTTATCGCCCATGCCGTCGCCGTCCGAATCCATCGTTTCTGAGGCGTCTTCCGGGAAGGCATCGGCGTTGTCGCCTACACCATCACCATCGGTGTCGGCCCATTCGGTTCCGTCCTCGGGGAAGACATCGGCGTTCAGGCCATCGGGGTTGTCACCGTAGCCGTCGTTGTCACCGTCAAACCACTGGGTGGCGTCGTTCGGGAACAGATCGGGCGTCGTCCCTTGCGGGCTGTCGCCATAACCGTCACCGTCGCTGTCGGTGGTTTGCGTGGCGTCGTCGGGGAAGGCGTCGGCGTTATCTCCCACACCGTCTTCATCGGTGTCGAACGCCTCGCTTGCATCCTCTGGGAAAACGTCGGCATTGTCCCCCACACCATCTTCATCGGTGTCAGCCGTTTCATTGGCGTCGCTGGGGAAGACGTCTGCATTGTCGCCCACGCCGTCGCTGTCCGTGTCGAGCGTTTCCGTGGCGTCGCTCGGGAAGGCGTCGGCGTTGTCGCCGACTCCGTCATTGTCCGTGTCGAGCGTCTCCGTGGCATCGTCCGGGAAGGCGTCGGCGTTGTCACCGACACCATCACCATCCGTGTCCATCCATTCGGTGCTGTCGCTGGGGAAAGCGTCAGGGTTGTTGCCCGAGGCGTTGTCACCGTAGCCGTCGCCGTCGCTGTCGGTCGTTTGCGTGGGATCGCTGTCAAAGGCATCGGCGTTGTTGCCCACACCATCATCGTCCGTGTCGACGGTTTCAGTGGGATCGGTGGGGAAGACGTCGGCGTTGTCGCCCACG
>JAYYDY010000031.1:0-54912 GCA_036160375.1 Thermoplasmatota archaeon | reverse complement strand
GGGGTGGGCTTCATTGTTCATGAAACCATGTGAGCGCGTTTACGCATCGTCCGGAAGGAATTGCGCCAGCTGCGGGGGCTGCCAGCCATCAGGCTTCAGGACCTTGCCGTCCTCACGACGCAGGACCTTGCCGTTCACGAGTTTGGCCATGTTGGAGCGATGAACCTCATTGAACGCATCGTCGTAAATGCCCTGCATGCCGTGGTTGATGATGGTCCCGGCGAGGATGTAGCCAATGTCAGCGAGGGCATCCAACACCTCGACCAAATCGCCTGCACGAGCGGCCTCGGCGTATTCCTGCACTTCTTCTGTCAAGAGTTTGATGCGCAGTTCAATGAGTTCGTCAGGTCCGAGGCCTGGCGCATCGAGTTTGGGAATCTCAAAGGCTTGGTTGAATTCAAGCAGTGAAGCGACCATGGGGTTCATGGGTCGTGTTTCTCAAGTCGGCTCAAGAACCTTCACCACCTTGATTTCGAGGTGGAGAACGGATGCATCAATCAGGCACTGTGCTCGTCTACCGACGTCATTCTTCAAACCTCGGGTCAACCGAGAGACCGAACACCAGCGAAGCCAGCAACACCCACCCGGTGAGCATCGACACCCGGAAGAGCACCGTTTGGAAATCGGCAAAGCGTTTCATTCGAAGCACAACCACGATGTTGGCCAGCGCCATCACGGCTGCAGCAGCGAGGAACCAGATACCGTACACCGGATCAGCGATGGCGAAGCAGGCAAACCAGAGGAGCGAGAGTTGCACCGTCGTGCGCGTGGTGGCCTTCTCACCGAACTTCGACGGGAAGGAATGGATGCCTTGCTCCCGGTCGCTCTCCACGTCCATGCGAGCATAGTTGATGTCAAAGGCGGCAATCCACAACGCAACGCCAATGGAGATCGGGAGGATGGTGGGCGCCCAGAGGAACTCGGTTCGCCCCGGCAACAAGCCGGTGATGGCGCCCCAACCATGCACATCAGCAGCGATGGCGACCCAAGCCCCGGCAGGAGCAAGGCCGAGGCAAAGCCCCAGCCAGAAGTGGCAACCCCAGGTAAAGCGCTTCATGTACGGATAGATCACGAAGGTCAGGACGGGCAGCCAAGCCATCATCAGGGCAACCCTGTTCAGTAGGCCGGCGCTGATGAGCAGCATGGTCAGGAACACGGCTGCAAGGGCCCAAGCCGCCCGCATGCTCATGCTACCGGATGCGAGGTGGCGCCCCTTCGTGCGAGGGTTGGCGGCGTCAATGTCGCGGTCGATGATTCGGTTGAGCGCCATGGCGAGTCCACGGGCCCCAACCGCCGCCAGCAAAATCCAGAGGAGGTCAACATCGCTCCCAGCGCCAAACTGGTGTACGGCGATCAGGTACCCCATGAGAACGAAGGGGAGAGAGAACAACGTGTGTTCGATTTTGATGAAGGACAAGACCTGCTTGACATCCATCACTCGGGGCCCCCGAAGGAAAGATGGGGCGGCCATTCGTATTTCTTGAGTTCGGGATGGGAGGCGACCTTGGCCAGCGTTTCCTCGTCATGGAGCGTGACCGCAGGCCAACGGCGAACACCGTGCTCCTGCGAGGGAATCGGCGTGGTGGCGTCCCAGCACAGGCGGTCTCGGCCCTCGTCAAAGGTCAAGCCTCGGCCGACATCGAACCGGGCCGTCAACTGCCACAGCAACCGGCGTCGGGCTTTCGTGTGCGTCATGTCAAGGTCGTCGTTGGTGATGAACAGCCAGCGAAGATTCTTTTCAACATCCAACTGCCAAATTGAATTTCGTAATTGAGAAATCTTCTCAATTCGTTGGGCCTCAAGGTCGTCGTTGCCGTCGTGATCACCCGTCCGCGGGCTTGGCGTGCCCTCGATGTTGGTGGACACCACCAGCATGTTGGGACGAAGCATTCGGGCTTGGCGGACGCCATCGAGGGCCTCAACCGATTCAAGTCCCTCAAACGGCGGCGAAGCCTCGCCACGCTGTCGCCACTCGGGCGTGGGCTGATTGTAGGAACCCTCCAGCGGTTCATCGGGTGACCGAGGGTCGGTTGACACGATGGACGTCGCATCGATGAGGAGTTTGTCGTGCACGTTCTCAAAGGGCGAGGCAGCCTCCAGAGCGTCGGCTACCATGCCGGGGAGCACCACGATGTCCTGACTGATCTCCACCTTATCGTTGAGCGCATCAAGGAAGGCTTCCAGGTCTTTCGGGTTCTGATCGGGGTCAATGGCAGCGATGACCTTGAGGAACATCATCTGACCCGCCCCGAGCAACCCCAAGGCGGTCTTTCGACCCTGACGTGGATAGCGCTGTTTGGAGGAAACGATGGCGAGGTTGTGGAACCCTGTTTCCAACGGAAGGTGGACGCTCCTCACGTCCCGATGCTGGAATTGCAGCACAGGCGAGAACTGGCGGCCGATGGCCTCACCGAGGTAGCCGTCTTCCATGGGCGGCAAACCGACGATGGTGGCCGGGAGGATGGCGTCAGAGCGGCAGGTGATGGCGGTGACGTGAAGGACGGGGTACTGCCCTGTCAACGAATAGAAACCGTAGTGGTCGCCGAACGGACCCTCCAGCTTGGTTTCGGTCGGGTCGCAGTAGCCTTCGATGATGATGTCGGCCTCAGCCGGCACCCAGAGGTCTTGGGTCAATGCCTTCGTGATCGGGAGCGATTTCTGTCCCAGAATGCCGGCAAACTGGTACTCAGAAAGATTGTCGGGCAGCGGCGAGATGGCGGAAAAAATCAGTTCGGGCGGCCCACCAATGCAAACGGCCACGGGCATGCGTTCGCCCTTCGCAGCGTGCTCTGCTCCGTGCTTGTGAATCTGCCAGTGCAAACCGAGCTCCGTTTCGTTGTGGACTTGAGCGCGGTACATGCCAAGGTTGTGCTCACCATCCGAGTCTTTGGTGACCACCAAGGGCAACGTGACGAAGTGGCCGCCGTCCATGGGCCACGTCTTCGGAATAGGGAGTTTGGTCAAATCGTTGGGCAGGCGAACGCGCTGGCCCTTGCCCTTTCGGACTTTCTTGGGCGGCATGGCCAGTGCATCCCGCAGCAATGGCAGGCCCTTCCATGGCTTGCGCATGTAGAGGCCGATGTCGGGCTTCATCATCGCCACCATGCGGTCGCCGATCTCCGTTTCGTGGCTGGCGCCCAACGCCCTGAGCGTGCGGTCGTGGCTGCCGAAGGCGTTCATCAACAGTGGAATGGACGAAATCGACCCGTCTGCCAGACGGGGCTGTTCGAACAACACGGCTGGCCCGTCGTTTTTGACCAGCAAATCAGCGATGGCTCCCGCCTCGTAGACAACATCGACCGGGCGGTCGATACGGAGCAGTTCACCCTGCTCTTCGAGGTGGTTCATCCACCGCCTCAATGTCTTCCATGCCACGGTTGGCCCTGGGGCTTCTTGGTTTTGAACCTCCGTATACGAACCGCTTTCGCAGCAGGCAGGTCAAGCAAGGCCACCGTTGCCTTCATGGGCTACCGTGGCCCGCTTTCACTGCAGGGGCTGAACATGTACGACGTGGTGGTCATCGGCGCAGGGCCGGGAGGCGGTTCTGCCGCGCTTCACGCTGCGCGGGCCGGCCTGTCGACGTTGTTGCTGGAGGCCGACCCGGAAATCGGGACGCCGGTCCACTGCGGCGAGTGCTTGTCCGAGTTGGCGGTACAGAACCTCGACCTGGAGCTGCCCGACCACGTCAAAGCCCTCGACGTCAAGGGCATTCGCGTCATTTTCCCGGACGGCACCGAGAAACTGCTAACCGAAGAGGGCTATGTTCTCGAAAAGCACCTGTTTGAGCGCTGGTTGGCTGAAGAAGCGGTGGCCAAGGGTGCGGAACTGCGCCTTCACCACCGGGTCACCGGCATGGAGCGGATTTACAATAGCGAAAATCAATTTTCCAATTGGAAACTTGAAGGTAGAGGAGAGGGTTTTCCCATCGAATGCCGAGCGGTCATTGACGCCTCTGGCGTGTCGGGTGCAGCGGCTAAATTCCTTGACATGGGCGGCGAGGTTGAGGTCATCGCTGGCTTCCAATACGAAATGCTGGACGTGCCCAACGACGGTTATCTGGACTTCTACCTCTGGCCGAAATATTCCCCCCACGGCTATGTGTGGATGATTCCCAAGGAAGGCGGACGAGCCAACGTCGGCCTGGTGACCACCGACAAGAAAGGGGCCATCAAGTACCTCGAATCCTTCATCCAAGACACCTACCTCAACGGCAAGCCAACGGTGAACCCACCATGGCGAGCAGAAGGCATCAAGATCCGACCCTTTGGTGGCACCATCCCCATATCAGGGCCACGCACCACGACGGTGGGTGACGGTGTGGTGCTGGTTGGCGATGCAGCAGGTTTCACTTCGCCGTTGTTTGAAGGCGGCACCCATCTGGCCTTGTGGTCGGGACGCGAGGCTGCTCAAACGGTGGCGGCGGCTCTCGGTGAAAACAACCTCTCACGGGACCGTTTGATGGCCTACGAGCGAGCGTGGAAGAAACGATTCCCGCCCTATCACAAGATCCTGAAAGGCAAGACGGCCCTGTACGAACTCACGGACGAGGAAATGTCGGCCATGGCCCGCTGTTTGCCCAACGAACTCGGCAACATGAGCCCCGTTGACAAGGCCTTCATCGGTCTCAAAATTCTGGTGAAACGGCCCATGCTGCTGACCAAGCGCGTGATTTCGGTGCTGCTTTCCTTCGGCTATTCTCGAGCCAAATTCTTCGGTTGGTAGGCACAACCTGTTGCCGGCCGATGACCAAAGCCCTTTGACGGTCGCCCTTCACCCGTGGTTCATGTGGGGGCTCACGATGTGGCTGGCCCTCGGCGCCACCGTTTGGCTGCTGGTCAAGCCCCGTCTCCATGAAGAGCAACCGATGCTCTCCACCGCCCTTCACCTGGCCATGGTGCTCCCGTTCGTGGCCCTCGCCCGTCTGTTTCTCGTCAACGACACCTCCGTGCTTCACGTCGCCGCCTTTGGAGGTGAGGACCTCCCGCTCAAGTACCGGTTTGCGGCCACGTGGGCAGCCCGTGAAGGGCCGTTGTTGATGTGGCTCGGATGGATGTCGCTGGTGGCTTGGTTGTGGCGTCGCCCTCTCCCCGGGGAGCGTGGAAGGACCGTGGATGTGCATGGCTGGCGTCTTCGATTCATGCACCTCATGAGCTTGACCTTGCTCCTGGTCGCCTTTTCACTCGACCCGTTCAAGGCCACACCGGCGTTCTTTTTGGGAGCAGGACTCAATCCACTGCTGCAGACCGACCTGATGGTCATTCATCCACCGTTGATCTTCCTCACCTACGCGCTGTGCCTTCATCTGACGGCGATTGCCCTGTCGGCCGCCTACACCTCGGAAACCAACCAACTGGGCGAGCGCATGCTCCATCTTGCGCGCCCCGGCTTGCTCATGGCCACGCTCGGCATCGGACTGGGTGGCTTGTGGGCCTACCTCATCCTCGACTGGGGTGGCTACTGGGCCTGGGACCCGGTTGAAACTGGCTCGTTCCTGCCTTGGTTGGCCCTCGTTGCCATCGTTCACCTTCGCACACGGCCTGGCACCGTCCGCCCAGAGGTCTGGATCGGTGGCGGCCTGATCACGGGAGCGTTGGCCTTGTTTGCTACGACGGTGACCCGAGCGGGTGGTGTGTGGGCGTCGTCCGTGCACACCTTTGTCACCAGCGACACGAGCACGCCACCCAGCGACGTCTTCGGTCGTCTGATGATCCTGCGAGACGATCCCGCTGGCACCGAAGTCATGACCTACGTGGTGTGGATGTTCGTTCTCATCGGGTGCTGGTTGGCCGTGCAACGCGCTGCATCCAGTGGACGACCCTTGCAACTGCAGCAAAGTTGGGTGGTTTCAACGCCCGCAGTCCTTGCGCTCCTCGGCTGCCTCGTCTTCACCGGCAGCAACGGCGAGGGTTTGTCATGGGCCAGCTTGCCGAACATTGTGTTCCTCCTGCCCGTCGTGATTCCCCTCCTCCTCGTGGGTCGACCGAGCGAGAACAAGGACAGCGAAGCATGGAGCTACCACGGCTTGACGCCGGCACCACTGGACGTGGTGTTCACGCTGCTCGTCTACGGCTTGACCACCGACGTTTGGGTGGCTTTGGCGGCCACGGTCCTGTTCGTCCCGTTGTACCGGGCCGACGACGCCCTCAAAGCATGGCCGTGGGCGGCAGCGGGCGTGATGCTTGGGTTGTCGCTGGCGTGGTCGGGCGCCCTGAGCATCGGTGTGGCGGGTGTGATGTTGCTGGCCTTTGTTCTTCCGTGGCTTCTCGCCCCACAAGAAGAGGACAACACATCCATTTCACTCACACAGCGCAAACACCAGCAACGCATCGCTCTCTGGGGCAGCGTGGTGTTGGTCAGCCTCTACCTCGTGCTCACGTGGGCGTTGCTGCTGACCAGCATTGACGCCGTCAACTTCGAAGCCCACGAACTCTACGGGGCACCCTTCCTTGCTGCTGTGGGCGCCGGTCTGTTCACCTACACGCGCCGCAAAGACGACACAAAGGGCAACCTGCAACTCCTTGGCGGGGCGTTGGCCATCTCCGTTCTGGGCTTGGTGTTGGCCCCCGACGCCTTCGGCGGTGATTCGACCACGATGGTCTCAGAGCACCTCACCCGCGGCCACATCGTCTGGATGTCGCTGCCCATGCTGGCCCTGGCGGTCGCACCGGTTGGTCGTGAGGTCGTTCGCCAAATCACCACTGCACAAGCGAAAGGCACGTGGAAGCGAATTCCACTCGGCGCCCACGTCGTTCACCTCGGGTTGCTCGTGTTGTTGCTCGGTCACCTCTCGACCACGGTGCTGGTGGACCGTGGCGACGCCAGTCATCGCGTTTCACTCATCAAAGACGAGGTGATGGTTCACAACGGCCTCGGGTTCGAATTCGTGGGTTTGGAACTCGAAAGCGAAGACCTCGAAGTGGGTGACGGTTTCATCGGCGTTCGAATCAAGGTGTACGAAATGGACGGCACCTCGATCGGTTCCCCCATCGGCGAAGTGGTTCCCGGCACCCTTCGATTTGACAGTCAGGGCATTCCGCGTTCGGAGGTGGCCACCCTCACCCGTTTGACCGGCGACGTGGTCTTCATCTTCGACGGCAGCCAAGCAGGCGGCCTCATGGCCTCTGCGGGCAGCGACGGCTTGGACAGCATCGAATTGGTTCGGGTGACGGTCTACGACCTGCCGCATTCCCACCTTGTGTGGGTGGGTTGGAGCGCCATGATGGGTGGCATGGCCCTCGTGGCTTGGGCGGGCACCGGACAGGGCAAGAAACTCGTGAAGGGAACGCCTGTCAGTGGTGCCGAGGAAGAATAATTGCCTCCAATGCAGTTATGAAGGGGGGGCTGGTCGCCGAATCATCCCCTTGGAGGTAGCACCATGGAAGAAGGCACAATTGTCCACGTTGATTACGAACTCTACAACGGCGAAAGCGGCGACTTGATCGAAACCACCCGAGAAGCGGTGGCCAAAGAGCACGAGATGCACCAAGAAGGCCGCTCCTACACCCCCATGGTGTGCGTGGTCGGCGGTGGCAACCTCATCCCCGGATTCGAAGCAGCCCTGGCTGACGCCAAGGCCAACAAGGAAATCGAAGTCACCATCGAGCCCGCTGACGCTTACGGCGAGAAGGACCCGCAGCAGATCGAGACCATCAGCATTGACAAGCTCATCCGAGCCGTCAAGGACCCCAACTCGCTCTACATCGGCGCACCCGTCAACATCGGCAACCGTCAGGGCTACCTGTCCTACCTCGCTGCCGGTCGTGCTCGCATCGATTACAACCACCCCATGGCTGGAAAGACCCTGAAGTACAGTTTCAAGGTCGTCAAGGTCGTTGAAGGCAAGGAAGAGCAAGTCATGGCCCTCCTCGAATCCAACACGGGCCACAGCGACTTCGGCGTGGCGTTTGACGGCGACGACCTCAACATCACCATCCCACAAACCATGCTGTTTGACACCAACGCTGCCATGATGAAGTTCCGTCTGGTCACCATCATCCGAGACGCTGTTGAGTGCGGTAAGGTCTCGTTCATCGAAGTCCACGAACCACGTGGCTTCGGCGTTGCTGACGAAGAAGACGACGGCGATGACGGTGAAGCCGAGGACCTCTCGAAGCTCTCCGTGGCTGAACTCAAGGAACGCCTCAAGGCCGCTGGACTCCCCGTTGGTGGCAAGAAGGCCGACCTCATCGCTCGCCTTTCGCAAGAAGAAGAGTGATTCCGTAGGAAACCCGATAGCCAAGCGGGCGCTCGGCCCAATTGGAGAGGTGCGTGAACATGACGGACGATGTCGATCCCTCCCCGTTCACCTCACCGCTCCCCGACGACGTCTATTCCACCACGGAAAAGGCCGTCATTTGGACGGCCATCGGCCTCGGTTTGACCGCGCTTGCCGGTCTGATGTTGGCGTACGACACCGTGTGGACCGAAACGCTTCGTCCCATCATTTGGGAGCCGGTGGTCAAGGACGCTGGGGCTGCCGGCGACGCCGGATACACACCGCAGAACACGGCGATTTACACCCTCAGTATGCTCGGTTGCGTCGTGTTGCTCCAAGCCCTCTTTAGGAAATGGAAGTTGCCAACCGACGAGCGCATGACCTTGGCGCTTATCGCTTGGGTGTGCCTCGCCCCCGTCTTGCGTGTGCTTGAAGATGCGGACTTTTTCTCATCCTCACAAGACGTGTTGTTCATCTCGCCGATCATCCACCTCCATTTGGCGGGTTGGCTCGTCGGCGTGGCTCTCCTCAGCCATGTGCTGGCGAGTCGCTTTGACGGTCATCACGGGGACGACGCCCAAGAAGCCCAAGCCACGCTGCTGGGCGGCTTGCTCTTCGTGCTGCTGATGGGGCACTGGTACGTTCTCTACCGACCTGCCTACGCCGTTCACGATTCAGAATTTACCCTCGCCACCGCAGGATTGGCCCTGACGGCTGCCGTGCTGTGGGCGACCATCGTGTGGACCCGGGCATGGCCGGCCATCACCCGCGGCATGTTCGCCTTCGCCACGAGTGCTGTCGTGATGGGTGTGGCCCATTGGGTGCAATTCATGGTCACCCCGTGGGAACAGGAAAGCGGTTTTGCGTCCGGAGAACTCACGTTTTGGCCGATTTGGGTCGTCTTGGGGCTTCCCGGCCTGGTGTGCTACGTGCTCTATCGCATGGGGAAAGAGGACGCTCAGCAACTTCGCCTGACGGGCTACACCGCAGGCGTGCTTCCCGGCCACGTGGGCATCAAGCAATGGGAGGAAGAATCAGATGTCTGGGGCGACCATCCGGTGGAATTCCTCTCGAACAAGGCCCTGCTGGCCCACCCCATGGTGCTGGGCATGGTGTTTGGCCAACTGTGCGATGGCTTTGCCACGATGGTGGGCATCGACATGTTTGGCTACGGTGAGAAGCACCCGGTGAGTAACGCCGTTATCCAGTATGGCGGTAGCATCAACGAGATGCTTGGGATTGACTGGGGTGAAGGCGCTTGGCTGTTCGCCCTCGTGAAAGCAGCGCTCGTGGGCCTCATCGTGTGGTTGTTCGTCCAAATGCGAGTTGAACAGCGGCAGCAACACTTCCGACTCCTCATCGTCCTGGCGGTCCTCATCGTTGGCCTGGCACCGGGCCTGCGCGACATCGGTCGCTTGATGCTCGGTGTCTGAGGACCAATCCTCGGCTTGAATGGAATTAAGTGCAGGCCTCGCCTCGGTAGGGATGAGGGCTCAGCATGGACAGACTGCCTACCCGAGTCAATCGAGCCGACCCCGACTTCACCGCTCGAAAAGAGCACAACCTTGCTCTGCTCGGCGAGCTGCGGGAGCGCTTGGAAACCGCTTCACAGGGCGGTGGTGGAAAATACGTTGAACGGCATCGTTCTCGAGGGAAGCACCTTGCCCGTGAACGCATTGAGCGCATCGTTGACCCGGGTACGGCCTTCTTGGAACTCTCGCCGCTGGCCGCCTACGAACTCTACGACGGCCGAGCCCACTCGGCTGGGATCGTCACTGGCATCGGCATGGTCCACGGCCGTGAGTGCCTGTTCGTCGCGAACGACGCCACGGTGAAGGGCGGCTCCTACTACCCCATGACGGTCAAGAAACACATTCGGGCGCAAACCGTCGCTCACGAAAATCACCTGCCGTGCATTTACCTTGTTGACTCCGGTGGCGCTTTCCTCCCCATGCAGGACGAGGTGTTTCCCGACATCGGGCACTTCGGCCGCATCTTCCGCAACCAGGCCCGTATGTCTGGCGATGGCATCCCCCAAGTAGCAGCGGTGTTGGGCTCGTGCACGGCAGGAGGTGCCTACGTTCCCGCCATGTCCGACGAATCCATCATCGTCAAGGGCAACGGCACCATCTTCCTCGCCGGCCCACCGCTCGTGAAGGCCGCCACCGGTGAGGAGGTCACCGCTGAGGAACTCGGCGGAGCTGATGTTCACACCGCTCAGTCCGGTGTCGCTGACCACTTCGCCGAGGATGAGAACGAAGCCCTGCGCATGGTTCGCAACGTCATCGAAAACCTGGGGCCGTCGCAGAAAACCCCAGCCGCCATGGCCGAACCCGAGCCACCGGCCCACGACGTGGAGGACCTCATGGGCCTCATTCCTGCCGACAATCGAACACCCGTCGATGTGCGTGAACTGATCGCCCGAATCGTTGACGGTTCACGCTTCCACGAGTTCAAGTCCCGGTACGGCACCACCCTGGTGTGCGGCTTCGCCCACATCCACGGGCACAAAGTGGGCATCGTGGCCAACAACGGCATTTTGTTCTCCGAATCCAGCCAGAAGGGTGCTCATTTCGTTGAACTCTGCGGTCAGCGAGGCATTCCGCTGGTGTTCCTGCAGAACATCACGGGCTTCATGGTCGGCAAGGCCTACGAGGCTGGCGGGATTGCCAAAGACGGCGCCAAACTGGTCACCGCTGTCTCTTGCGTTAACGTCCCCAAATTCACCGTCATCGTCGGCGGCTCGCACGGTGCTGGCAATTACGGCATGTGCGGCCGTGCCTACGACCCCCGCTTCCTGTTTATGTGGCCCAACAGCCGCATCTCCGTGATGGGTGGCCCACAAGCGGCCGATGTCCTCACCACCGTGAAACAAGACCAGCGAGCACGGGAAGGAAAGGCACCCATGGAAGGCGAGGAATTGGAAGCGTTCAGGGCGCCCATTCTTGAGAAGTACGAAACCGAAGGCAGCCCTTACTACTCCACCGCCCGCCTGTGGGACGACGGCATCATCGACCCGAGAGATACGCGGGACGTTTTGGGGCTCTGCCTTGCTGCCGCTCGTAATGCACCGCTTCCCGATCATCGCTACGGCATCTTTAGGATGTAATTTTTCAATTGGATATTTGATTTTTGAACTGGAGTTTTCAGCATGACGCTCATGGACGAACCACCCACCACCCGCATGGTCTCGTTGACCATTGAAGGCGCACAGGCCAACCTCACGCTCACGCGCTCTGACAAATTCAACGCCATGAACGTGGACATGATCCAGGAGCTCATCGCCGTGCTTGAATGGACGGCAGAGCGCAGCGCTGGACGGCAAGATGCCCTTCATGACCCCAACGGAACTCCCTATCTGCGCACCCTGGTGCTGCGAGGAGAAGGGAAGCACTTCTGCGCCGGGGCCGACATCAACATGATGCGAGATGCGGGCGCCAACACGCCGGAAGAAAACCGAGCAGATTCCGAGCGCCTCGACCGTTTGTTCAACGGACTGTGGGCCCATCCCTGCTTCACCGTTGGTGCCGTGCAAGGCGTAGCGCTGGGCGGCGGCGCAGGATTGGTCTCGTGTTGTGATTATGTCGTGGCCACGCAGAACATTCGCATCGCCCTCTCGGAAGGCAAACTTGGCATCCTCCCCGCCGTGATTGGACCCTACGTCTACCGACGATTGGGTTCAGCAACGTTCCGTCGCTTGGCCATGCAGGCCAGTCGGGTCCAGGGCGAAGAAGCCCTTCGTATCGGTTTCATTGAAGCCCTTGTTGACGACCAAGACGGCCTAGAAGAAGCGGTTTCGTCCATCGTGGCTGAAGTCATGACCACGGGCCCGTCGGCGGTGACGCTCTCGAAGGAGCTCACGCTTGGATTCGACCGCTGGACCGGCTCGGATGAAGAGCTCCGAAACTGGACGCTTGATTTCACGAGTCGAATGCGAGGCTCAAAGGAAGGTCAGGAAGGCTTGTCCTCCTTCCTTGAGAAGCGCTCACCAAATTGGAAGCCTGAAACGGAATGAGGAGGGATTGCAATCAACGTCTTGGTGGCCAACCGTGGTGAAATTGCGTGCCGGATCCTCCGTGCATGCAAGGAAGCCGGCCACCCCACGGTGGCCATCTGCGCACCCAACGATGCGGGCAGCCTGTTCACCGAAATGGCAGATCGAGTGGTCATGCTCAAAGGCGAGACCATTGCTGAAACCTACCTTGACCAACAACAGATCATCCAAGCGGCGCTCGATACCGGGGCCACCGCCATCCACCCCGGCTTTGGCTTCTTGTCGGAGCGAGCTGAATTCGCTACGGCGGTCCAAGCCGCCGGCCTCACCTGGATTGGCCCTTCGGCCATGGCCATTGAGAAGATGGGCGACAAGATGACCGCTCGCCAAACCATGCGGGCGGCCGGTGTACCGGTGATCCCCGGTGAAGAAGTGGAAGAGGCGGATGAGGACAGCGCGCTTGAAGCCCTGCGTATCGCCGCTGAGCGCGTCGGCTACCCGCTCCTGCTCAAAGCCTCCAGCGGCGGAGGCGGCAAAGGGATGCGGGCCGTTCACGACCCTACCGAATTTGACAGCGCAGCAGCAGGTGCTCGACGAGAAGCCGTGGCTGCCTTTGGCGACGGTCGCATCTACATCGAACGCTTGCTGTCGGGCTCCAAGCACGTCGAAATCCAGGTCCTCGCCGACCAACACGGCCGAACCGTCCACCTCGGTGAGCGAGAATGCAGCGTTCAGCGCCGGCACCAGAAGGTGTTCGAAGAAGCCCCCGGGCCAACCATGACCGAGGCGCTGCGCGAAGCGATGGGCCAGGCCGCGGTGGCAGCGGCTGAAGCGGTGAACTACGTTGGCGCAGGAACGGTTGAATTCCTTCTGGCACCCACTGGCGAGTTCTTCTTCCTCGAAATGAACACCCGCATCCAAGTGGAACACCCCGTGACCGAGCTTGTCACCGGCGTAGACATCGTACGAGAACAACTTCGCATCGCCAACGGCGAGCCCATGTCCTGTGGTCCGCTGATGATTCGAGGCCATGCCATTGAGGTTCGACTCTACGCCGAAGATGCGGCCAACGGTTTCCTTCCTTCCATTGGGCCGTTAGCCGTGTTCCGGCCACCCGAGGGCCCTGGCATTCGATTGGACACGGGCGTCCGCGAGGGCGACGATGTCACCCCGAACTACGACCCCATGCTGGCCAAGCTCATCGTTTGGGCTCCATCCCGCCCTGAGGCGCTTGAGAAGATGCGCCGTGCGCTCGACGAATTCGTTGTGCTTGGAACGACGACCAACATCGAATTCCTCCGGGATTTGTGCGATGCTGGACCCGTCGTCGACGGTTCCACAACCACGACCACCATCGACGAGTTGTGGCCAGACGGGTGGAATCCGCCCGCCGACAACATGCTCGAAGACGCCGCCTTGCTCGTGGCCGCCAGCGCAGAGACGCTCGGGCTGCATCGAGTTCGCACAGCCAGCCGCACCGGGTCGTCGGACGGCCCAGCGAGTCCGTTCGTTACCCTAACCCGGAGGTACCCCTGATGCAGCACACCTTTGCTTCAAGCGAGGGGCCCGTGGAGGTCACGCTGATTCGTGACGGCGAGGCCTTCGTGTTGGAAGGGCAAACGCTGGTTCAGCACAACCATGGTCGCCTCCATCTCACCCTACGGGACGGCCGTACCTGCCTTGCTCACGCCGCCAAAGTTGGCGATGTGTGGTGGGTTCATCTCAACGGTCGCACCTACAAGTGGGAACGCATTGAACCCGGTTCCTCGGGCGCCGAAGACGAGGGTGGATTGGTCGCACCGATGCCCGGCAAGGTGCTCGAAGTGCTCGTGGCGCAGGGCGACGTCGTCGAAGCGGGCACGCCGCTCATGGTGCTCGAGGCGATGAAAATGGAGCACCGCATCGTGGCGGCTGCGGACGGCACCGTGGTGGCTGTTCACTACGAGGCTGGCGATCAGGTCGCCCAAGGTGCCGTGCTCCTCGATCTCGAATGAAGACTCATTCCACCCAACGACCCTCGTCCAGTGGAACAGATGACGATGGGAGTCGGTTGATGACATAGGTCCACGCCCACCGTGGCCCTGTTTCGGCCTCAACCCTGACCGGCACGCGAAGGTAGAGGCCAGATTGAGGATTGACGGGGTCAGCCCCCTCAATGGCATCGAGTTCCTTCAAGGCCCCGTTGATGTCTCTGCAACGATACAGCTCACCGTGAACGAGGCCTTCCTCGTCAAGACGTATCCCCGGGTAGTGGCCCAAGTGGTAGAGGCGGCCCTGAACATGACCGTTGGCGGGTCCTTCTGTTGCCCAGGAGCGCATGCGCGGCCATCGCTCCTTTCCTTTCATCAACGTCCCATAGACGAAGACATGTTCAATCGTGGATGATGAATCAAAATTTTGTATTGCTAAATTCAAATGTTCAACTGATAATTTTCTCTCTCGAAGGCCCTTTCGGATGAGTCCAGCATACGCCTCTGTTGGCACCACCAGTTCACTTCGCTGATGCTTCGGTTGAACGACGTAGGTGATCGCCTCCACCACCTTTCCCTCCAGGGTGATAACGCGAACGGGCGTTTGGCGGTAGACTGTGGGGTGGCCTTCTTTTTGATTCATCCATTTCCAACCCTCCTCGGACAGGGAAAAGAGCACCCCGGGAACGGCGGTGCCCCTCGAATCCTCAACCACGTCTGCAGCGCCGCCACCTCTCCCCTTCGAGCGGTAGTGAAACCGCAACGAATGGTCAAGCAGCCAAGCTGGACCCAACTCGACCATGCTGGTTGGGTCGGCTGCATTGGTGCTGCACCAAGCCGCCCAATCCTCGGCGTCAAGGTTTGAACCGTAGCCGAAATAGAGCCTTTCTGGGTTCATACTCAGCAATGTGGTTGAGGGTATTTCAAGCCACAGGGCCTCGACAAACCGAGGGCCTCACAAAGGAACACAAACGGACGGTTATAAGCGAAAAGAATGTGCAAAAATCATGCGAAATCCTTTCATGATGCTGACTGACTGGAGTGTCGACCGTCCAAAGCAAGCCTTTGCAGTGGTCATGTTGGCCATGTTTACGCTCGCCGCTGGTGGCATGCACCTGCAGTTTGACAACAGCGAGGACGGGTTCTTTCCCGATGACCCGAGCGTTGACTTGCTCAACGAAATCGAGTCGGAGTACAGAGCGAACCTCGATTTCATTCGATTCATCGATGAGATCGAAGCCGAGGCCTTGCTTGAGACGGAGACCTGGGAGCAACTGGCGACCATCGAAGCCATGATGCTCAACGACAGCAATTTCGAGCCGTACCACTACCCCTTGTTTGGCACCCAAGCCAACAACGGCCCTGCTGGCCAGGCCATGCAGTGGATGGCCCTGCAAGACGAGGAAACGGCTGCGGTTTGGCTCACAGGCCTGCAAGAGGCCGCCATTGAGGTCTTGACGGCGAACGACGATGCCAACCTCTCATCTGCTCTTGGCAACCTGTCTTCGGCGGCCGCCAGCGTGCCTGGCGTCGAACCCGTTACTCCCGAACGCTTGCGAGCGTGGGACGCCAGTGAACCCGCCGCATGGCTCGCTCGCATGGACGCAGCGGGCGACCTCAGCGATGAGCTCGGCATGCTGATGGGGCAGCTTTCCGCCATGACACAAAACAGGACTCCGGCTCAGACTGGGCAAATTCTCGCCGTCACCGGGCCACTTCAGGGCCAACTTGGACCGATCATGGGGTTGCAATCCATTGATTTCCGAGCGGCCATTCTTTCGTGCTTGCCAAGCGACGATGCGGACGACCCGTGGGTCTCGGACGGACCGGTGATGGTCACGCTGGTGGTTTCCAGTGAGCCGTTGGATTACGACTACGAGATCCTGGGCGACGTGCAGGCTGATTTGACGGCCTGGGCCGAAGCGATGGAACTTGAGGTCGTCGCAGCGACCAACGACAGCGACGTACGCACCTTTTCTTTCGCTCAATTCGCCGAGAACAACAGTGCCACCATCGGAAAAGAAATCGGTATGCTCACCAGCGCTGCCATGTTGCTGCTGGGCCTCATTTTGTGGTTCAACTTCCGCAGCGTTCGAGAAACCGCCTATGTGCTCATCCTCACGGTGGTCGCCATCGCCGCCACCTACGGCCTCTCGGGATGGCTGCAGTTTGCCGGCGTGAACATGACCTTCAACGCCGCCATGAATTCCATCCCCGTGCTCCTGCTGGCGATTGGTGTTGACTACGGCCTTCACGTCGTGCTTCGCATTCGCGAGGAATTGAAGGAAGAAGAACAACGAAATCCGATGGGTCGCGCCACCTTGCGGGACTTCGACAAAGCCTCCCGACAACGAGCCATCCGACAGGGGACCATTCTCACGTCCATTGCGTTGATGATCGCCATCACCACCGACATCGTTGGCTTCCTTTCCTTCCGCCTGTCCACGCTGGCCTTCCTGCAGGTGTTCGGCACCGTCATCGCCATCGGGTTGTTCCTCATCTACCTCCTGAGCATCTCGGCCTTACCCGCTCTCATGCTCATGCTGCCAACCAAGAAACTGCCGCTTGAGAAAGCGAGCAAGGTCGAGGTGGGCCCGCTTGCCAAGGGACTCGGCCGACTTTCCACCCAACCGTTCAAGGTCGGTCTCATCGCGCTGGTGTTGCTGGCACCCATGGTCGCCGGATTCCAACAGCTCGAAGTGGCGTTCGAACAGCGCGACCAACTGGACGAATCGATTCCGGTTGTGGGCGACTTCCTTCTCATCAGCGACGAGTTTGGCACCAGCCGCTCGCCGCTGTATGTGGTGATTGACGGCGACGTCATCAGCGAAGAAGGGCGGACCGCCTGGACCGCTGCATTCGATACCATGTCGGCCCGGGACGACGTGAGCGGTGTGCCGACGGGCATTTGGGACGTGTACGAACAAACCCGTTTGCAAGACCCTGTCGTGGACGGGTTCCTCCTCGCCGCCGAATCGGGTGAAACCACCGGCTACGACGACCTGCTGGCGTGGTCCCTCGAGAACACCACGGGCATTGAAGCGACCAAGAGCCTGCTCGCACGAGACGGTCTGCAAACCGTCCTCTCATTCCAAGCCGATACCTTGGACTGGGGCGCTACCGTTGAACTGGCCGAAAGCATCGAAGCCGCCCTTGACGACCTGTCTGCACAGGCTGGCGATGACTACACGCTAAGGCTGAGCGGTCGTGCCCTCATCAACGCCCAGACCACGGCTGACGTGGCCACCGCTTCCGTTCAATCAACGGGCATCGTGGCCGTGGTCATCCTGTTCATGCTGGTGGGGATTCACACCGTTCGGAACGGCAACGACTTGAAAGAAGGCGTTCAGCGTGGCGTTGTGTCGTGGATCCCCCTCATGATGGTCGTCGTCTGGGTCTACGGGATCATGGGCTACACGGGCTACAACATCAACTCGCAGACCGTTACCATTGGTGCCCTCTCGTTGGGCCTGGGCGTGGACTACGCCGTCCACTTCACGACACGGCTCGAGGAAGAAGCAGAGCATCGACCGTATGCTGCTCCTGAAGAGTGGGTGGCCAAATCCACCGCGACCACGGGGCGTGCCATGGCGGGTGCGGCCTTGACAACCGCCGGTGGCTTTGCCGTGCTCAACCTCTCAGCCTTGTTGCCGCTGCGCCTCTTTGGCCAAGCCTTCGTGGTGGCCATCACCTTGGCCTTGTTGTCGAGTTTGATCATCCTGCCTGCGCTCTACAGCCCGTTCCTCAAGCGAACAGCAGCCAAAGCCCAAGGTGAGAGCGAATGAAGCGAGCCACCGTGTTTTGGTTTGCCAACATCGTCGGACCGCTGATTTTGGTCTCATACTGGCGTGGGGTTCAGGCCTTTGACGACCCGTCGGTGTACTGGGGCGAGGTCCCGACCTCCATGCAGTCGCTCATCGTTCCGTGGATGTTCGTGGCTGCTGCAGGCTACTTGCTGATGATGCATCGATTCTTTTTGGCGTGGACCGAAGACCAGGTGGCTTCCCTGCACTGGCCGTGGTCCATAGAGGACGGGAAAGGCGTGCAGCGCCTCATGATGCTCTATGCTGCTTTTTTGCTGTGCTCCCTGGTATGGATTGACCTCACCCGGATGTACATTGAGGCCCCGTCAACACTCGGAATGGTGGCCATCGTGGCCGTGTTGTGGACGGCCGGCGCAGCGTCGGTTGGATTTGCCGTGCTCGTCTGGCCTGCCCGAGACCGTTTGGAAGGAGCCAAGTTGGTCGTTGCTGGCTCCATCATGCTCTCGATTCAATGCACGTGGTGGGACGCCTTGTACTGGGTGATGAACTTCGGATTTTGAACAGGCGTTGAAATACCGACCTCGGCGAGTGGTGACCATGCTCCAAGCCAAGCGACTTGTTTCGGTAATGGTCCTCTTGATGATGCTTGCCGGTTGCACGGCGGCGCCCGTTGAAGACGCCGTAGAAACCGAGGAGGAAGCGGTGCTCTCACCGGTACCCGACCGCCTTTCCTTTGTCGCACCGACCTTTGACCGCGAAGTGGACAACGGTTCTACCCATGACCTTCGCAACTCGTTTGACGGCCCCGTCCTGATGCTCTGGGTCGCTGCAGGATGCGCTGGTTGTCACGACTGGACGGCCATGCTCAGCGAAGAGCTGGAGGCCGGCAACATCTCCAACACCACCAACATCGTGTCCGTACATCGCTACCCCGCCTTCGAATCCATCAACGACGTTCGAGAGCGCTACACCAACAACAACAGTTCCACCTACACGCCGTGGCCGCTGCTGCTGCCCTCGGAAAGCACCAAGGTCATCGACGCGGAAACCGGACGGCTGACCGACGTGGACCTCTACCGAGCGTTCGAGATGCCAGTGACGCCCACCCTCCAGGTGCTCGACAGTGAAGGTCGGCTCGTATGGACCTCCAAGACATACTGGTCCAACGCCACCGTGTTGGAGGAAGCCTTGAACATCATGGAGACGGGTGGCCTGTAACATGGTCGCCATGATTGACATCCTGTTTTGGTTCTCCAGCATCTACATCTTCCCGTTCTGGCTGATGATGTGGTTTGCCCCCACCCACGAGCGAACGGCTGCACTGATGCGAAACGAGTGGGTCTACCTCGCCCCGTTGGCCGCTGCTTACACCCTCGCCGTGCTTCCGAACCTCGTCGACATTCTCGTGCTGTTGGGGAGCGACATGCCCAGCCCCGACATCGTGGTGGAGATGTTCTCTGAGCGAGAGGTCATTTTGATCGGTTGGCTTCACTACCTGGCCTTTGACCTCTTCGTGGGTCGCTGGACCTGGCAGCGCTTGGTGGCCACAAACAAGCCAATCTACGTCTCGTTCCCGGTCCTGCTGCTCTCCATGTTCGTGGCGCCTCTCGGCGCGCTCATCGGCATGATCGTCACCCGCGAGCACGTTGAACCGACGGTCTCGACGGCCTGATGCCAAGATGCGTCAGCGCCGGCTGAGGACTAATAAGCGCCCGTAGGCAGGGACGGAGGGGTACGTCATGCGCATTTGCTACGGGTTGGTTGGCATGACACGCGGTCATGCTGCGCGCGCCATCGCCATCGGTCAGGAACTCATTGACCGAGGCCATGACGTGCTGTTCTGCACGGACGGCGACGCCGAGGAGTTGCTCGTTGCACGATTCGGTGAGGAGCGCGTGTTGCGAACCAAGATGCCAAGGTACTACGTCAAAAACGGCAGGCTATCACTTTGGAGAACCGTGATGGGGAACAGAAAGTTCCTCTTCAGCCGACGGAAGCTTGCTCAACCGGTGATTGCGCACATGAAGGAATGGCAACCCGACATGACCGTCTCCGATTACGAACCCCTGATGTGGCAGGTTTCCAAAGCGCTCGGCGTTCCACACGTGGCCGTCAACAGCCAGGAATTTTTCCTCTCAAGCCCCCTGCCAAAGGGAACCAGCCTTGCCCACCGCATCCAGGTCAAAGGAGGTGGTTGGATTGTTCGGAGGTTCTCACCCACCGCTGACTTCCGTATCGTCGGGAAAATTCTGGTGAAGAAACGGCCCAAAAGCAAAGCAACCTTCGTGGGGGCGATTCTCCGAAAAGAAGTTGAAAGCCTCACATGGAAACCACAAGGTGAGCATTTCGTCGTCTATTCGTGCCCGATGCTGCAGGCTTCACTGGCCGGGATTAACCAACTTGCCGAGCGAGAGCAAAAGCGCGGCAAGGTGTTCGGCATCCCCCCTTCGATGGTGGATGGCTACGCTTGGCTCGACCATCAACCAACCTCGGAATCGGGCTTCCTCGAGGCCGTCAGTACCGCCGATTTCGCCGTGGCAACGCCGGGCAACCAGTTCATGGCCGAGACGATGCAGCTCGGAATTCCTGTGTTGATGACGCCCACGCCAAAGCAGTTCGAGCAGGAGATCAACGCGGAGATGCAAATGACAGCACGGCCGGACCAGTACGCCATGTTTCATCCCGATGCAACCATCCCCGTCCCTTCACAGGGCATTGACCGTACAGCCGACACCTCCGGACGCATCAGGACGGTTGAATTGATTGAAGCGCTTCACGAAGGGCAGTCAACGCCTGCATAGAGGTCTTTGGATGGCGGCGGAGACGATGGAGGATGCAACCGCTGGGGTACCGCCTCTTCCTCTTGGTGCAGGAGAACGAGCCGAACGGCTCGGTCAACAGGCTCGCTGGCTCATGGTGTCCTACGTTGCCCTCACGGTTGGTGCCTTGTGGTTCTTTCACGAATCCCAACCCAAGCTCCTGATGGCACTCCTGTTCCTCACCATCCCCTTCCTATCCGCCATTTCGGTGTACCGAGAAACGGAGCGGCTGCTCAAGGAATTGACCGACACACCGGACCATCCCGTGAAGGGCAACTTGCAAACCACAAGACGAAGGTTGCAATTCACCATCGGGGCCGCAGGGACGGTCTACGGCATGATTTTGGCGGTGGTCGCCTACGTGGCGCTCGGGTTGATCGTCGCCTTGGTTTCGTATTCGAGTTGAGCGCCAAAACGGCGCGTTTGGCTTGGTTGGAGACGATTCTTGATATATTGAAAGGTGATTTTCTAACCATGGTTGGTCTTGACGAACTGGTTGAACCTGAAGCACTCATCAGCGCCCTCAGGGCTGGCAGAGCGACGTCGTGGTGGGACGGGGCAGCGCCCTCCTACCGACGCAACATTCTGGAATGGATTGCCAAAGCCAAGCGGGAGGCCACCAAGGAGAAGCGGATCACCACCGTCGTGGACCACTGCATCCGTGGAGAGAAGGTCCCCAAGTACTGATGCGGCGAACGATCGGCACCCAAAGGAATGAGCATTTGCAGCATCGCTCAAACAATGCATTAAGTGCAGAAACCGTAGAAATTCGGACAGATGAAGAACGTTGGAGGGAAAGAACGAGCGTTGCGTGCCGTGTTCGGTTCGGGCGTTGTTATCGTTGATTTCCTCGCGTCGGTGCAGATCGAAATCGTGTTCCTGCTCGTCGGTTTGTGGGGCGTTCTGACCTCAGCCTTTGGCTACTGCCCGTTCAACGGCTTGCTCAACCGCAACACCTGCGCCATTGACCTTCAGCCGGCCCAGTCGTGAACGACTCCCCGTTGCAACAGGCGGGCGTCCATTCAACCCCAGTCACACGGTTCCAACACCGTTTGACCGCCCATGTAGGGCTGAAGAACTTCCGGCACGGCCACGCGACCGTCATCGAGTTGGTACTGCTCCATGATGGCGACCAACGCTCGAGAGGTGGCCACAGCGGTGGAATTGAGGGTGTGGACGATGGGTTGGTTGGGGTGACCGGGTTGGCCGTATCGGATGCTCAACCGGTTGGCTTGGTAGTCGGTGCAGTTGGAACAGGAGACGATTTCCTTGTACTGGTCAGCGCCGGGAATCCACGCTTCAAGGTCGTATTTCTTCGAGGCCACCGTGCCCATGTCACCGGTGCAGATGTTGACCACTTCGTAGTGAATACCGAGGCTGTTCCACAAGTCGACGCAATTCTGGAGCAACTCTTCGTGAAGCGCCCAGGAATCTTCGGGCTTCGAGATGATGATTTGTTCAATCTTGGTGAACTGGTGCACCCGCCAGATACCCAAGTCGCTCTGACCGTGGCTACCGACTTCTCGGCGGAAGCACTGCGACACACCGACCATACGCAGCGGCATCTGCTCTTCGGGAATGGTTTCGTCCATGTACATGGCCGTGAGCGGGTGCTCCGAAGTGGCGATCATGTAGTACTTGTCCGGTTCAATCCCGTACATGACGGTCTCGAAATCGCCCAAATCGGTGACCCCCTCGTAGGCTTCCCGGTTCATCATGACAGGAGGCTGGACGAAGGTGTAGGCGCGCTCACGCAGGAAGTTCACGGCGTACTGCTGGAGGGCGAATTCCATTCGTGCAAGGTCGCCTTTCAGGAAGTAGAAGCGGCTGCCCGTGATCTTGGCGGCACGCTTGAGGTCGACCCACTTGTTCATCTCAATGAGTTCGTTGTGGGTTCGTGGCTCAAAGGTGAACTCAGGCTTGGTGCCGTGCACGGCATGAACGGTGTTGCCCGACTCGTCCTCGCCAACAGGCACGTCGGCGTGAAGGATGTTGGGAATCGACATGCGAAGCCGGTCGCGGACGGCCATCGCCTCGTTGGTCTTGGCCTCCATTTCGGCGATCTTCGCACCGAGGTCGGCCACCTCAGCAAGGATGGCTTCGGCAGCGGCCTGGTCGCCGGCCTTCTTGGCTGCACCAATGCCCCGAGCGGCCTCGTTCTTGGCGCGTCGAAGCTGATCGGTCTCGTGGAGCAGGTTGCGCCAAGTCAGGTCGAGTTCGATGACCTTGTCGATGTTGTCGTGGGACAGGCCACGCTTCGTGTGGTCGGCACGAACAACGTCAGCGTGTTCTCGGAACATGTTCATGTCAAGCATAGGAATCACCACGAGATGTTGAAACTGAAAATATCGCCGCCGAGGAAAAGCAGCCCGCCAATGAAGAAACCGAGAATGGCGCCACCGTTGAGCAATGGCAAACCGGCCTGAGCCTTGCCTCGTGCCACGTAGGTCATGAGGGCGAGGTAGCCGAGCAGCGAGCCCACCAGCGTCGCCATGGCGACCTCAAACGCTGCACTCTCGTCCAACCATTGGATGGCAGACAGCACCAGCATGCCCGGGAAAATGATGTCGCCCAAGCCCATGAACATGGCTTCACTGCCCTTCTTTGCTCGCTTGGGTTTGGCGGCAACGGGAGCGGCGCGCGGCTCCGTGGAGACCGGGCGCTTGGCACGTTCGGTTTCCTCGATGAGGGAGTAGTCGCTGCCTTGCGGGGCAACGAGCAGGATGGGTAACCGCAGGCCCACCATGGTGTCGGCAAGGTCGAGCATATGCTTTGATTTGTAGACCGCCCAAAAGTCGTAAACGGCGGCCAGGATCATGAACAAAATCGCCAGGGCGGGAACAAACGTCACGCCCAGCATCACGCAAACCCCGGCCCCGAGCAGGACACCGGTGGTGTTCACGACGTACCACTCGCTGTGAACCACAAGGAGCACGAGGAGAAGCAGCGTGGCCACCAAACCGGCCAAAGTGGGTCCGGTAAGCAGTTGCAGCCCGTAAAGCGGGAACATGTCGGTGGTCAATTCACCGCGCTCAACCAGCGTGGCTGCGGCGCCTTCAACAGAACTGAGCACCACCAAGTCGGCCTCGTCGCCCTCGAGGGCAAAGAAAGCGGCCTCGGCATCCTCGGCCACCGGGAAACTGGCCCGGTTGATGAGCGAGGGCGTGTAGAGCCAGTGGGCTTGACCGTCGCCAACCACAAGCAGGTCGCTGTAGCTGGAGTTGTCCAAATCCGTGATGCGAACCGACGATACGCTGCTGACCAAGCCGTTGAGGTTCATGCGGTCTTGAACGGTGTAGGCGTCCTCCCCGTCCATGCTGCCGTTCCATTCCACGCCGGTGATGGCGCCCGTGGATTCACCGAGCAGGATGAGCTGCTGATGACGGGTGTCAGGCTGAGATTTCGCCTCCTCGATGGTTTGACCCAAGAACGGCGACCAGCCGATGTCAACCGTGGTGAACGAGCCGTTGGCGGCCGGAGCATGCTGGGTCAGGTAGGTGGCGTTGTTCAACCCGCCAAGGCCAAGGCCCAGCGAAGGCGAAGTGGTCTCAAGCAACACGCTGGCTGATTGGGCCGCAGTGGTCAACGACCACTCGTCAGCGTCCAGCAAGTGGCTCTTCACCACGCCATCACCGGTCAGGAAACCCGGAATGCGCCAGCGTGCTTCCTGTGTCAGGACGCCAGGGCTCTCATCGAAGGTGCGGTAGCGAATCAATTCGTCAAAGGGGTTGGCGAGGTAGATGGCGTCCTCGGTTGACACCGCGATGGCGCAACCACCGAACATGTTGTCGAGGGGAACTGGTTCGCCGTTGTCCACCATGTAGCAAGCAAAACTCTCGATCAGTTCGCCCGAGTCAATGTCCACGGACCATGCGTAGGCGCCCGAAGCAAAGGTGAGGTGCTCGGCCGACGAGGTCATGCTCACCGGTGAATTCACATCGTTGACCTGATGGGCGTGGGTGTTGGTCCAAACGGGTTCTGCGTAGCCGTTGGAGGCGTCCCAAGCGGTGATGTCCACACTGGTGTTCACGTCCCCAGAACTGATGTTGTACAGAATGAAGCCGTCGTCGCCCCAGGTGCCCAACATGACGCCATTGCGCTCTTCAGTGGATTCCACGACGAAGGGGTCGGTGTCAAAGTCCAGCACCAGCATGTGGGCCAGCGGCACCATGGTGTACATGAGGGCCAGCGTCAACACAACGTACATGCCGTACTTGATGAGGTACTGCTTGCCCCAGCGAGCAAGGAAAATGATCAGCGCCGTGAAGGCGAAGATGGCGATGAGTTCCATGAGCACCCAGCGGACTTGAGTTGCACCCGACGCCCCGAAGGCGTGAAGTTCGCCCACGTCGTAATACGGGCGGATGTACATGGCGAGAGCGATTGTGGCGACGAACATACCCGCCATGCCGGCCATGCCGCGCCACTGTTCGGCCATCAGCGCACCGAGGTTGTCGCCTTGTCGAAGTTCATCTTCGACATCGGCAAACCGCTGCGAGACCTCACGTCCCTCACCGGCATCAGCATCGCTCATGGTCTTGCCACTTCCCTCTTCCATATCAGCGTCGCGTTCTTCCGTAGGAAGAACACCCGAGGAAAAGAGCCATGGAGAAGAGGCGGCTGTTCTTGCCCATGGTGGAGGGTGAACAAGCACGAACGTGGCTTGAATCCACCAAATCAAAAGGCATGGCCTTGGGCCTCGCCAACACCGCCAAGGCCATTGCAGCGCTGGAGCTTCCATCACCCACCTACGAGACCGTCCACGTGGCGGGAAGCAACGGGAAAGGCACCACCGTCGCCACGCTGGGTGCGGCCCTCACCGAGGTCGGCCTGCAGCACATCGCCTTCACGTCGCCTCACCTCGTTCGCGTGGAAGAACGCGTACGCCTCAACGGAACACCAATCGACTCGGCCACCTTTGATGAGGCGCTCGCCCGCGTTCACTCAATGGCCACAACGACGGGCATCAGCTTGACCTTCTTCGAAGTAACCTTGCTGGTGGCCCTGGTCGTCGCTGCTGACCGTCAGCCGGATGTCGTGCTGTTGGAGACCGGCCTTGGCGGCCGGTTGGACGCCACGCGTACCGTTCCCGCCGATGTTGCCGTCATCACCTCACTCAGCCTCGAACACATCGACGTCCTCGGTGATACCTTGGAAGCCATCGCCGGAGAGAAGGCCGCCATCGCAAGGCCCGGGAAACCGCTGATCGTTAGGGCCGTCCATGACCCAGCGGCTCGGGCTCGCATTGAGAGCGTCGCCAAGAACGCCGGCCACCTCACCATCGAGGGCATGCAAGGCCCTGCATCCCTGCACTGGGTTGAGGTGCCCGATGGAGCGACGTACTTCGATGAAGCCAACCTGCTGGCTGCTGCAACGTGGAAGCACCTCACGTGCGCGGATAATCATGCCATGTCAGAAATACGCGGACTACGATGGCCGGGTCGCATGCAGGAGATTCACAGCCAAGGTTCGGGGAACATCTGGTTGCTGGAGGGAGCGCACAACCCCAGCGGGATGGAGGTGTCCTGCAGGGAACTGATGGATGATGATCGCTGGACGCAACCGTGGGTGCTGCTCCTTGGAAGCACGCCACAGGCAGACATGGAGGCCATGCTGTCACCGTTGGTCGACCTCTGTAAGCAGCATCCCCCGGCAGCCGTGGTGTTGACCGAACCCCAATTCGGCCGCTACCCGGGAGTGCCGTGTCCAGCCTTGGAGGCGGCGCTTGCCGACCAAAGCGTTGAGGTGACCGTTTCCTTCCCGCAGCCTGACGACGCCGTCGCATGGATTGAAGCAGGAGCGCCCGGCGTTGGCGCAACCCACAACGTGTTGTGCATCGGCTCGCTCTACCTCCAGGGCAACGTGCTTCAAGCGCTGGGTGCTGACGACGACGAAGCCCTGGCCATCGTGGCGAAGGACTGAAACGCTGGAACCCGACCAAGCGGAACGGTGAGACCGTGAAGGACAAGCACTTGGCCATCCGCATTCAGCAGTGCCTTGCCCTCGCTGAGGCCTCCAACTGCCCTCGCCGTACCTTCGGCGCCCTGCTGGTCGACCCCAAGCGCAACGTGGTGCTGATGGACGGCTACAACGGCGGACCTCGGGGCGGTGGACGGTTGTGCGGTGGCGAGGAATGCCTTCGCGACACCATGAACATCACCTCGGGTACGCGGGTCGAAATCGGCTGCCATCACGCCGAGATGAACCTCATCTGCAATGCCGCGGCCAACGGCGTGCCGACCAACAACGCCTGGCTCATCGTCACCGGTGAGCCCTGCATGATGTGCGCTAAACTCATCCACCACGCCGGCATTGAGCGTGTGGTCATCGTCGACGGCGGGTTCATGGGTGAAAACGGCGTGGGCTACTTGGAAAACCACGGCGTGGAAATTCAGCGTACGGAAGGTCCGAAAGACCCCCGCGCTGAGGCCTGAGCGGCTAACGGTTGGCCTTTGGCTCCTTTCGCTTGGTAACGGCTTGTTTCAACAAGAATTCAATTTGCGCGTTGATGGAACGAAAATCATCTTCCGCCCACACACGAAGGTCGTTGTGAAGCGCAGGGTCAATCCGAAGCAGAACTCGCTTTTTCTCCACCTTGGATCGCGGAAGAGGCGTGATGTCCCTGCTCCCTGGTCGTTCCGTAGGCTCATCCATGTCGGCGCCCCCGAGGAACCATCACTGGTACAGCGTGCCGGTGTTAACCACCGGCGTGGTGTCGGTTTCAGAGCAGAGAACGACCAGAAGGTTGCTCACCATGGTCGCTTTCTTTTCTTCGTCCAACTCAATGATTTGCTTGGCGCTGAGTTGTTCAAGTGCAAGTTCAACCATGCCCACGGCACCGTCAACGATCTCTCGCCGTGCAGCAACCACAGCACTGGCTTGTTGACGGCGAAGCATCGCCTGCGCAATTTCCGTGGAGTAAGCGAGGTAGCTGATGCGGGCTTCGAGCACGGCGATGCCGTCCCGCGAAAGGCGAGCCTCGACCGAGGCTTGGAGTTCCTTGGCGATGGTGTCCTGGTGGCCGGACAGGGTAATGCCACCGATGTCTTTCTCCTCAATGGCGTCGTAAGGGTACTTGGTGGCCATTTCTCTGAGGGCGGCCTCGCTTTGAATTTGCACATAGTGCTGATACTTTTCCACCTCAAACATGGCTTCGGCGGCGTCGTACACGCGCCAAACGACCACGGCGGCGATGTTGATGGGGTTGGCGTTGACGTCGTTCACCTTGAGTTTGCTCGATTCAAAGTTGTTGATGCGAAGCGAAATACGCGATTTCCCGTACAGTGGATTGAGGAAGAACCGGAACCCTTCCTGCTTGAGCGTGCCCACATACTTGCCAAAGAACTGAGCCACGACCGCTTCGTTCGGGTTGACGATGACGTAGCTGTTCCACATCAAAAACCAGAGAATGCCACCCCCCACATTGAGCAGGATGGCGACAGGCCAAGCAAAGGCCCAGAGGACTTGGCCGAACAACAGAAGCAGGCTAAGGAGCGCATGGGCGCCGAGGCCGACAAAGCCGTTGATCGAGGACAGTGGGGCGTCCTTGAAGGTCGGTCGGGTTTGATGAGTCATTGGCATGGATTGGCCAGCAGAGGGGGCTTGCATGGTTCTACGATTCCGTACGGTAAAATAAAGATATTGTGATGATATCACTATAGCATCACGTACAGAAGTCAGTGCTCGAATCGACCTGTCATTTACCCGAGTTAGGGCGTGTAGTTGACGAACATGAAGATGCCAAAGAGGAAGATGAGGAGCGGGACGATGAAGATCTCGAATAATGAACGGTTCTTGGCAAGGACGTCCATTTCCGTCCCGTAGTGCAGGACCGAAGCGTCGCCCGTGCCCGTGGTTGGCACCATCGTCAGCAGGGCTTGTGCAAGCGTTTCATCGCTGCCCCACTTCTGGAGGTGGTCAACGTCGCGGGGCACGCAATCGCCCAAGATGTAGACCGGGTCGCCGATGCCAAGGCCAACCAGGTTCCATTTCCAATCGCCGCGCTGCCACGCGTCGAGGACGGGGCCGTAATCGATCGGCTTCTTGGACCACAGCGACGGGTCGATGAGCATCCCACCCGAACCGTCGTGAACCATGAACGGTACGCCGCCGTCCCTCGTCTCTCGGTGCTCCCACGAACAGTGGGTGTCGCCGTCCGAATCGGTTCGGCACACGTACTGGTAGGACTTCCACTGCCAGGCCGCCAGACCCTTGTGGGTTCGTCCGCCCACTGACATTTCCGGCGTGCCGGCCACGGAAGGACGAACCTGACCAACGAGTTCAGCCTGACCGACGGCCACGCTTCGGATGGGGGAGGTTGGCAGGTCTCGAATCAGACGGTTGAGTTTGAACTGCTTCCAAGCGGTGTAGAACCACAGGAGGTTGATGATGGTCACCGCCACGGTCATGCCCCAACCCAACATCGTGTGAAAGTCCGAGCCGTCCCTTGCCCGAAGGTCGGCGGAGAGCCAGATGAACGAGCCGGCGAACAGGATGGCCCCGATGCTGTAGGGCGTAAGCAACGCCGCCTTGGGCGTCCCGATGACGCTGGGGTGCTCACGAATGAGTTTCCCATCTTGATCCCCAGCGTACGGGTCGTTGAAGCTGCTGGGTACGGGCGCCCCGAACAGCCAGTCGTCGTTGACCGAACGGGCGGGATGGTCCTCGTAGGGCAGCGGCTGGAAATTCGGGCCAAAATGCGGGAACAACCGGCCACCAAACCCGAGCACGCCCGGAGCAGACGTCGTGTCCTTCACGGCCGAACGGTTCGCCTTGCGAATCTTGCGAAGGTTGTCCATCAGCGGTGGCGAGGTGCTGTACATGAAGATCAGGCCAGCGATACCGGTGCTCAGCAAGGCCCACCGGCCGCGGTCTTCACGCTGCGTGACCTCTTGTGGGTCGTTGGAAGGGTTGTTGAGGCTCCCGATTTCCATCACCGACAGCAGTTGGTAGCGAGGTGGATTCTCCTCCACCAAAACAAAAGCATTGAACAGGAAATTGCCGGCGTCCATGCCGTAGCCTTGGATGGTTCGAGACCATTCATCGTTGCACGCAGGGTCATCCATTTCACCCTCTGGAGAGAGCGACCCATCCAAGGAGAATGCGGCCTGAATCACCGAGCCTTCGGCGTCCATCATGGTGAGCGGTTGGGCGTCTGCCATGGAGAAATCGTAATCCCAATGGCCGCCACCATCGTCGTCTTCCACCCATTTGCAGTCGTCGTAGGCAAGGGTGCCTTCGACCAGTTCCAAGGGCACCACGACAAAGGCGGCCTGGTCGGCGTACTCGTCGCTGTCGTAGCCGTCCTGCAGCGACCCGTACTCGTAAGCCGCCATGTCATCGTGGAGGTAAGGAATCACGTTGGCTTCCTCCACGCGTGGAACATCGGGTATCACGAGGCTGCTGGAAAACAATCCAATAGCGACGAGCATGGCGGAGATGGAAAAGATGTAGCCCAGCCCGTGCTTGAAGGTCGGCTTGGGAAAGGCGAACACACCTTGGTCAATGCTTTGCACCTCGGTGGGGTCCATGAACCAACCACGGCCTGCCGTGCTTTAATCCAACCCCCGACAGCGGTATTGGAATCGACAATCTGAATGAAAAACGGGTGACTGAAAGGGATTCAATGCCGGGGGCAGGATTCGAACCTGCGAAGCAATATGCAGAGGAGCTTGAATCCACCCCCTTTGACCACTCGGGTACCCCGGCTTCTGTCCGTTCGTGAGGCCTGTTCTTCTTGACTATTCCTCTTGCAGGATGTCCACCAACTCCACGGGTTTCGGAGGCGGGCGACGGTGAGCTACAACACGGCGAATGCGTTCAAGATGGTAGACCTCTTCTCGCTGAGCACGTTGATTTCGCACGACGAACAGCACCATCCCCGCGACCAGCAGGGAAAGCACGGACAGGCTCAGCGTGGCCATGCCGCCCGACGGGTCGTCGCTTTCGTTGGGCTGAATGTCGGCCAGCGGAACAGGAACCCGCGGTGTGAAATCGACAATCTCGACGGTCAGTCCCAGCCTGCCCTCTTTCCAGGCCTCAATGTTCCAGACGAAGTTGATCCACTCGCCGGTGTCGAGGAACGCCGTGGCGTTGTTCATTTCCCGACCTTCGTCGTCTCGAAGAACGACGGTAAATTCGCCCGCCAGCAGACCGTCGTTGGCAATACGAGCGTAGACCGAGACGTTCTCACCCACCACTGGACGGAAGGGTGTGGCTGACAGGTCCGTGAGCACCGGCTCAAAGGCAAACCACGTCAACCCGACGTTCAGCGGTGCCGAGGCCGTACCGTAGCCTGTCAACATGCGTCCAGAACGGTCGGTCGCATTGAACCATACCAGGAGCACATCGCTGCGGGTGAGGGTGACGCCCTCGGGAAGGAAATCAACGGTTCCCGAATACACGGTGAACTCGTTCAGGGTGGTGTTGAGCGGCAGTGCAATCGTTTGTTCTGAGCCTTCAACGGGCTGACCCAGACGGTAGAACAGTGTGTGCATCTCCAGCGGGCCTGGCGGCATGTCGGTGTCGTCGTTGATGCTCACGGTGATGGCGACATCGTTCAATTCGTTCGAGGCGAAATTCTCGAGCATGCCCGGCGCAATCACGAGTTTGGGCGCCACGTCGTCCACCACCACATTGTAGCTCAAGCCGTTGATACCATGACCTGAGAAGCCGTCTGGCGAGATGGAAAACAGCCCCTCATCGTCGTACAGGACATTTTCGTTCATGTTGACGGTGAAATTCATCAAACCGGTGGCGGAAAGGTTCACCCGACCCGTTTCCGAGCGCTCGCTGTCACTCAGCGTCCATGTGAAATGGCCGCTGTTGGGGAAGCCCTCCGCCAGTACGGCGGTGTTGTTGTGGTACAGGCCGATGCGATGCTGGACCGGATCGTTTCGGTGGAACCAATGCGTTGAGCCGTCCGTTTGTCCAAAAGGAGACTGGAGGTCCGTGATGTCAATCCACCTCAGTTCAACATCGTCGCTGGCGGTCCAAGCGAGGCTGTTCAACCGGTACAGCCCCAACCCGACATCCTGACCCTCGTCGATGACGCTGAGTCCCGGAACGCCAACGGTGCTGTTCAGTGAAGCCGTTTTGTTCCAGTCCAGTCGGAAGGAGAAGGTCAGGTCGTAGGTGGTAAGCAGGGGGCGCTGTTGAACGTCGACCACGGGCCGGTCTGCAAAGCAGGACTCGTCGTATGTCAGCTCGCCAAAGCGAGGCTCGTAGTGGATGAAGCACGCTGAGGCATTCTTCTCACCGAGCAAGGCCAAACGAATGCTCTCGAGGGACTGGAGTCCATTGGCGTCGCCCAACGTGAAGGTGAATTCATGCTCGTGCCCTGCCAGCAGACGCCCTTGGACAGCATCCAAGCCAATGTTGTCCACGTCCACGGTGGTGTCGGCTCGCCGCTGCACACTCAAGGTGGCCAAATCGTTGGCTTCGCCAAACGTACCTCCACCCACCAACGCATTCCCCGCCAAGTCTTCCCCCACCAGCACGATGCTCAGTCGCCCTGCGTTGGCGCCGTCAGGCACGACGCTTTCAGAGGAAAGCAGCGGCAGGTCAACTTCCAATTCAGCCACACCGCGATTCAAGCTCACCGTTTCCATGCGGTATTCATCCGCTTCCATGAGGCCGTTGTTGTTGGTGTCGTGCAGCTTCTCAAGCCACGTCCATACCTCAAGGAGGCTCGCTAACCCTTCCGGATCGCTGATCTGCAGCCGAAGGGCGATGTCCTTCCCGTACATGGCCACATGACCGTCGGCGGGAACCTCTTGACCTGAATCCAACACCGTGAGCGTGTTGACCGTGGGTTGCACGGTGTCGAAGAGGAGACGCGTGGGGGTCAACACCACCGTTCGGTCCTCGCTTGAGGAGGCGTTGAGACCAACCGGACCCCTTCGCGAAAGACTGGGAACCAGTTCGAGGAACGTGTTACTCGGTACACCGTCTTCGTCCGTTGGCGTGGAGGTCTGAACGCTGAACCAACCGCCAGATTCAACCTCCGCCGTCCATGAACGGGACCAGGAGACCGGCTCTCCGGGCCATTCGTCCGGTCCTCCAGAGAGGTTCTTCGGTGGAACAGCGCGAAGGGTCACCGTCGCTTCAGCCTCTCCAGCCTCGACCCACTGGTTGGCAATGCCTTCCATTCGAACCCGTCCGGAGGCCAACAGTGACTCGTTTTCATCAAGGTGGAACGGCCAGAAAGAATTGGTCCAATCGTCAATGCGCCGCTGTTGGCTGTCCGTAACTGTGAACTCCACGACCTCAAGATCGTTCTCAACCTCGTTGAACGCCGTCTTTCTGACAAATACTTCCGGGCCTGCAGCCAACCCCTCGTCATCCGTGGCCGTGGTGAGCACGTGGAGGTCGTCAACGTCGTCGAGCAGCCACGTGCTCGTGAACGCCCAATCGATGGTGCACGTGTTCATGGTGCAGACGACGCTGGAGGCACTGGCATCGAACAACGCCAAGCCTGCACCGTCCATTTGCCGGAACCTTGGAGCCGTTTGGATGCGGTCGAGTTCAACGTGGATGATCGCCTCGTTCGCATCGCTGCTCGGTCCGAGCAGGAACGAGACGCCGGTGATGTCTGGGGCGTTTTCGGACACTTCAAGCGGGTTGGAGCGGGTGTGATGCGTGGTGAACATCACGGTCTGACCGGGCAACCATCGAGTGTAGGCGGGTGCATCCACGGACTCGGTCATCAGCGGCAGCGTGGTGGCGTTCAATCCGACACGAAGCCCACCCACATCGGTTTGAACATGAAGAGGAACATCGAGCATCGCACGCATGTCGACACCTGCTGAGGCCTCTTTGGCCGTGTTGAGATCGCCAGCGCTGACACGGACCTCAAGGGTGGCGTCGGGAAGCAGGTGCATGAACTGCAACACCTTGACGTCGGCTGCCCCTTGTACCGCGACGGTCAGCGTGCATGTCCGTTGCAACGCGATGAACACAGAACTGAGTGATGCGTTCGAGGAGGAAGGGCACGAAGCGGTGGATTGGTGACTCAAGGCGGTTTGACCTTCGGCCAAGGTTTGGAGCACGCCGTTGATTCGAACCTCCGTCGTCGAGGTTTGGTTGTTGATGGAAAGGACCACTGCGGGCGGCACACCGTTGGTTCCAGTGCCGGGAGGCTCGAGCGTCGTGTACGACAATTCGAGGGTGCTGTTCGACATGGCGATGCTTGGCGAAGGGGCGCTGGGGTTCCATGTGAGGTTCGTGCCATGGTGTTCAGCGCGTGAAAGTTGGGTGTTCAAACCGATGTGGTCCGACATGCCGCTGGGTGGCCATGCCATCACGGAGACGTTGTTCCAACCCAGCGCAAGATGGGGGCGTTCGGGCGGCGCGACGCAGTCCGGCTCGGCCTTGGCTCGGACAAAGGCTTCCCCGCCATTGGCGGCGATGGTGAACTCGTTCATCAGGCCGATACGACCGCCGAGCGAGTGATTGAGGTAGGTCGTAGGCTCCCTTCCGGGCACGTGCGCAGAAGCGACCACCTGGCCGTTGGTGGTGAGCCACGTCAGGTTGTCACCAACCGTGGTGAGACGGTAGCCGTCGTGGGGACAAGTGGCCATGGACGAAAGCGGCAGGGTGAACGAACCTGAGACACGCAAGGTCCCGTTGCTGTCCACCATCGCGTTGTCGCCAGCTGGACTGTTGATGATGTGCTGAGGACCAATGTACGTGGTTCGACCGACGGAAAGGCTGTGAACCAGCGGCGTGACGTAGGTGTCGTTGGTGGTCATCCGTACGCGAACGTGAACCGTAGGGTGTTCCACCGGGTCCACGGCTACGGGAACAGGCAGCGTGAGGTTGGTGTGGCCATCAATGGGTTGGTGCTGAGCGTCCAACACATCAACCAGGAGGGACGTGCCTTCGGGTTGTTCGTACCAGCCATCCAACCAGCCGTAGCCGAACAGCGGGTCGGGGCTGATGGAACGGGACACCCACGTGCCCGACGATTCGAAGACATCGATTTCAACCCCGGCATCGTCGATGTACCACCCATCGCCTTCCACATAGGTGTCTGAGAAGAAGGAAAAGCGTGCCTTGATCGACTGACCGGAAAGGTTGGACAGGTCGTAGGTCTTCAATTCAAAATCGCGTTGATTGGATGCACCGCACCCGTTGGGAACGTTGGAGCCGTCGATGATGCCGCGGCCGAAGAAAGGCGAATTGGTGTTCACGGTGGAGATTTGGTCATGGAAGCCGTCGAGCTGTGGAGGGAGCCACCACCACTGTTGGCCGCCGTCGGTTGAGATGGCCACGCCACCCCCGTCCCAGTTGAATTCCGTGCAAACCCAGGAACGGAAGGAGAGGCGGGCGGTGGCGTTGTTGGGGACGGTGTACTCCTCGCTGATGAGGTGAGTGTAGACGTTGTTGGTGTACTTGGTCGTGAGGTTGATGGCGGCTCCGTTGTTGCCAGAATGGAAGACTCCGGGGCCCCATCCTGATGAATTGCGGGTCGCTCCCACCTCCCAGCCGTCGGGCCACGTGCCGTCGATGGTCCAGCCGGGAGGGGTCGTCATTGAATTCTCAAACGAACGTTGCGTGATGGAGGTAGGGTTCATGCCAAAATCAGTCGTCCAGACCCACTCGTTGATGACAGCCGTTGAAGGGTCAAGCCAACCGTGGACGTCACCCACATGGTTGGTGGAGTTGATGGAGAAATTTGCCAGTTGACGTCGCTCTTCGCTGGCGGTGCCCGGACGATGGATGACGGTGACATCGTCTACAGCCACGCCTTCCCAACCCGAGGAGGCAAAGCCACCGTACCCGGTGTGGTGGTTGGTCGTCACCTGAAATTGAAACAGCACGTTGGAAGCGTTTGGGTGACCCGAAACGCCGCTGGGAATGTTGTAGGAAATCGGCACCCATCCAAGCGACTCATCGGTGTAATACGTTCCCTGATAGGCAAACCCGTTGCCCGGCATCCCGGGAATGCCCGACACGGGGGCCCACGTTGTGCCGTTGTTCACGCTCACGTAGACCAGCAAGTTGTCCGAGAACGAGCCCTCGAGGTCCCAGTTGGCCCAGAATTCAAGCCTCATCGGGCCCGTCAAGCCAGAGAGGTTCGCAGGCAGGTACAGCCGCCCATCGGCGTTGTTGGCGTAATCGCCGCTCATGTTGCCGTGGAACCATGCGCCCGCGACATCGCCGAGGTTGGAGAGCGTGTAGTTGTCAACGAACCAACCGTGGCGCAGGCCAGGCGTGCTTGAAGTTTGGAAACAGAACCGTACTTCCAAGGTCGGAGAAGATTGCACGACGTTGTCGAGGGAAAAATGGGCTTGCTGCCAGGCACCGGACTCGCCCGCCCATGTGCTGGCTGGTGCACCTGAAAGACTCGATGAGTTGCCGTAGCCACCCGTCGGGACGAGCACCTGCCAGTTGCCGCCGGCCGTGCGACGCTCCATCCAGGCGGCGTCGTCGTCCTTGAAGGCGAGCCAATGATCAACGGTCAGGTTGTACTGGTTGACGAAGGCCGGCACGACCTCGGCCGGCGAAGCCAAACAGCCACTCATGTTGGCTTGCAGACCACCAAGGCCTTGGGTGGCCAGCACGCGCTGTCCATCCGTCGCATTGTTCGGTTCCCCTTGTTGTGCCGTTGAGGCGTTGAGCGGGACCACGTTCCAAGCGTTGTGATTGGGGCCCTGACCCACCCAGTCGGGGAGGGTCTCGATGAGGGTTTCAAAATCGGTCAGTGTGGCCAGCGTTGATTGCGTGGCGAGGCTCAGCTGGCCACCGTGGCCAATGCCCTGGGTGCCCTGATGCGTTCCGTTCCATCCCGCATTCGCATCGATGCCGAACCGAGCACTGGTGTCAGGTGCCTCGGACCACATGGGCGTGACATCGATTTGCCCGCCGGAGAAGGTCCGATTGTACGGAATGCTGAGCACACCGGTGCTGGTGGTGTTGACACCCTCTTCTCCCGCCTGCGGCGTGTAGTAGGTTGAATGAGCCACGTCGGTGGAGAAAGGACCGAGCGAACCGACCATCGGTTGGGCCAGCACGAGAAGCATCAGCCCTGTCATGGCGATGGCGGCAGCGCACGACGAGCGAACGCGAACCTTCTCATCGGGAACGACCACGGGAAAACACCTCGCTCTGCGAGGTGGGGTCGTTCAATATGAAGGGGTGTCATCCCTGCGTCGGGAGGAAGACGGACAATCAAGGAGCGGAAGAGGATTCAAATCCCGTCACCTTCACGTCCACCTCATGACCCCTGTTCGGGATCTCGACGGCGGACAAGCCCAAGAGATCGAAGAGCAGTTGTTCACCACACACCGGCAGCAACTGCCGCGCCACGTGCCGGTTCCGCTCCCCCGACAGGATTTTTGGGAAATGGTCCGAGCCTTGCTGTCCAGCTTGGATTTGGAAATTCAAAACATGGTCCGGAAAGGGTCCATTGACATGCGATTGCAAAACCTGCAGAAACGCCAAACCAACATCCGCCGCATCGCCTCCGAACTCGCTCGGAAGCGGATGGTGGCGATGATGCAACATGCCGCCAGCCAAGCCTTGCGGAGCGGCGTCAATCCCGGCATGAATCAGGAGCTTCCCTCGCTGGATTGGCAGCGACATGACCCGGCTGAGAAAGCGTTCTATCACGCCCTCCAACTCAACGTGGACCGTTTCAAGAAAGAAATTGACTGGCAGGGTATGCAGCAAGGGTTGCTCGGCGAAATCATGACGCAACCACGAACCCATGCCCCCGGTACCATGCAACTCGACGCCTTTGTTGGTGAAGGTACCCTAACCGCCGGACCACCGCCGGATTTGGCCTTTGAGGACACCATGGAACCGCTGCCTCAAACCGAAGAGGATGCAGAAGAACGCTGGATGGACGACGCTCCGTGGGCGGATGAAGAAGCCTACCTCTTGGCCGACATGCAAGACCAGACTTCACCTGCTTCCACCACGGTATCGCCCGCCGCTATATCGACACCGGCGAGCACGGTGCCGGAACCTTCGCCAGCAGCAACCTCGGCCGCGACCGCCACGAACAAGCATGGTGCAGCCATGGAACTGGCACCGTCGAAGGAACCGCTGACCACCATTCAAGACGAGCCTCCTCAGCATGAGACCGAGAATGGACCAGGAGCCGCGGCCGTTGAACACAAGACGGACGAACCGACGGACGAAGGGAACGTGCGTGTCCGAATCCTCGAAACCCTTCCCGAACCCGTGATGGACGCCAGCGGTCAACCGCTGACGCTTGAAGCAGGAGACGTTCACGTTCTGGATGAAGGCACGGCGGCTTGGCTCACGGACGCTGGCGTCGCCGAGCGGGCTGAACTCTGAGACTCAGATCACCCAAACTGCGGTTTGTGCTTGCCACGACGATGGTTGGTCAGCCACGTCCTCGGATGGGAGATCGGATGGTTCTCTCACGAGAAACGCTACGCAGGCCGTGTTGAGAACACCCATTCGGGCGGAATGCATCAACCGGTTCAGTTGATGTTTCTCATCGAGATTTCGATGCTGACGGTGTCAGGGATGGGGATCTTGGTCACCGAGCGAAGGGCGGTTTGGTCCTTGGCCGTTGAGATGTCCATCTCAAGCAAGCGCTTGTGGATGCGCATTTCCCAGTGGTCGTAGGTCTCGCTGCCTTCACCGTCGGGTGCCTTTCGAACGGGCACCACGAGTCGGCGGGTGGGCAGGGGGATTGGACCACGGAGGTTGATACCGCCGCTGTCGCAGATGGTCTTGATCTGGCTGGCAACGTCATCGATGTCCTTGTGGTTCTCACCGGTCAACTTGATGACAGTCACAGCAACCATTCAATCCACTCCTCGCATCAATCGTTTCGTGAGCGAACTCACTTCTTCTCGATCTTCAAGCAAACGCCAGCAGCCACGGTCTTGCCCATGTCGCGGATAGCGAAGCGGGAAAGCTCAGGGAAGGTGTCCATCTGCTCGATGGCCATGGGCTTGGTTGGCTGGAAGCGGATGAGACAAGCGTCGCCGGTCTTGAGGAAGGAAGGGTTGGCTTCCTTGCCGGACTTGTTGGTCTTCTCCAAGAGTTCCATGAACTTCACAGCAACTTGAGCGGTGTGAGCGTGGAACACAGGGGTGTAGCCAACGGAGACAGCCTTGGGGATGTCCATGAGTTGGATTTGTCCCACGAAGGTCTCGTCGTGTCGCACGAAGGTTGGCTCGCTGTCGGAGTAGCCGGCAACGTCGCCACGGCGGATGTCGGTGGAGGCGAGGCCACGGACGTTGAAACCAACGTTGTCGCCTGGCTCAGCCTTGTCGACCATGGTGTGGTGCATCTCAATGGACTTCACTTCACCGCCCTTGGCAGAGGGGTTGAAGACCACGTTCTTGCCGACGTTGAGGGTACCGGTTTCGATCTTGCCGACGGGCACGGTACCGATACCGGAGATCTTGTAGACGTCCTGAATGGGCAAGCGGAGAGGCTTGTCGGATGGCTTGTCGGGCATGGGCGTGGCGTTGATGGCCTCGAAGAGTGTTGGACCGTTGTACCAGGGGCACTTGTCCGACTTGTTGAACACGTTGTCGCCGTTGAGGGACGAGGCAGGGATCATGGGGACGTCGTCTGGCTTGAAACCAGCCATCTTGAGGAGGCCGGAAACTTCAGCGCAGGCAGCCTTGTACTTCTCTTCGGTCCAATCGACACCGGAGATGTCCATCTTGTTGACGTGGACAATGAGGCCCTTGACACCCAACACCTTGGCCAGGAAAGCGTGCTCCTTGGTCTGGGCGTTGACACCGTCGTTGGCAGCGCAGAGCAGAACAGCGGTGTCAGCTTGGGAAGCACCGGTGATCATGTTCTTGACGAAGTCGCGGTGGCCTGGAGCATCGATGATGGTCCAGTAGTAGTCAGGGGTGAAAAACTCCTTGTGAGCGACGTCAATGGTGATACCGCGCTCGCGCTCTTCCTTGAGTCCGTCCATGACGTACGCAAGTCCGAAACCGGCCTTACCGGATTCAGCGGCGAGTTTCTCGTTCTTCTCAATCACGTGCTCTTCGATGTGGCCGGAGTCGAGGAGGAGACGTCCAACGGTGGTGGACTTTCCGTGGTCGACGTGACCGATAAACACGATGTTGCGGTGTGGCTTGCTTCTGTCTTCCCATTGTGATGGCATGGTAATCGCTCCTTAGCAAGCGCTCCGACAATTATCCCCTATATCAAGAGCGCGACGCGCTTTACGCCACGAATTCACCACGCATTCCCTGTTTTAGCCTCATTGCGTGTCAAGAATTTCACCAGACGAGCCGATCTTGTAGAGACGGAGGGTGCTGGTCGCGCCCCGCATCGCCAGCGGACTGCCCGAAATGGCCACCACGCGCTCCCCGGGCTGAATCAACCCCTGGAGCACGAGCTGGTCCACCGCTTCTCGCATCGTTTTCGAGCCGCGGTCATGCTCTTTGCACAACACGGCATCCACGCCAGGAAGCAGGCAGGTTCGGCGAAGGGCACGCAAGCGGTCCGACACCGCCGTCACTGGCATGGAAGGACGGTAGCCCGACACCAACCGCGGTGAGGTCCCGTGTTCGGTGGCGACCACGATGCGTGCGGCTTCGGCCTCTCGAGCCAGTTCAACGCCAGCATGCGCCACCGCCCGGGTCGAACGGAAGCGAGCGAGAGCGGTCGGACGAAGTTCGTGAGCGGCCAAGCCGTCTTCCGTGGCAGCGGCAATACGCGCCATGGTCTGCACCGTCTCAAGCGGGTACTTGCCCGTGGCGGTTTCACCCGACAGCATGACGCCGGTGGCACCGTGCCGGATGGCGGTGGACACGTCGCTGACCTCTGCCCGAGTGGGGCGTGGTTGGAAGGTCATGGAATCGAGCATCTGTGTGGCCACCACCACGGGCATGCCCCGTTCAAGCGCCTTGTCGATGATGCGTTGTTGGACCACGGGAACGTTTTCGAGCGGAATTTCAACGCCAAGGTCGCCTCTTGCCACCATCACGGCATCGGCGACGTCCAGGATACTGTCGAGGTTGTCCAAGGCCACCGGATGTTCGATTTTCGCAACGACGGGGACGTGCATGGATGCCGCCCGAACCGCCTCTTTGGCCGGCAGCAAATCCTCAGCGGTACGAACGTAACTCACGGCGATGTAGTCGGCCCCGTTTTCAAGAGCGTGCTGCAGGGCAGCCTCGTCTTTTGGACCAATGGCGGGAAGGTCGACGAGGGTGCCCGGGACGTTGACGCCTTTCCGGCTGCTGATGGGGCCGCCGTCTTCCACCCGACAGCGCACCGAGGCCCCGGCCTTCCCTTCGGTGGAGAGCACGGTCAGACGAATCAGACCATCGGCCAGTAGGATGGGGTCGCCGGTTTTGAGTTCAGCCGAAAGCCCTGCGTATTCAACGGGAAAATGGGTGCCGTTCGTGGTTTCTACGCTGACCAGACCGCACAGAAGCGTGATTTCACTGCCCTCTTCGAGCATTTCCACTTCGGGAAAGGTACCCAGACGAAGTTTCGGGCCGGGGAGGTCAGCCAAAATACAAGTTGGGCGGCCCAATTCATCCTCGATGTCCCGCACGCGCCGGTAGAGGTCGGTCTTGTCTTCGGGTTCCCCGTGAGAATAGTTGAAGCGGCACACATCGGCACCCGCTTCCATCAGCGCCTTGAGGGTTGAACGGTCATCGCAGGCTGGTCCAATGGTCGCTACGATTCGCGTGCGTCGCATGCAGACTCACCTCATTTGTAGTAGAGGCGAATGACAAACTGGTCGACGTTGAAGTCGTTGACGCGGTCGTTCTGAATCGTCATGGTCCACTCGCCCTCGCCGTAGGTCGATTCGGTGTCGGAGAACATGTAGCCTGAGAGTTTCAGGTGAATGCAATCTTGATCGTCGCCGCAGTCTCCATCTTCGCGAGATTCGACGTCGGTTGACGTGGTGTTGGCGGCCTCTTCGTCTTCCTCGTTGTAAGCAAAGATGTTGAGTTCGGCACGGCAGTTGTTTGCGCCCGGAATGGCCGTACAGTCACCGTCTTCTTTGGGGTACTCCAGTTCGACTTGCGCCTTGACGATGGTGTTGCCGGCCTCCTTGTCGTAGTGGATGATGGCGTCGAAGTCCAACTCTGCGGCGTTGCCGCTGCTGTTGCCCCCGATTTCGAAATCGTTCCAGTAGCCTGCATAACTGACGTAGACCCGAATGGTGGCGCTGTCGGTCATGTCGACGTTGTTGGTGACCGTCAGACCAATTTCGTATTCGCCCGGTGCGACGTTACTCCAGTCAACGGTTGAGCCCACGAGATCGTCGTCGTTCTCCGGGTCACCGTCGTTGTCTTTGTCTTCGTTGAGGTCCAAATCCCACGTGTAGCCGTCCTCAGGGATGTATTGCGACGTGCTGTCGCCTGGCGTTGAGTCCGTCGCATCGAGTTGGATGGTCGTCGTTTCGGTGATGCTGCGGTCGGTGATGGTTTTGTCGCGTGCGCAAATCCAAACGAGAATGTGTCGCGACTCGGTGATCTCGTCGTCCTCGCAGTCTTCCTCATCGGCGTACTGCGTGATCTCTGCCGTCGGAGGTTCGGCACTCTCGGCGTACACGGTGATGTCCCGAGTTTGCTCCGACGTTGATGTGCCGTCGGATACCTCGAGGGTCACCTTGTAGGTCTTGGCCTCGTCAAACGACCATGAAGCCGTCAAACCGGTGGCGTCGATGTCGATGGTCGCCTCGGTATCGAAGTTCCATCGGTAGGTCAGCGAGCCGTCGTTGGGTGTTGAACTTGAGCCGTCAAAACTGACGGTGGTGCCGACCTTGATGTTCTTGCTCGGACTGAAACTGAAGACCGCCAAGACTTCGGCATCCTCCCCGCTTGAACCGTCTTCAAAGATGCATCCAGCCAGCGAGGAACACAGCATCAACCCCACCACCATGAGGGTTCGTGAATGGCTTCCCATGTTGGTATGTGGTGGCTCGTTCATCAAAAGGGCTTCCTCGTCCGGCCCGCCTAAAACGAGAACAAACTTGTCTGCTTGTTGCCAGCCATCAGGTCTTTTGCTTCCCATCCAAAGGCCTCCGTGATTCGCCCAACGGCAGCCGCCAAGCGCTCGGCATAGAATCGCCCGTCGTAGGTCACCTTGGCTTGCTCCTCTTCGGTGTCCGGCCAGTGGACAGCTGCCATCGGAGGTTTGCTAGCATCGGTGACCACGTAGGACACCTTCATGCCCGAGGTGAAACCGAGGCCGCGTTCAATGCGTTGTTTGGCCACACGCACCTGAACCATGCTGTCCGGTTTGCTGTAGTCTTTGGTGAAATCCACGTCGTCTGATGTTTTCACGGGCGTTCGCACGATGCGCCCCTTGCAGGATTTGGCCAGCACGACCTCGCTGGCAGGTACTTGACAGGTTCGAAGCGCCTCAACTTGCTGCTTGGCGTAGGCCACCAATTCATCGCCCTGATCCGCCAGCGTGTAGCGGAAAATTTCCTTCATGGTCGTGGTCAAGTAGCTGAACGAATCCGTTCGCTGCGTTTCGTATCCACGCACGAGCATCTCGTGAGACGGCCAGACCACCTGGCCGATGTATCGCTTTTTGGCGCCATGGCTGAAAAAGACGGAGAGCCCTTTTTCAAATTCAAGGACGGCCGAATCTCGGCTGTATTTCTCGGCAAGGCCCGTCCCAAACTCCACCATGCTGCTGCACGCTGCTTCGTAGGCGGCGACGGTGGCCAAGGCGGCCTTGTCGCCCTGCTCAGCGAGTTCTTGCACTTCAGCGGTGAGCTGGCGAGGCGCAACGGGGTCCACCGGTGACCGAACGAAAATGGAATCCGTATCGGAATAAACCACGCCGTGGCCCTCCTGTTCAACCGCAGCGATGATGCCCTTGATGTTTTGACGAGCCCACGCCGTGATGGAGGAGCCCAGATCCCGATGTGTGAAGCGATAGAAGCCACTGGCGAAGACGCCGTAGAACGAATTCATCAGAATCTTCACAGCATACTGCATGGCATCATGAAAGGCTTCAGCGGTCTCATCGCCGTCGGATTTCGCTTGCTGGATGGCGGCTTTGTGTTCGTCGCGCTGGGCCATCAAGTCCTCGAGCAGGGCCGGCACCATCCCTTTCCGATCCTCGGCTAAGCGGAATTTGCTCTCGATGGGCGAGGTGTGGTACCTGCCTTCCTCGGGAGCGGGTTGGGCCGGGTCGATGCGGGTGGTGTAGCAGATGTTGTGGCCGATCATGATGGACGGGTACATGCTCTTGAAATCGAGCACGGCAATCCAAGGGTGCAGCCCTGCTTCGACGTCGTGAACGTAGCCACCCGTGATCTGACCTTCCTTGGCCTCGGCCGAACCGGTGAGCGGAACGGCCACCTGCTGGACATCGGCCAGTCGAATCACCAGTGAATCAATGAGTTGGCTGGTGCTCCCGTTGGCGGCGGTTTCAAACGGTACTTTCGCCACCGCCGCCACGGCTTCCTTTCTTCGCACGGCCTGAATGGCGTTGAGGATGTCCAAGGGAAGTTCAGCGTCTCGCACGCAGTAGGCCATGACCTCGTCGGGACGGTCGGCCCATTCCTGGTCCATGTTGGAGGCGTCCACGTCCATCTTGTGCTTGTCCTCGTCGTCGGGAAACAACAGCGAGGCGACAAAGGACAGGGTCTCACGCCGTGGCCGCAGCGCTTGGCGAGCTTGCCACCACGCGTCCATCACCACGCGCCCCGACAGGTTCCAGGCGCGGTTGCTCTGGCGCTTGGGCACCAACGCATCCCGGTTTCGCTTGAGTTCGGTTTCGAGTCGGGGCGCTCGCCCCCAACCGAACAGCGATGCCGTCCCGTCCCAGCCCCGTCCGCGCTGAAGCACGCCCGTGCGGTCAGCCAAACGTGGAAGGTCGAAGTTGTCGATGTTGTACCCCGTGATGATATCTGGGTCGGTGGCTTGGACGGTGGCGGTCAGCCCCTCGAGAATATCGGCTTCTGACCCACGGTACTCGAACACTTCACGCACCCCTGTTCCGAGATGTTCAACGCACGCCGCAGCGCACAGCACCGTCTCGTGCTCGATGCTGGTTTCCAAGTCGAACGAGAAGACGGTGTAGGGCACCTGGAACGGTTCGGTTGAGCGAACGTTGCCGACCTCACAGCGAACCGTTAGGTCCACGGCGTAGCGGCCGCCACCACCGGCTTCGATGACCTCGGGCTTGAGAACGGGGCCCTCCGCCGAACGCTCGTCCACCACCTCGCCCGTGAAGGCGACGTGCATGCCAACGTCACTGTCCAAAAACAGCCGATTCACAAAGGGAATGTCGCCGGAGAAAATTTGCCACGACCGGGTTTTGAGTAACTTGCGAAGGGCGGGCACATGGAACGGTTGCTCCACTTCAATGGTCCACACCGGCCGTTCGCCCAGCTGGGTCCACTTGACCACTGGACCGGTCACCTGCACGACGTGTTCCATGGCTCGAACGTGCGCCAGACGGTCTTCGATGAACGTCGGAATCGGCTCGTTGGCATCCCATGTGCCGATGGGAGCGATTTCGAACGAGGGACGTAAACCGTGAACGAGCAAGCACACGGAACGACCGTCCTCGCATCGGCCAAACAATTCCACGATGGTGTTGGGTTGTGGCTCTCCTTCTGCGGAGATGGAGGAGGAGCGGTATCGGCCGCTGACAATCCCCATGCGTCCATCCATTGAGCGACCCCGTGAGGCTTGACCGTTCCGCCCCATTAGAACCCATCTGCCGGCGTGCATGGAAAACCGGCGCGTCGGGGCAAGAAATGGGAGAGGAACCCTTGAAAGCCTCATTCCAATGGCTCATTTTGACAGGAGTGGTGCTGCATGGATGAATCGTTTGATTGGGACAGCCTGACCTTTTCACTGACGCCCACGGAGACCATGTACCTCACCACCACCACGGCCGACGACCCGTGGATGCCCGGTGAATTGCGCCCCTACGGCGACATCCCGATGTCGCCGGCAGCAGGTGTTCTCAACTACGGCCAAGGCCTCTTTGAGGGCATGAAAGCCTACCGAACCTCAAAGGGACGCATCGTCTTCTTCCGACCCGAGGAAAACGCCCGACGAATGCAGCGCGGAGCGGACCGCCTCAAGATGCCCCCCGTTCCCGAATCCATCTTCGTTGACGCCGTTGAGCAAGTCGTTGAAGCCAACAAGCACTGGGTGCCCCCATCCGGTAAAGGCGCCATGTACGTCCGCCCGCTTTTGATGGGCAGCGGGCCCGTGTTGGGCGTGGCTCCCGCACCGTCCTACACGTTCCTGATTTACGTCACTCCCGTTGGACCGTATTTCAAGGGCGGCATGAGCGCCATCGATCTGCTGATCTCCGAAGACCACCACCGAGCAGCCCCCGGTGGCTCGGGCGGTGTCAAGGCCATTGGCAACTACGCACCGGGCATGAAGCCCAGCAAGGAAGCCAAAGCCAAGGGCTACGCCGAGGTGATTTACCTCGATGCTGAAACCCACACCGTGGTCGAGGAAGTTGGCGCGGCCAACTTCTTCTGTATCAAGGACGACGTGCTCTACACGCCTGAACTCACCGGCACCATCCTTCCAGGCATCACCCGCGATTCCATCATTCAACTCGCCCGCCACCTCGGCTACGAGGTCGTTGAAGGCAAGGTGGCCGCCGACTTTGCGATGGCGGCCGACGAGGCGTTTTGTTGCGGAACAGCCGCCGTGATTTCCCCCATCGGCTCCATCACCCACGACGGCCAGAAGAAGGTCTACGGTGACGGCACACCTGGTGCAACCACCTTGAAACTCTACGATGCCCTGACGGGCATTCAGAACGAAACCGAAGAGGACGTCTTCGGCTGGCTTCACCCGTTGCCTTGACGTCGCTGAACTGCGACCCAAGCGAGACTGAGCATACTGGCCGTCGCCAACGCCGTGACAGCGGGGGTGTCCTCGGACATTGGCGGCTCCTCCGCCGTGGCGTTGGTCTCGTTCAATGGCGGAGCAGGCTCGACCACGATTTGACCGACCATACCCACCGAAGCGTGCGGTTCACACACGAAGTCATACGTGCCGTTCATGCCGCGCTCAAAGGTGAAACTGTAGTCGACGGCTCGAGCGGGTTCGCCCGAGTCGAACACGCCGTTGTTTTCGACAGCGTTGTGCGGCAGGGCTTGGCCGCTCCAGAAGAAACGGACCGTGTCGCCCTCAGCGATGGTCACCGATGACGGTGAAAAGCGCAGGTTGGTGCTGTCGACCGTGATGACCACCGTCTCTGGATCGTCTTCTTGGGCCATCAGGTCACCCTGAAGTCCGCTGGTGCACAGCAGGAACACGGACAGCACGAGAAGTGAACGCATGTTCAGAAATGACCCTCAAAGGTTATCAATTTCTGTTTTGACAATCAGCGATTTTTGAAGCTCTTGCGCTTCTTGAAATTGCTTCGCTGTTGCGTGTTTTTGCGTTGGGAACGAGCACGGCGATCGCCGGTTTTTGGACCCCGAGCGGTTTCTTGGGCCACGGCTTGACGCTGGTTGCGCTGCATCTCGCGCCATTGACCGCCAATGAGTTGGAGCAACTCTTCCTTGCTGCCCGCACCGATGGCTTCCTTCGCTCCGGAGGACGACACCCACAAACGACCCTCGCGACCGTGGGGTCGACGTGGATGAGAGGTGTGTTCCTCACGCTTGATCTTCCTCAAACCCACCGCTCGTGCAGCGTTGAACAGGCCCTCAAGGTCGGGCTTGAGCACCGAGGCGTCCTTCGGGACACGGCGACCTGCACGGCGAGAACGCTTCATGTCAAAGTAGCCCGGCCAAACGCACAGTCGGTCGGGGTTGTGGTCCATGGTCTCGCCTCATGGGCTGGTGACGACGTGCTTTCTTCAAGCCGTCGCTCGACTTCACTCGAGCAGAACGCCGTTGATGACACCGTCTTTTCCAGGGCGGGACGTGATGCGAACACGACCTTGGTCGGTCTCGATAACGGCACCCTTGACGAGGATGTTTCGACGAACGTAGTTGGGGTCCGAGGCGTTCTCGACCACGCTGTGGATGGAACCCAAGGTGGTCTTGCCGGTCTTGGGGTTGTTGATGCTGACCTGGTTGGCGGCCATCACGCGGACCATGGTGTTGCCACCGGTCTTGCGGTAGATCTTGCGCTTGGGCTCGCCAACGAGGGCGAATTGCTTCTCCGTGGAGATTTCAGTGGCTCGCTTGCCGCGTGCCTGAACCTTTCGTCCACCGGATGGTTTGCGTCGTGAAATTCCGTGCCATTGAGCCATAGGGATGCCTCCTGCGTCGCCACCCACCGGCACGGGCTATATGAAAGCAACCCTCACGTACAGCGCAGGTCAATGGACGACCGTTCAACGCCGTCCGGACCTGTGAGCGTTGCCACAACGTGGTCCCCGGGATGAAGTTGTCCAACGCCTTGCGGCGTGCCGGTGAACAGCACATCGCCACCGTCGACGGGAGCCCACGTGAGCAAGGCGTCGACCTGTTGGCGTGGCGTGACCGACATCTCCGAAAGCGGGCTTGACTGACGCTGCTCACCGTTCACCGAGAGGGACAGATGGAGCCCGTGGATGGAGGACACCAAATCGTCCCATGTCCCCGACCATGGCGACCACGGACCGACCACGGCGCTGGAACGGAAACACTTCCCTTTGGCCCAAGGCAGTTGGTCGGCGCGAAGGGCGCTTTGCGTGGCGCGATCGGTCAAATCGAGGCCAACCGCCACTGCCTCAGGTTCCATGGCGTCGTTGAGTCGGACCACGCATTCCACCTCATGATGAACCTCGCCCGGGTGAGCGGAGACGGGCAACGGGCCGTCCCCGTGAAGGCAGCCGTTTGGCTTCACGAAAAAAATCGGTTCCACCACCGGTTCGTTGCCGAGTTCAACGGCGTGCTTGGCAAAGGTTCGGATGGTGCACCACATGGCCATGATTCGTGGAGGTTCCAACCCTTCATCAATGCCGCGATGCCCAAGGATGATAGCCTCCTCGCCCTCCCCGGAAACATGGCCACCGAATGGAGCGTGCGCAAGCGACGACCTGTCCGAAGGAAACACATCGCTCCGTTGCTCAAGCGTTTGGAGAGCGACCTTGCCATCGACCTCAACGTGGACGGCGCCTTTCTCGAAATGGCCGAATACGGCCCGTGGACCATGGTGTTCGTTGACCGAACGCCGCTGGTGATCGAACTCCTTGACGAGGAGAACGAGCGTTGCGTGTTCTTGACCCTGCGCGGGTTCTTGGAACACATGGACGCCCTCAAATGGGTGGAAGTTGACCACGGTGCCATCCCGTTTTTGATGAACGGAGCGGACTGCATGGTCGCTGGCGTTCACGGCGCTGAAGCCTCCGTCCAAGCAGGCGACCTCGTCTGGATTCGAGACATGACCCACAAGCGGCCGTTGGCGCTCGGGTGGGCGGTGGACGACGGAGAAACCATGGTGGAGAGCACCAAGGGCAAGGGCATCAAAACGGTCCACTGGGTGGGTGATGAATTATGGGACATGGAATGAAAGGAACCCAAATAAGGGAGCCGCGCCCTGTTCTCTTCATGAAGCGGAGCATGACCCTCCTCGTGGTTGTTGGGTTGCTAATGATGACGACCGTTGCCCAAGCAGGCACTGCAACCGGGGGCGAGGACGTCAACCCGGACGGCGAGGTCCCGTTCTCGGTTGAGGAACGCACCACGCCGTCTCAGGACAACCAACCTTGGGCCCTCTCGGTCATCCTCGACCAGGAAGCCCTTGACAACGGAACAACCCTCGCCATCACCACGCAGATTTGCCTGAACAACGGCGTCTGTGATCCGCCCACGCCCCAAGAGGTCACCGTGAGCGACGACGGCAGCACCTACTCGATGGAGCTCAAACCGCCGGCCGATCACTCCTACGTCAACTGGCGAATCAAGGCGACGTACAGCGATGATTCCACCGAAAACTTCCCGCAGGGCGACTGGTACAAGACCTGGTCCACCTGCTACTACGATGACGGTTCCTACGGTGGCATTCACGCCGACGGTGATGGCTGTGACGTCCCGGCTGCTGGCGAGGAATCCGAAGGCTTCCTGCCAAGTGCTGGCATGGCTGTGGCGGTCATGGCCCTGACTGGAGCGGCCGTGATGGCGGCTCGCCGCTCGTGATTAGCCGTGTAAACGGTGTTCCACCAAGCGTTCAACAAAGCGACGCTGCTCGACCGTCCACGCCGTGAGCAGCGTGCTCACGCTGGTCCGGTCCGCATTCAGGTCTCCTTCGGCAAACCCCGGTCCTGTCAAATCGCTGGCGACCAGCGGCAAGTGTTCACCCGTCATGGTCAGGCGACAACCGTGGTCTTCAGCGACGGCTTGGCCGCCGTCGAAGGTGAGCGTCGCTCCTTCAAGGATGCACGTGAGGCCGCCCGCTTTCACAAAGCGATGAAGCGCCGACAGAAGGGCGGCGCCGTCGCCTTTCTGGCCGTCGTCAACACCGCCGTACGCGGCGAGAAAATCCAACTCCGTGTCGTTTTGTTCCATCAAATGGTCGAGCCCACGGCCGTCGGTGCTCATCAGGCCAACTCCTCAACCGAAAGGCTGGTCCAGCCGATCAAGCGCCCGTCGGTTCCGTCAGCGAGCAAGGAGAAGCTCCGGTCTTTCCCGCCGTCCTCCCACTGGCGTTGGAGGTCCACCGTGGTGGCGCCCGAGGTGTCGAGCAGGTCGCTGAAATCAATGCCAAAGCCCGTGCCGGGCACCACCACGAGGTAGCCCACGCGGGTGGTGTCGTGCAGGCCACTCCCGGTGAACAGGGCATTGGGACCGGTCAGCGCAGGGAAGCGTTGGTCGTCCATCAGCCGGGCTTCAACATCGTGAAGCGGCAGCGCCTTTGGAATCGAATCTCGGTTGTGCGTGATGGAGTCATCAAAGGTGCCTTTCGCGATGAACTCGCAAGTGGGCGCACCCTCCTCGCCCGACACGGCAAACTTCAGCCAGCCGGCGGTGGTGTCTGAATCCACCCAAGAGAGGTTCCATTCGGTCGCCGTTCCGTTTTGCTCGTTCACGGCTCGCCAGACGTAGCCGTCGTTTTCCAGCGCTGTCACCGCTCCGGAAGCCACACCGCTGAACTCATCGATGCAGGCCATGGCTTGGTCGAGCGGATGCGCCCGCTGAGTGGAGTTGTCGGGGAGGTGCGTGGCGTCCACGCCCCAATCCACCAATTCGTCACTGTCCGGGTTGAGGTCGTTGGCTTGGGGTCGGTTGTCGTAGGTTTTGCCAAGTTCAATGGCTTTGATCCCGCGAGACAAGGTGGTTCGCTCAAAGGTGTGGTGCAATTCGAGTTCGCCCTCGGGCAAGACCGCATCGATGCCGCGTTGCTGCCAGGCTGAACAGCTGGTTTGCGAGGCTTCGCTGCTGCTGATGGCGACGTCCACGGTTTGGCGAGCGGCCCACGGACTGTCGGCATCGAGCCACATGGTCATCGTCGCATAGCCCAAACAGAAATCCCGCACATCGCGGTGGCTGGCCGTCACCTTCCACATGTTGGTGGAGCCGATTTTCTCTGAACCTGTCACGCGCCACTCCCAACCTGAACTCGTGCCGGTGGCGTCCTTGGTGATGTAGGCGTTGCCGAAGAAGTCGGCCAGTTCAATCGGAGCGATGACCATGCCCAAGCCGGGAGAAAGTTCCTCCAAATCGCCCAGGAGGCCGCCCACGCCGTAGGTGAACGCCGTCCCTTCGTATGCCGTGGCCGACAAGGTAGCGGCGAATTCCAATTCGGTGGCGAGCACCACTTGTTCCCGGAGTTCCTTCCAGGTGGTGAGTTTGAGGTCGGCCTGTCCGGTGGTTGTGTCGGTGGTGAAATCCGAGCACTTGGAAGCGATGGGGTAGTGGCCCGAGACATCGAATTGCGAGAACGACATGTCGTTTACGCTCTCCACCGCCAACCACGAGAGGCCTTGTCCGCCGCGAATGCTAACGGCACCCAAGCGATCGTCGGACGACTGGGTGTTCAACTCCACGCCCGTGCCTTCGGTGACCGACGCCGTGCTTTCCCCCTGGAAGGACAGTCGAATTTTGCAATAGTTGGGCGGGTCCTCAAGTTGGTTGGTGACCAGTTCAACGTACTCCTCAGAAGCGAGGAAACTTCCCTCGGTGATCACGTAGCCCATCCGGTCGCCGTAGCGAAGGGAATCGGCGGTGAAGGGTTCGAGTTGGTTGTTCACGTAATACCATCCGCCGGCACCGAGCAAGACCAACGTCAGCATGACGGCGATGGCTTGCGGGCGGCGCACCATCTCCATGAGCGTCAGGGGTGAGGTGTCGGTGCTGGATTTCGGCAGCGGCGTCGAGGTGCTGGTGGCCGCTGGGAGCGGAACCGTCTCCGCCTCATCTTCAAGCGAAATCTCCACGTCGTCGATCAAGTCAGCCTCGAGAATTTCGGCTTCCAACACCTCGTCTTCGCTCACCTCGGCCTCGGGCAGCGGGACGGACAGCGTTTCCTCGTCCTCAAGGGAAAGCATGACCGGTTCATCGACTTCGGCCGCTTCGTTTGGCTCATCGTCGGCTTCAAACTCCGCATCCGATGCTGCTTCGGCGTCGGCTTCGTCGCTCTCGTCGTTCGGTTTCTCAGTCGCCGTTTCATCCTCGGCGGCGGCGGGCTGGAACGTGGCGGTCGTTTCATCGTAGACTTCGATGCCGAGCGTTTCTTTGTCAACGCCCGCTTCGAGCAGGCGAGCGAGGAGCTCGGCCTTTTTTCCGCTCGCAGAAACATCGTTGAGGACGCAAAGGGCCTTGAGTTTCGCCACCGTTAACGTGGTGGTTGGCTCCTCTCCCATGGTCATACCTCAACAAACCGTGGGCACGGTGCCTTTCAAGGGTGGCGTTGATTTGGAGCACATTTGCATCAAAATCTGACGCCGCCGTTCACTTCATCCTTCGTGAGGCACATAGGCGCCTTCGGCGTTTTGAACGTACACGGTTTGGTCGTAGGTGCCATCAGCGAACTTCTTGAAGAAGTAGCCGTTTTCAGCGGGCTCAAACGTTCCTTCTGACGCAGCGGCAGGGGTTGGTTCGGCGGCCGGCGCAGCCGCGGGTTCAGCGACAGGCGCTTCGGCGGGTGGGGCACCGGGTGGACCGGACGGTCCGGCCTGCTGCGCAGGTGGAGCGCCGGGAGGACCTGAAGGACCTGCAGGCGGGGCACCACCGGGACCGGCAGCAATGCGGGCCTTGCTGGCTTCGGAGAGCACCTTGGATTCCGTGGTCTCGTTTTCACCTTCGAGGATCTTCCGGAGCGCAGTGCCGTGCTTTTGAGCGCCTACGAAGGCAAAGGCAGACAGGCCAAGGCAGAGCAGACCAGGGAAACCACCGAGGAATTGGTTGGGGTAGAGTTTGCCTTCTACGCTCAGCGCATTGCCTGAAGAGGTGATTTTGTCGCCGTTGGCGTCGATGTATTCGGCGATGAGGCAGTAGTGGCCAGGGTCGATGTTGAACTCGAAATCGTAGGTGCCGTCGGCCAGCACTCGCGTGTCAGCCTCCTGGTACTGGTAGGCGTGGGAGTCTCCTTGCTTGGCTTCCTGCATCTTTTCGCTGAGGGTGAAGTCCGTGCAGTCCTCCTGCTCAATAACGTACACTGCGATGTTGATGGCGGCCTGTGTGGGCGGGTTGTCCGCCGTCACGGTCAACCGCATGGGCACGTCAAACAAATCTTCCCCGTCCACGGGCAAGCCCCACACGAGACCGACGTCCTTCTCAGCCGAGGTGCTGAATTCGTCCCAGTCGGCGGAAAACGGCATGGGGAAGAGGGCGAAACCGAACAGAATAGCGGCGACACCAAGGTAGAGAAACACGTTCCAGCGAGCCTTCTTCAGCCGCTCCTGCCGCTCCTCGATGGACATCTCTTCCATCAATTCGTCTTGGTCCTCGTCCACAGCGAGCGCACCGGCTGCATCAAGTTCCTCTTCGGACATAAAACCCCGATATCAGCCGAGCACTTCAAGACCGCGGACCGGAAATCCCTCCATCATGGGAACCGATGGAATGAAGAACGACGCCACAGGGCGCCCCGGTATGGGGCTCCGTTTGGCCGTTCTCAGCCGAGGCCCGCGCCTCTACAGCACGCGGCGCATCGTCGAGGAGGCAAAAAAACGCGGCTTGGAGGTTGAAGTCTGCGATCCGATGAAGTTCTCACTCGTCGTGAACCAAGGCAGCGTGGATGTCCTTCACCGAGGTCGCGCCTTCGCCAAAGACGCCGTGATTCCCCGCATCGGCCACTCCATCACCCAGCACGGCGTGGCGGTGCTGCGCCACATCGAACAGCTGGGCATCTGGACCGCCAACACCGGCCAGGGCATCCTCCAAAGCCGGGACAAACTCAACGCTTCGCAGATCCTTGCGCGCAATCGAATCCCCGTTCCAAAAACCGTCTACGTGAGGGACATCCTCGACGTGGAACAAGCCATCGAAACCGTTGGTGGCCTCCCCGTGGTGGTCAAGGTCACCCAGGGCACCCAAGGCGACGGTGTGTTCCTTCGCCACACGGCATTTGAAGTTCGCAACCTTGTTCAGGGCTTGCTGATGACTGGAAAATCGGTGCTCGTGCAAGAGTACATTGCTGAATCTCACGGCAAAGACATCCGCGCCTTGGTGGTGGGCGACAAGGTCGTGGCGTGCATGCGACGTCGGGCGCGCGGCCGGGAGTTTCGAAGCAACTTCCACCTCAACGGAACGGTGGAGAGCGTCGAATTGCCCGAAGGCTACGCTGAGGCTGCCTGCCGAGCCGCCCGTGTGCTGGGACTCAACATCGCCGGCGTGGACCTGCTTGAGGGCAACAACGGCCCGCTCGTGCTCGAAGTGAACTCCTCCCCCGGATTGGAGGGCATCGAGAAGGCAAGCGGCGTGAACGTGGCGGGCGCCATCGTCGATTACGTGATGGAAGACACCGCCTTTGCTGAGGTGGACATCGGCCAACTCCTGCGCACCGTGCCCGGCTCGGGCGTGCTCTCCTTGCAACTCCGCAACCACCCGAAAATGGTCGGCAAGCGGTTGGACGAGGTGTTTGCTTCCGTCCCAGTCTTTGCGCTTTCGCGTGGCGATCGCTTGGTGTGGAACCCCGACCATGATGTCCAACTTCGCTACGACGACGTCCTGGTGTGCTACGGCGAACTGACCGAACTGCGCGCCTCGCTGCGCCAAGCCATGCTGGGCGTGCCTCGGGAAGCCCTCATGTTCGACGAAACAACGGACGCTACGGAATCCACTGAAGGGTGATTCATC
>JAYYDY010000030.1:0-26986 GCA_036160375.1 Thermoplasmatota archaeon | reverse complement strand
AACACCGCGCCAAATCCACCACGCTACCTGCGCCTCCAAAGTATTGAAAGACGGTCTTTCAGTCCAAGCGTTTGGAGAGCACCATGAACATTCACGAGTACCAAGGAAAAGCACTGCTGAAGCAGCACGGCGTGCCCGTTCTCGAGGGCGTTCACTGCACCACGGTTGACCAGGCCGTGGCAGCCTACGACAGCCTGGGCTCCAAGGTCGTCGCCGTCAAGTCACAAATCCACGCCGGTGGTCGCGGAAAAGGCAACCTCTACGCACCCGACTCCGGCGACCTCGTGATGGAAGGCGGTGTCAAAATCGCCTTCTCAAAAGACGAGGTGCAAACCTACGCCACCAACATCCTCGGCAACATCTTGGTGACCATCCAAACCGGAGAGGAAGGAAAACTCGTTCGAAACCTCTACGTCGAATCCGGTTGCGACATCGCTCACGAATACTACCTTGCCATTCTCGTTGACCGTGAAAACAAATCCGTTCTCATCATGGCCTCCACCGAGGGTGGCATGGACATCGAACACGTCGCTGAGACCACCCCAGAGAAGATTCACAAGATTTCAGTGGACCCCAACGCCGGCCTGATGGGCTACCAAAAGCGCGACCTGGGACTGGCACTCGGTCTGACAGGCGCCGCCCACAAGGCCTTCGCCAAGGCCTTGACTTCGATGTACGGCATGTTCGTTTCCAGCGACTGTGCCATGCTCGAAATCAACCCGTTGGTCCGCACCGCTGACGACGAGATCGTGGCCCTGGACGCCAAGGTCTCGTTTGACGAAAACGCTGAGTTCCGCCACAAGAACTGGGACGACCTTCGCGACTTGTCTGAGGAGGAAGAAGTGGAAATCCGGGCCAAGGAAACCGGCCTGTCCTACGTCAAACTCGACGGCAACATCGGCTGTTTGGTCAACGGTGCAGGCCTTGCCATGGCCACCATGGACGTCATCAAGCTGTACGGTGGAGAACCGGCCAACTTCCTTGACGTCGGTGGCGGTGCCAACGAAGAGCAGGTCAAGACCGCCTTCTCCATCATTCTTGAGGACCCCAATGTGAAGGGCATCCTCGTCAACATCTTCGGCGGCATCATGCGCTGCGACATCATCGCACGTGGCGTGATTGCGGCCACTGAGGCTCTCTCGCTTGACGTCCCACTGGTCGTCCGCCTCGCTGGCACCAACGTTGACGAAGGCAAGGCCATCCTGGCCGCATCCACCCTCAACATTCACCCCGCCGACGACCTCGCCGAAGGGGCGCAGAAAATTGTGGAACTCATTGGAGGTGGAAACTGATGGCGATTTGGATTGAAGAAGACGCAAAGGTCCTCGTGCAGGGCATCACCGGCAAGCAAGGCATGTTCCATGCCGACAAAATGGTCGAGTACGGCACCAACATCGTCGGCGGTTGCACCCCCGGCAAGGGCGGCCAAACCGTTGACCTTCAGGGCAAACCGTTCCCCGTGTGGAACTCCATGTTCGAGGCCATTGAAGCCACCGACGCCGACGCTACCGTCATCTACGTCCCGCCGCCCTTCGCCGCCGAAGCCATCATGGAAGCGGCCGATGCCTTTGACACCGTCAAAGGTGAGGGCGTTGTGGTCTGCATCACCGAAGGCATCCCCACCTTGGACATGGTCAAGGCCGTCGCTTTTGTCGAGAACCGCCCCGGCGTTCGTCTCATTGGGCCCAACTGCCCCGGCATCATCACGCCCGGCGAGAACGGTGGTGCGAAGATCGGCATCATGCCCGGCCACATTCACGCCAAGGGTCGCATTGGCATCGTGTCAAAATCCGGCACCCTCACCTACGAAGCCGTCGCTCAAACCATGAGCATCGACGAAGGTCAATCCACCTGCGTCGGTATCGGTGGCGACCCGGTCAACGGCACCGGCTTCATTGAATGCCTCGCCGCCTTCGAGGCCGACGACCAGACGGAAGCCATCGTGATGATCGGTGAAATCGGCGGCAACGCCGAACAGGAAGCTGCCGCTTGGGCTGCAGAAAACGTCACCAAACCCATCGTCGGCTTCGTTGCAGGCGCCACCGCACCGCCCGGCAAGCGCATGGGTCACGCCGGCGCCATCATCTCCGGTGGCAAAGGAACGGCTGAGGAGAAGTTCGCCGCCTTTGAGGCCGCTGGCATCGCTTGTGCGAAGGACCCGTCCGAACTCGGTGCTGTGCTGCTCGAATCGTTGAAAGCCGCTGGTCTGCGATGAGGGGACTTTATGTCGCTTGACGACCAAGCGCTCAAGGACCACTACCGAGAACACACCGTTGACACGTCATGGTTGAACAAACCCAGCCAGCACGTGTTCCGATGGCGAACCAACGACAACCGCTGGCTCACGGCCAAGCGACGCGTCCGGGACCACGCTTCGTTCCTGAAGGCGATTGGGAGAAGCGCACCTCGCGACGTCTACGTCTCAACGGCCTCCTGGCTCAACCCGATTGACCTGCCCCGCTTGAGGGACAATCCCGAACATTATCCTGTTCTTCTGGACCATTTTGTTGTCTTTGACATTGACGTTGCTCCCTTTTCTATAGAGAATTTGACGAAGGCCCAATCCATCGCTTGCGAATTGATGGGATGGCTTGAAGTGCACGAAAACCTGATCCTTCGAAGCGTTTCGTTCTCGGGCTCCAAGGGGTTCCACCTGATCTATGACGACCCTGACCGTGAGGCCTTTGCCCTGCCGGATCTCAAAGAACGTGAGAAGGCGGTGAAGGCGCAGCGCAAGGCGCTGTTGGACCGTGTGGTGGAGGCCGGGTTCGAAGTTGACACCAAAGTGACCGCCGATACACGGCGAATTCTCCGCCTTCCCGGGAGTTTGCACGGGAGCACCGGATATGCATGTACTCGCATCTCGGTTGAGGCGCTGAACGGCCCGCTCGAGGAGCTGTTGAGCACGCTGTACCGGCACCCTTCGGCGCCCGACATCCCAGAACGAGTTGACCCGCCGCCGGTTGAAACGAGGGCGAAACCGAAGCCAGCCCCTGCTGCCCAACCTGCAGAACCGTGGTACAAACTTCGCGTCAACACCCACGTGCAGGGGACAAAAAACCGTCACGTGTTGATGATGTGGCTGCCGAAATCGTGGGGCGCCCCGCTCGAGGCCATGGAGCGTGCCCTCGAATGGATTGAACACGACAACCTCGGCCCCTGCAGTTTTTGGCGCCACAACGAGCGCGTGTTGATGCTCTGCCCGTTGGCGATTCCTCGTCCAAAACTCGTGAAGATGTACAAGCACCGTGGCCTGCCACTGTCCCAATCAAAGTTGAAGCAACGTGAACACCAGTGGACGTCTCTGACACCACCGGACGTGAACGGGCTTGAGGACACCGAACCTGAATGGATGGGTATCTACGGCGTGGCGTATGAGGGCGTGCCGCTGTATTCCCGCCAGCATTTGGAACTCGAGCGGCGACTCGGCGTTCATCGAGATCTCCCTTCCCACGAACTGTGTGGACTGACCGAACCGACCTTTGACATCGTATCCATGTCGTGAAACTTTATCAACCGCCATTCCTCAATTTCGTTCGTCCTCAATGGAGTCTTCGGACAATGACACCTGCGTACCGCACTGGGCCATGACCTGCTCGGCCATGGCGCCTGAGGACGGCGCCATGGCCACTTTTTCGAGGTGAACACGGATGGAAGATGACTGGCCAACTCAGCATTGGAGTCAACCTGACGACCCGAATGCACCTCCCCCCTCGCTTGGCGGCATCGTCTTCTTCATCGGAGGCATTTCGCTCATGGGTGCACTGATGGTTTTCATCTCCTTCGTGAACCGTGATGGTGAAGCGCTCTTTTGGGGGATTTGCCTCCTTCTTCCTTTACTCATTGCGGCACTTCTCACCGTCAGTAAATCGATTCGGAAAATCTCGTTGGCAATCATATCAAAAACAGACCCCAGAATGCTCTTGCTTGAGGAACAAACCGTCGCACCTTCCATGAACCCACTGCCCGTGCAAATGTCCGGCCGTGGGTCAAGGCTTGACCGCTACCAGTCGGTCATGTTCAGATTGCGACTCGCGCCGTCCGAGGGCCAAACCGTGGCGTCGCTCATGGCGCAGCACAAGCGTTGGTTTAACGGCGGCGAGAAAGCCGCACGGGCGTTCTTCAACCATCCACAAGTGGTCAAGGCCCTGGATTTGGGAGGCGCCAATCCCGCCTCCTCCGGGCAGACCAAATCTTCGTCATCAACGCAAAACTCGGGTAAGCTAACGGCGAATTTGGTGAACGACTCGTTCTGGGGAAACTTGGACCAAAAGGCCGCCAAATCCGTTCCTGCGGCCGATGGTGTGTGCGGCATGGCCTCCTGCTCAAACGAAGTCAACGCCTTCAGTTTCCAGTGCTTCCAGTGCCGCCGTCGGATCTGCAGCTCTTGCGGCAACACCGGGGTCCTGTGCCGCACCTGCGCGTCATAGGTAGAGGCTCTTGCGTCGAACGGTCGCTTGAGGCGTCATGCCGCTGGCTTGAACCTGTTCGAGGCGGAATTTCCCTTCCTTGCTGTGGGCATAGAAGAGCTCACTCTCGCCGAATTTCGCATCCCAATGTTGCTTGAACACGGCGGCCTTGTGCTTTGAGCTGGCCAAGGCGGAGGGCACGTTGTGAAACATCACCAAATGACGTTGGTGAGGGCGGAGGTACTTCGCCAACACCTCGGGGAGCAACCGTGTGAGCCACGTATCATGAGGGAACACCGCCGCCCTTGAGATCACATACCTCGGTTTCTCCAAAGGCCCCAGCACCTCCTCAAGGCACTTCGAAAAGAGGGTCGCTTCTTCAGCCGTAGAATTCGCCAGATGCATGCGAATCCACCCCCCGCCTCGGTCTCCACCGGCTGCCTCGGCGGCGGGTTGGAGTTGCTTTGTTTGAATCAGCGCACCGACAATGGCCTCGCTCATCGCCGCTGTGAGCGACGCATCGTTCCAGGGACTTCCTGGCTCTGACCAACCAAATCCTGCAGAGGGAGCCACCTTTTTCTCAACCGCATCTTTTGGTTTAGCGTTGAACGGCAGACCGATGCCCCAAAGTTCACGCGTCCGAGCGCGCATTTTGGAACGCTTCAGCATATCTTCGTTGAACATCGCCATGCCTTCGTTGATGCCCATCGGCTCGGCGCTCACGAAGGCAGGGTGAACATGACCGGGGCCCTTCTCAATGGCGCCATCATCGCCGACCCCGTACAACTGCTTGTGCTTTCGTTTGAACCGCTTGTAATCACTGAAGCCGGACGCAAATTCATCGGCGAGGCAGATGACGTCCCAGTTGTTGGCCACCTTCTCTGGCCAATGCTTGTCCAAACGAATGCTCCGGCCTCGAAGTTGATTGATGCTCATGTTCGTGGTCACGGACGTCAGATCGATCAGCACGTTGATGCGCGAAGCGTCCCATCCCTCGCCCATGAGCCCACGCGTACCGATCAAACATCGGGTGAAGCCCTCTTGGAAGAATTCGGTGATCATGGTGGAATAGTGGCGTGGTACCCAGTCTTCTCCGGAACCGGAAATCTCGTGGTAGCGACCCAAAACCACATCGGTGAGTTTTATTTTGAGACGACGTTCTGAAATCCAAATTCGTGCTTTTTCAAGAAAAGCCTCGGAGAGGTCGTCGTCCACCAACACGGTGCTGCCCGTCATCAAGATGGGGTCGAGCATATCACCGGCCGGACACGCTACCAAATGACGGAAGGCGGCGACAGCGCCCCCGGCTTCTTCGTCAAGCACGTCATCGACGAGCAACGTCGACGACGTTTTCTCGAAATCGGTGATGACCACGGCTCTGATGGTGTTGCCGAGGTTTTGCATTTCTTCCTGGAGAATGGTGCTCAACGCCTCGCATTTGGCGTTGCTGTAGGCAAGGATTCGGTTGATGGGCGAAGCGCATTGTTGTTCACCGTTTTCTGTGATTTGCACGCCAAGCAAGCGGTAGTGTTGGGTAGCTCGCTCGGCTTTGGCTTGGTCATTTTCGTTGCTTGACCGGCGCAGGCCAAGACGAACGTACCTCGAGATCATGAACGCCAGCATTTGGCTGCGATTTTCTTTCGTGAACTCAAGGCCGTAGTGGCCCTTGAGTTGTTCTTCATCGACAGATGGAACACCGGGTGGCATGGGTCGGCCTTGGAGCATAAGGTAGAATCTGGATGTTTGATGAATGTGGCGTTGCTCCTGTTCGCTGTGTTCGTGCCAGGGGTAGGATTGGAGTTCATCTTCAATCCAATCGGTGAGCGGCAGGATGGCATCTTCACCTTCGGAAGGTTCGTTGAGTTGCTCAACAATGCCGTCAAAGGTTTCGTTCACATCCCGTATGAAGTCAAATTCTTTTTGAGCAGGTCGAACGAAGTAGCACAGGTCCTGGTAGGGTGCGAGGTTCGAGTCCCTCACCAGCGCTGGAACCGGCACCTCGTAGTCAATGTCGCCCAGAAAATCAAGGTACCTCTCCGCATCTTCTTCCTTCGCACCTTCAACATCAGGTGGCGTTGCGGTCAGACCGAGCACGATGGGGTCGTCAAAGAAATCCTTCAGTTGATGCAGCACACGCCCCCAATGGTGGAGCAGGTGATGGCACTCGTCAAGAATGATGAGCCCGATGCCTGCCTCTTTCAGTCGAAGCAGCGTTGAGCGCGAGGATTCGTGCAGCGTCCAAAGGGCGTTACCGTTCTTTGCGTAATCGTCCCGGACTGCTTTTCGGTACACCTTCACCCGTTTGGCGTAGTAGGTTGGATTCTTCTGTTCCAAGTCGGCGATCCACGCCTCGGCTGAGGTGATGTCCACCGCCTCGCCTTTCTCAACCAATTTCTCCGCCCACAACATCATGGCGGATTCATCCAAGCCCTCGCCGCCACGTTTGGGCATGGTCACCGATTGATAGGTCAGTGAAGTCAGCAAGCCCGGTCGCTCGGGGTCAATGCTGACTTGATCTTCCTTCCCGTCAAGCTCAAACAAATCGGTTCGTGCAGCCCATTGCGCCTGAATAGCAGAGTTGGGCGAGAGGACCAAAGCAGGTTTGCGGACCATGTCCGCCCACACGTAGAGCCCAAGTACGGTCTTGCCTGAGCCGGGTGGGGCGACGATGTGCAGTCGTTTTTCACCCGCATCAAGTTGGGGTTTGATGACCGAGACGGCAGCAACCTGCGACGGACGAAGTGTACCGCCAAATCGAATGTTTCCAAAGTCGGGACCGTCGCTCACGACGTCATCACCTCAACGGCCAGGTGGGCCTCGTTTTGGACCGCCGGGAGGACCGCCCTTCTTCGGACCGGGGGGACCGCCAGGGCCGCCTTTCTTGGGGCCGCCGGGTGGACCGCTCTTCTTCGGACCGGGAGGACCGCCAGGACCACCTTTCTTGGGACCGCCGGGAGGACCGCCCTTCTTCGGACCGGGTGGACCACCGGGGCCACCTCTCTTGGGGCCGCCGGGAGGACCGCTCTTCTTCGGGCCGGGAGGACCGCCGGGACCGCCTTTCTTGGGACCTGGAGGGCCGCCCTTCTTCGGGCCAGGAGGACCACCCTTCTTCGGGCCGGGAGGACCCCGCTTTCCTGGACCGGGTGGGCCGCTGCGGGAAGGAGTTGAGGCTTCATCCTCCTCTTCCTCCTCTTCATCTTCAAACACAGCGCCGCAATGCGGGCATTCTGGATCACTTTCCTTCACGAGGCCGTCGCAAATCTCACAGGCAAACATGTCTTCGTCATCATCTCCGCCCCCGAGTTTCTCGGTGGCGCCGTCCTTGGAACGGAACATGGTGATGGCACACGAAAGGTCGTATCCCTTCAGGGCGAGTTCGGTCTGAATGGCTTGTTCAAACGCTTGCGTCAAATCCTCTGGCGAGTCCAGCACACGGCCGTCGTCGATGTAGGTAATGTTGACCAGGAACTGGTCGTCCTCGAGTTTGGTCTGCGGGGCCTCGACCGCAACACCTCGCTTTCGTGCGACACGGCGCACAGCAACTTCAGAAATGCGTCGGAGGAGTGCATCGTTGGGTGCGTCCTTTGCCGCAGGATTCAAGGCACCCGCCATGATTTCCGCAGCGGCGTTGCCTCCTTCAGCACCGCTTCGCAGATGGGCGGGAAGTTCACCACCGCCAAGGTTGGCCAACACGGAGGAGGCGGGTGATTGGTTCATTGAAAGCCATTGACTTCGGCGCTCGTCTTTGACGGCGCGCTCGGCCTCAGCAAGCCGGTTGACCATGGCATCCGTGGGTGAATTGGCCGGATTGTGGGCGATTTTGGTACCGCCTGCGGCCAACGGCGAGACGTTGCCGGTGTTCGGTAGTGCGCCGCTGGCAATGGATGGGCCACGTTGCATGTTCGGCATGTCGTTTCGAGGAGCCTGAGCCCCGCCAGGGACCACGTTACCTTGTTGTGGTGGGAATTGATTGGGCGGGAATTGGTTGGGGGGGAACTGGTTGAGCGGCATACCTCCCTGAAGGGGTTGTTGAGGGTAGGTGCCGGGAGGGAGGTTCTGTTGCTGATGCAGTCCTTGAGCCATGCCTTGAAGCATGTCGGGTTGAACTTGGCCCATGTTCTGCATGTTGTTCTCTTGCTGCATGCGCTGGGCTTGACCAGAAACGGGGTCAAAGGTGCGTTGTTGTTGAGGGAACGGAGGGATGTTTTGGCCGTGCGGCATCCCTTGGTTGGGTTGCATCGGCTGGGTTGGCGGGGGTGCAAACCCGCTGGAAGCCGAGACATCTTGGCGAGCACCACATTCCGTACAGAACATGCTGTCGGGTGGAAGTTGAGCGCCGCAGGAATTGCAGTTCATGATGCTCCCCTTCCAAATCCTGCTTAAGCCACCCTTCCTAAAGGGTTGCGACGAGTTGCCCACCCATCATGACGACCTGCGACCGTTTTGATAGCCGACAGCAACCAGCCATCCATATCTTCATGGCGAGGTGAACGATGGACGCAACGGAGGGAGAGCGCATGCCGGTGTTGGTCAATGAAAAAATCGACAAGTTGCTCGAAACCACCTCGAGGTCGTTTTACCCGACGCTGAAGTACCTTCCAAAGAAAACCCGTGGACAAATCGGCCTTCTCTACTTGCTCGCAAGGGTCGCCGACACGATTGCAGACTCAAAAACGGGCGATACAGAGATGCTGCTGCTGCACATCAAACAGTACAACGATGTTGTTCAAGGAAAAGACACCACCCTTCCTGATTTTTCTGAACTCGCCGCCTTGCAAACCAACGAGCATGAAGCTGAATTGCTGCGAAATGTGCCACTGGTGGTTGAAGGCCTCAACACCTACAGCAAGGACGATCAGGCCCGTATGCTTGAGTGCCTTGACATCATCGTCGGCGGTCAAATTCTGGACTTGGAGCGCTTTGGACCCGCCAACGAAGGCGGCACCATCTCGGCCCTCCCAAACGACACCGAGTTGGACGACTACACCTTCCGAGTGGCGGGCTGTGTTGGTGTGTTCTGGACCAAAATGTCACTTGCTCATCTGATGAACCTCTCACCAGAGGACGAAGCAGTCTTCATGGATAACGGGATTCGTTTCGGCAAAGCATTGCAGATGATCAACATCCTTCGCGACATCCCTGAAGACCTTCGGTTCGGGCGATGCTACATTCCCGAAGATGCCCTGGCAACCATTGGTTTGACGCCAAGCGACCTGTTGGACGAGAGCAACCTCGCCACGTTTCGACCCTTGTACGACCGCTACCTCGACCTCACCAATGAACACCTCGAGGCGGCCACTGCCTACATCCGGATGATTCCCGAAACCCAGTTCCGATTGAAGGCCTCGTGCATGCTGCCCGTGTTGGTCGGGCAACGTACGGTCACCCTGCTCAGGGAAGGCAACATTCTCAATTCCGACGAGCGAATCAAAGTGACTCGAGACGAGATGAAAACCTACGCTCGCAAATTGTTGCGTGCCCTGCTCATTCCTGGTGGCGTGAAGAGATTACTCGAAAAGAACAAGGACAAGGCCTAGGTTCTATAGAATTAGAAGGCATAAGTAGGAGAATACTTACTACCTTTCAGATTCCACCTTTTGTGCGCACCCCCAAGGCGAGGGCTCATAAACAAAGGATGCGAGGGCTGTCCGGTTAGGATGCTGGAACGCCGCAAACCGCTCGATTTGCTCTTCCCCCTCAAGGGGAACGCTGCGAGCCGCACCGGCGACAACGATGTGCGCCCTCCGACCACGCTTGACCGACTGCGTGCGGGTGTCACCCTCGCCCGGGACGCCGTGAAAGCTGTGAGCGTAACCGCCATGGAAGCCCTTCGAGAGGGTGCATCGTTCATTGGCATCGTCGGCGAAACGGACGAACTGGTTGACCCATTTTCTCATCTCGACGCTCCGATTTGGTCGGAGAAGCCACCTGCCGAGCTCCACAAACTCGCTTATCGCTACTGCGAAGAATTAACCATGCGGGAAGCCGGCAATTTCTATCACTCGTTCAAGTACCTCCCTGAGGAACAGCGCTTGGCCATGTGCGCCATCTACGCCTTCTGTCGCCGAGCGGACGACATTGCCGACGGCGACTGGTCGGACCGCTTCCCCGGGAGCAGAGGCGAACTCGACCCCGAAGCAACGGCCTACAGGAACCAACTCGAATCCCTCCAAGACCGAGGCACCATCCTCGATGAGGAAGCCTACCTCAACAAGATCACCCAGCTCTTCTTCTTCCGCAAGAAGCTCTCCACCTGCTACGGCGACGTGCATTCCACCGACCCCGTGTTCTTGGCACTCAAGGACACGGTCCAGCGCTACAACATTCCACGAGACGTGTTTGACGACTTGATCTCCGGCATGGAAGACGACCTTTACAACAACCGATACCGCACCTTCGACGAACTCTACGTCTATTGCTACCGTGTTGCTTCCGTCGTCGGCCTGATGTGCATTGAAGTCTACGGCTATGACAACCCGATGGCCAGAAAATACGCTGAATCTTGGGGGATTTTCATGCAGCTCACGAACGTGCTGCGAGACGTTGGCGAAGACATCCAGCGCGACCGAGTCTACCTTCCCCTCGACGAATTGGAGCGAAACGGCATGACCGAAGGGGAACTCGGTGGCACCATTGTGCTCAACAAGCACTGGGAACCCTATTGCCGACACTATGCTGCTCGAGCACGAACCTACCTTGAGGAAGCACGTGCGCTGCTCCCGCTTCTGCCCCGCCGCACCCGCTATTCCCCAGCGGCCATGATTGCCTTCTACGACAAGATTCTCCGTCAAATCGAGAAGCAACAGGGCGACGTGTTCACCGCCCGAGTGAAACTCAACAAATTCCAGAAGATTTCGCTGGCCGCCGCCGTCTACCTGCGCCACCGTTTCCTCCCGGCCTTCCTCGACCCCGTGTGGGGCGGTTTGGCCCGTGTCGGCTTGTTGCCCAGCGTTTGAAGATCAGGCCGGCCAGGGCCGCTCATCGTCCCACGTGTTCCATTCAGCCACCCATGAATGCATGAACGGTTCAATGCTCAGCCCCATGCCTTCCATCACTTCCCGAGGATGAATCGCCCCTTTTCTTCGCACACCGGTTCGAAGCAGCGCCACCGAGCAGGTTCGTCCTGACTGAACGGTTCGCTGCTGGAAGTAGAAAAAGCGGTCATCCATGCCAACCAGATCGGTGATGATTTGCGTGCGCCGCCACGGCCGCAGGCGGTGACGGTAGCGGATGGTCGAGCCGGCCACCACAAAAGCGGAACGGGTTTTCCGAACCCAGCGAAACAAGCCTGTTCGCATGGCGAGGTCGTACCTGGCGAGGTCAAAGAGGACAAAGTGGCGGCCGTTGTTGACCTCTGGGTAGACATCAAGATCGGCCAAACCAGGACGAAACGTCCAGACATAGGACGTGGCGTGGTCGAACACCTCACGCTTTCGGAACGTGTTCTTGACGACCATCAAGGCCAACCGCAGGTAGGCGTACATCGCGCATCATGCTTGGCGAGTAAAGGCCTGGATGCCGGTGATGTAGCGACCGAGAATGAGGTTGTGGATGTCGTGGGTGCCTTCGTAAGTTTTCACTGACTCAAGGTTGGCCATGTGGCGCATGACGGGGTATTCGTCGAGGATGCCGTTGGCACCATGGATGTCTCGAGAAACTCTTGCAATCTCGAGCGCGATGTCCACGTTGTTCATCTTGGCGAGGGAAATTTGCTCGGGGAACCACGAACCGTCGTCCTTTTTCTTGCCGAGGTGGTAAGCCAGCAGCTGCCCCTTGGTGATCTCACGTAGCATCCACGCCAACTTGTTCTGAACGAGTTGGTAGGAGGCGATGGGGTGGTCGAACTGGATGCGTGACATGGCGTAGGTTTTGGCGCTGTGGAAGCACGCCATAGCCGAGCCCAAAGCACCCCACGAAATACCGTAGCGTGCATTGTTCAAGCAGGAGAACGGGCCTCGCAGACCCTTGACACCGGGCAGCATGCGGTCCTTTGGAATCTTGCAGTCCTGGAAGACCAGTTCGCTGGTGACGCTGGCTTTGAGCGAATGCTTGCCCTTCATCTCAGGAGCACTGAACCCTTCATCGCCCTTTTCGACGATGAACCCTCGAATCACACCGTCGAGTTTGGCCCAGACCACCGCAAGGTCGGCGATGGTGCCGTTGGTGATCCACATCTTGGCGCCGTTGAGGAGGTAGTGGTCGCCCATGTCCTCGGCCTTGGTAACCATGTCGCCAGGGTTTGACCCATAGTCGGGCTCGGTCAAGCCGAAACAGCCGACCCATTCACCCGATGCCATCTTCGGGAGGTACTTCTCCTTCTGCTCCTCGGTTCCAAAGTCCCAGATGGGATACATGGCGAGGGACCCTTGGACGGAGGCAAAGGATCGCAAACCACTGTCGCCTCGCTCCAATTCTTGGCAGATGAGGCCGTAAGCGACGTAGGAGAGCCCGGGGCACCCGTAGCCCTTCAGTGGCGCACCCAACACACCCATTTCGCCGAGGGCGACTCGCCATTCATCGAGGAAGACGCCTTCTTCGCAAGCCTGTTCAATTTTGGGAATGACGGCTTCGTCAACCCATTCGCGAACCATGTCGCGAACCATGATTTCTTCCTCGGTCAGGAGGCTTTCAATGTTGTAAAAGTCGAGTCCTTCAAACGGCTCCATGAACTACCCTCAAATCAGTGGCCACGCGGGTGCTTCATCAACATGTCCCCTCGGTTGATAGAAAGCAGTGGTTCATTTCTTCCCGAAACGCCATTCTCGGTACTTTCGCTGCATCCACGGGCTGTTCATGTAAATCAGTCCAATGATCACGCCGGGAACTGACACCGCCACGGCACCGAGGACCAACACGTCCATGATGCTGGTCTCCACTTCTTCAACGGCGGGTGAAAATTCGATGATGTTTCCGAAATCGGTGATGATGAATCCGTTGTGCCGGGTGGTTTCCCACACCACGGCCAAGCCCCGGCCAGCCACTACGGCGTCCCATGCTGCTGCGTCTTCGGGAACCAAGACGGAAAAGGCCTCACCGGTCATGGGTGTGTGTCGAACCAGTCCAAGAGGAGCCAAATGCACGAGCGTGGTGCTGTCATCGCCTGGGGAATCACCAACAAATTCACCACTGGGCAAGTCCCAAGGAACGCCCTGTTCGACCGTGGAGGCCCGAGCATCCAGGGTGTTGATTCGAACCACCTTGCTCATCAAACCACTGGCGAAGCCCACGCATTCGTTGAGAATGGCGCTTGAACATTCGACACCTACCCATGTCTGCGCAGCAGTTTGCGGGAGCCATGCGATGGCATGCGCTTCATCGATGACCGCCATGCCCTCCTCCAGCGAAGAAAGGATGCAGACGTTGTAGTTTGGATGGCAATCGATGTCGGTTACCATGCTCTCACCATGGTTGTCAAGTTGTTCAAAGCCCGTGTGTTCTGCGAATTTCCATACCTCGCCCGTCGACGAAGCCACATAGGCGAAGTCCCCGGCTGGCCGCCATTTGACGGCCGTCAGGTCAAACCCGAGCACGCTGAACGTGCCGTTAACGTAGGTGATGCTGTGGTCATAGGTGTCGTACCGCATGGCCATGCCATCGTCGCCCACCAGAAGGGCCGTGTTTCCACGAGGGTGCCATGCGATGTCGTGCACCGTGGAATTGCGTCCGGTCACGAGCTCGACGTCGAGGGCTCGGTTGCCTGCATCGTCAGCGGAGAGAAGACGAGCGTAGCCGTTCATGCCGCCCACGAGCACGTCCATGCCATCGGGCGAGACTTCTCCCGTCGTGATGCCGAGGTCGCTCTCTCCGAGGGCACCGGCATCGTTCAACTTAATGCGGCTGACCATTTCTGCCGAAGCGGTGGGCGCCATCATCAGCAAAACGAGGGCAATCGCCAACCAAGCTGCACGGCGCATGGCAAACGGAGCCGACCCCGTATCAAAACATCTCCCATGGTACGGCCCTGAACAAACTTCGGAGACGGTGGCCTTATGAGACGCTGGCCGTTGCCTACGCCATGGAGCGATTTGCAGTCAAGCGTGGCCTGATAAAATCCATGGGCGGAAACGCCGGCCTGGCAAAATTAGCCACGAATTATTTCGAGAACATCAACGTCGACGGCGATGGCGTGTTCACCGGCTCCTACGGCTTGCTCGTTAGCGTCCAAGGTTCCTACGATGACAGCGGAAAATTGGCGGTCGACGTGGTGCAACTCAAAGGCGCTGACCTCGCTGATTTTCTTGACGGCGAAGGAGGCCCTGAACAAGCCATGGAATCCCGAAAGCGATGGTCCGGATTCCTCGATGAAGCCACGGGCTACAGCGCCAAACAACGCGGCGACAAAGCCAAGGAGGAAGCCAAGAAATTCTCGAAGGCCAAATCCGCCATCAAAATGGCTCACAAATCCATGGAGCTCATGAAGAACCTCGATCAGGCCACCATCGACACCGCTCACCAACTGATTGCTGACCTCGAAGCCATGATCGAAGCCGGCACACCACCTTCCGAGACCCAGGTCAAAAAACTGGACAAGTTGTTCTGAGGCGGTTTCATGGCCTCCCCGCAAGACATCCCCGCCTTGCTGGCTTCCAAAGACGGCTATGCTGACCTCAATGAAGATGCCAAACACCGTCTCCACACCATGGTTGGCGATGTGGAAGAAGTCGTCGGCGTTGAACATCTCATCGATGCCCTTCACCATGACACCTCTCACGGTGGCGACGGCGTTTTGCGTTGCTACGTGGGTTTTGAACCGAGCGGAAAAGCACACATCGGCTGGAAAGTTCTCGCGCTCCAGTTGCGCCGAATGCTCGATGCCAACGCCAACGTGATGGTGTTCCTCGCTGACTGGCACGCTTGGGTCAACGACAAATTCAACGGCGACATGGACGCCATCCAAACGACCGCTGTGTACATGCAAGAGACTTTTCGCGCCCTGCTCGACCATCCTCCGGAAGGCGAGGGACCGGGTGAATTGCAATTCAAGTGGGCTTCAGAACTCATGGAATCAAGCGGCTATTGGGCTCGTGTCCTTCGTTGTTCCAAAGGGGCCACTTTGGCCATGGTGCGCAAAACCTTCACCATCATGGGACGCGACGAGGCTTCCTCCGACCACGACCTCTCCAAATTCTACTACCCTGCCATGCAAGCGGCGGACATCTTTGAGATGGACATCGACATCGCCATCGGCGGCATGGACCAGCGCAAGGCGCACATGTTCATGCGAGACGTGGCCTCAAAATACGGCTGGCCCAAGGCGACCTGCCTCCACACCCCCATCATTTCCTCGCTCAAGGCCTCCGGCTCGCGCATGGAATCTTTCGATCACAAGATGTCGAAATCCGACCCTAACGGCGCCCTTCTTCTGCACGACACGCACGACCAGATTCGAAAGAAGATGCGGAAGGCCTACATTTCGCCCGAAGACCCTCAATCCCCTGTGTACGAACTGGCTGAACACATCCTCCTCCCCGAATTTGGGGAAATCGTCGTCACACCCAACCCCAAATTTGGCGAACCAAGCACGTGGACGGACCTGGAGGAGTTTCGTGCAGCCGTCATGGACGGTACGCTCCATCCACTCGATGCCAAGTTTGGCGTGGCTGACGGCCTTGCCAAAGGGCTGGAGGCGTTGGCAGCCCACTTTGATGCGAACCCCGAGACCCTGGACAAGGTCACGGCCCTCATGAACGGCTGAACTCAGTCTTGGATGGGCAGTTCCTCAACGCTCAAGATGTCAATGGACAACAAACGGCGAGTGTCCTTGGCAAAGTTTCGGTCAGGGACGGGTTGAACACGAACGATACCGTTGATTCGAAGGTACTCTGAGGTCTTGATGGCGTCCACTAAGTCGTCGGCAACGGTCCCCAAAATTTGGTTTCGAGTTGAACAGTTGATGAGGCGGTGCTCGCTGTTGTAGGTGATTTGACTCATGCTGATGTCTTGCACGTCTTCGTAGGTGCATTCTTCCGTGAGCATGCGGAAGTTTGGCCGAGGATGGAACATGCCCATCGGGATGTCCTTTGTGTCCATGTCTGCGAACACCTTGTCCAAACACACCCGGCACACACGAGGGCTCTCACGTTCCCTTGCCCGTCGCTGGTCAACCGCCGTGATGGTCCCACAGTCGCGGCATTCGTACTTGGCCTGCTTCAGCCATCCGTAGGGCTGAGAAACATCGTTGATCTTCACATCCAGACAGACGAGGTCGTTTCGGTCACGCATCCGCAATTCATCCACGCGGTTCAGGTAGTTTTCCGACAGACCGACCACACGAATCACGGGTCGAGTCGGAATCTTGTTGGCATCAAACTGTTCACGCATGATGCGGTGGCCGAACTCAAGGGCGCGCACTGGGTTTTCATGGAACATGTGTCGCAAGGTGGGTTGGCCGTCGATGAGGTGGTGTTCGATGTGGAAACCGTGGACGCTGTCCTCCATGCCTTGGAGGCGGGCGATGTCGTCTTTGTAATGGCCAACGATGAGGGCTTTCCACTCTCGGAGCGCGGCTTGTTCTTCGGGGTCAATCTTGACGTTCTTCGGCGGCGACATGGAGTGTTCCCGCTGGTGGGACGGTTCATAATTCTACCCTGTGCCGACCGACACGTCGCTCCCAGCAAACGCCGTCATACGGTGAAGTGGCAAGGTTCATGAATTGAGTCTCGGTCGCAAAATCAAGAATTGGAGTGAATGCTCATGCCCAACATCATCGTTCTCGTTAAGCAAGTCCCTGACACCAATGCAAAGATTGTCGTCAACGGCGACCGAGTTGACCTTTCCAGCGTGAAGATGGTCATGAGCCCCTACGACGAATTTGCTGTCGAGACGGCCCTCAAGCACAAGGAGTCAGCCGGTGGAGAAGTCACGGCCTTGACCGTCGGCGGAGCCGGTGCGGAAAAGATCCTCAAGGACGCCAAGGCCATCGGCGTGGACCACATCGTGCGCATCGATGCCGGAGGCGAAATGGACTCCAATTCCCTTCAATCCGTCATCGCACAGGCCGTTGCCGACCTTGGTGGCGAAGTGGTGTATTGCGGAAAATCGGCCGCCGACACAGGCGCCGGATCGACCGGCCCTGGTCTCGCCGAGCGCATGGGCTGGGCCTCCGTGTCCAACATTATTGGCGCCACCTTTGACGGCGGTGTGAGCGTCGTGATGCCAAGCGGTGGCGGCAACGCTCAGATCAGCGTCCCGCTCCCCGCCGTCGTGTCGTGCGACAAGGGCGATTTCAAGGTTCGAAAGCCCAACGTCAAAGGCATCATGCAAGCCAAGAAAGCCAGCGTAGATGTCCGTTCTATAGCCGCACCTGCCTCCACTGTCTCCGTCGTCAACCACGCCCTCCCGCCCGCCAAACCAGCGGGCAAGAGCTACCAAGGCGGCGCAGCAGCAGCCGAAGTTGCACAACTGCTTCGAGACGAAGCCAACGTCCTTTGAGGTGATTCCATGACACAAACCATCGTTATTGCAGAAATGAACAACAACGCCGTCCACCCAAGCACCGCTGAACTCGTCAGCGCTGCGAAAACCTTCGGTGGAGAACCAACCCTCGTCGTGCCCTGCACGGATGCCGGCCATGCCAGTGGTGCCGCCGGTATGGGTGCCGCCAACATCATCGCCGCCAAGTCGGGCGCTTTCGCGCACTACGACGCCAGCGGCTGGGCAGAGGCCCTTGACGCCGTCGTCCCTCAGGGAACCATCATCACGGGTGCCAGCCCACAATCCAAGGACCTCGCTGCACGCTTGGCCGCACGACGAAACCTCTCGGTGGTCCAAGACGCCGTGAAGATCGAGGGTTCATCGATCACCTCGCCCGTGTACAGTGGCAAAGCCATGCAAACCGTGTCCGCCAGCGCCGATGTGGTCGTCTCGGTTCGCTCCAACGTGTTCGCACCTGCCTCCGGTGGCGCAACGGATGTGTCCGTCATCGATACAGACGGTAACGTGGCCACCTCGGTTCAAGAATTCATGGCCAGAGCATCAGAGCGCCTCGACGTCGCCGAAGCCAACATCATCATCTCTGGCGGCCGTGGCATGGGCTCACCTGACAACTTCACGCACCTCGAAGCCATTGCCGACACCATCGGGGCAGCCGTCGGTGCATCTCGTGCCGCCGTGGACACTTGGGAAGCCATCCCCCACTCCATGCAGGTCGGACAGACTGGGAAGACCGTCAACCCGAACCTGTACATCGCCGTCGGGATTTCAGGTGCCATTCAGCATCTGGCCGGGATGCGCTCCTCAAAGTACATCGTCGCCATCAACAAAGACGCTGATGCACCCATCTTCCAACACGCCGATTACGGCATCGTGGCCACGTGGGAAGAAGCCCTTCCAGTGCTTCATGAGAGCCTCAAAGGCATGATGGGCTGATCAAGCGTACTTTCCAAACCCGTACGTACCACCTGCACCAGCAGGATCGCCCACAAATGGATTCGTCCGCTTTTCATGACCAATGGTCGTCAGGGGGCCATGGCCGGGATGCACGATGGTGTCCTCGTCCAGGGGCCACAACTGGGTGTGAATGGAACGAGCGAGCAGGTCGAAATCACCGCCGGAGTTGGCGATATCGGTTCGACCGACGGAACCCGCAAAGAGCGTGTCACCGACGAAGACGTGGTCGGGGCCGTTCTCAACCTGAACCAACAAGCAACACCCACCAAGGGTGTGCCCGGGCGTGTGCAGCACACGGAGTTCTAGGGTGCCAAAGTGGTATGTTTTGCCTGCTTCAAAGGCTTGGTCAGCGACAGCCGGCTCTGGAAGTACGAGGCCATAGCGTCGTCCTGATGCTTGGGCGAGGGTTTGGAGAAAGTCATCGTCTGGATGAAGGTACCACTCCACACCGTAATGTTCCCGTAGCGCTGGAATGAAACCGCTGTGGTCAAAGTGAGCGTGTGTGTTGACCAACGCGACCACACGCCGGCGTGGCAACGCACGTTCCTGAGCTGCTGAGGCGTTTTCAGGCCCTGTGGTCCAGTTCGGACCGGGGCCATCGAAGGCATCGATCCAGTTGATGATGCGTTGTGGCTCATCCCCGCCGTCGATGATGATGGTATCGCCCGTTGCGGGGTCGGTGACCACAGAACAACGCATCTGGAGAGGACCAACGAAGAAATGTTCAATCCACGGTTCTCGAAGGCCCATGGTTCGGTGACATGCAACCCCTTCATGAGGTTGAGCCATCAACGATGTGAATCACGACGGCATCGGTGGTCCATGCCCCCTGTTGGTCAACGACACGCAATTCAAATCGGTGCTGACCCAACGGGAGCTTGAGTTTGAGTTGGGGTGCCACGGCAAGTTCACGACCTCGGTCATCGTGCCACGACCACGAAGCGATTTGTTCCTGCGGGTCGAACGAGCCACGCCCGTCCAAGACCACCACGCAGGTGCCGTCGTCGCCTGCCGTGTGGCGCTGGTCGTCGCCGGCGATGGCACGGGGAGGGATGAATTCGTCAACCGAAGCTGCGAGGGCGTCCATCAACTCACCCGTGTCGTCAAGTGTCAACTCTTCGATTCCTTGGAGGGCCTCAAGCAGGTCGTTTTCCGATGTCGGCTCAAGCTTCACCTCCATGGGCGAGACATCCTCATCCATAGCCGCCAGAAGGGAAGCATGACTCGTCTCGCCTGAAACGGCCTGAAATTGCTGACGTTCTTCCTCGGTTAGGAGGTGGAGCACGTCGTCCTCACCTCCGTACAACTCTTCGGCGGTTAGACCGTCGCTTGCTGGCGCCTCTTGGAACCACAACGTCAGTTCCGCGGCATCCATTTCTTGAACGGGTGCTTCAAGATCAATCCAACCAATCGGTTCAGGTGCAGTGTAATCGTTCTGGTCATCACCTGCAAAGAGAAGACCTTGATGGCGCTCGCTCACGACCATCAACCGAGGCATCCCTTGATGCTCCACTTTCCATGGCTGTTCATCCTCCTCGCCGTGGATGTAAAACCAGGAACTGGCGATGACGCCCGACCGATGCTCCAAACACATGAAGATACCATACCCGGTCTCGAGGACACGTTCCATTCGACCGTCCTCATACAAGCGATGAACCGTCCCATCATCGAATCCGAGCACAGCCCCCCAGGACGCTACCGAAGAAGTAAGCATTCGCATACGTAGGTCGTTGCGAGCCAAAAGCTGGTTATCTTGCCACACTTCAAGCTCAATGGCCTCCTCCTCCCCGGACACGAGTGCATGCCCCTCTCTTGTCAAGAACAGGCGGCCTTCTTTGGTCAAACCAAGGGCGGTGATGCGCTCGCCGTGCTCGCCACGAGGAGGGCGGCGCCAAACGACGCTGTCTTCCGTGCATGCCAAAACCGTCCCCTGTTGCTCGGCAACATACAAGCGTTCTCCGTGAACCTCAACATGGACCACATCATTCAGCCCAAGCTTGGTCGACAGGTTCACGCTGTCACGTTCACGCTGGACGAGCACCACCTCGCCCATGCCGCTCAACACGACGACCTTGAGCCCCATGAGGCGGCATGATTGGACGCCACCGTCAATGGCCTGTGCCTCGACCAAGGCCCCATCCAAATCGTAGAACATCAGTGATTCAAGGTCATCACCAATCAGCAACCCACCGCGATGAAAACCGAGGTAAGAAACACGGTGCTGCGTGCTGATGACGCCGGTTATATCGAGCTGCCCGCCGCCCTCAAGACGACCCAACCGGACGGTGCTGGATCCCTCCACCCACGCAATGGCCTCGGACGAATCGTCCACTGCCAAGTGGTGCACTTTGGCCTCAGGCCGAAGCAGCGGGACCACAGAACGGGTGGAGACCATGAAGGGAGGTTGGAAGGGTCGTAGAAAAGCACTCGCTCTTCGTGGACATCAAAGTGCTTCGTCGTTGTGAAGGTCAATCACCGCATCATCCGCATGCGATTGCCCCTTCGCCGCATCGTTTCGGGCGTCGTCGAGTTTTTTCAGGTAGGCTTCATCAATGTCGCCCGTGATGTACTCGCCGTTGAAACAACTGGCATCGAAGGCCGACACATCCGACGAGGGTTGGAGCGTGACGTCTATGAGGTCTTCAAGGGTCTGATAGAACAACCGATCGCTACCGATGGTTTGGTTGATCTCCTCAATGCTTCGCCCGTTGGCGATAAATTCGTTCACAGCAGGCATGTCAATGCCGTAGACGTTCGGATGGCGTACCGGAGGTGCAGCCGAGGCAAAGTAGACCTTGGCTGCCCCAACATCCCTTGCCATTTCGATGATTTGCGCGCTGGTGGTTCCTCTGACGATGGAATCATCGACCAACAACACGTTCTTGCCACGGAATTCATGCTCAATGGCGTTGAGTTTTCTACGAACGGATTTCTCCCTTAACGCCTGACCGGGCATGATGAACGTCCGACCAACATAGCGATTTTTGACGAATCCCTCTCGGTAGGGGAGGTTCAACGCCTTGGCCATTTGAAGAGCGGCGATTCGGCCTGAATCCGGAATTGGAATAACGACATCAATGTCGTGGTCGGGCCACGATGCCAACATGCGTTCAGCCAGTCGCTGCCCTTGGTTGAGGCGGGATTGGTAGACCGACATGCCGTCGATGACCGAATCCGGGCGAGCAAAGTACACGTGTTCAAAGATGCACGGCGTGTAGGAAGCAGGCTCAGAGCACTGCCGTGAAAAGAAATGGCCCGAAGCGCTAATGAAAATCGCCTCTCCGGGGAGCACATCACGTACGATCTCAAATCCAAGCGCCGTAATGGCCACACTTTCACTGGCCACGATGTATTCGGTATGACCGTCGAATTCACGCTGGCCATAGACCAGTGGGCGAATGCCGTTGGGGTCGCGGAAGGCGAGCAAACCGTAGCCTGAGATGACCGAAACACAAGCATAACCACCTCGAACCCGGCCGTTCACTGCAGTGACGGCACCAAACACCGTTTCGATGTTCATGTGAGGATCGCCCTGAATCCGCAGGGCAGAACTTCGCTCACCAAGTTCAACAGCCAAGGCGTTCAACAGCAGCTCAGAATCGCTCGTCGTGTTAATATGGCGCATGCAGTCGTCTCGCAAAAATCGACCCAGTTCTTCTGCGTTGGTGAGGTTCCCGTTGTGGGCAAGGGCGATTCCGTAAGGAGAGTTCACGTAGAACGGTTGGGCCTCAGCCCGAGAGGAAGACCCGGCTGTAGGATAGCGCACATGTCCGATGCCGACGTTGCCCTCGAGGCGGAGCATGTGGCGCTTGAAGAACACGTCCGAGACGAGTCCGTTTGACTTTCGAAGTCGGAAATGTCCGTCAACATCGGTCAGGATGCCGGCCGCGTCCTGGCCTCGATGTTGGAGGACGGTCAACCCGTCATAGAGGAGTTGATTGACATGCGCACCTTGTTGACCGACAATGCCGATGATGCCGCACATGCGTTCGCCTCAATCCAACCAATTCGTGGTTGCTTCTTATCGTTGCGATACGAAACCTTCAGGCCTTGGGGCGGTGGGTCTTCTTCGACCAGTTGTATTTGCGAATCTTGGAGGTTTCTCCATAACCGCAGGACGCACAGACCTTCTTCTGCTTGTGATACGCATTGCGTCCGCAGCGTCGACAACGGATGTGGGTGGTCTTTTGGCGTCGACCCATGGATGGTGTACCTTTGGACATGCGCTCACCTGAACGACTCGCCCACCGACCTCCTCCTTATGAATTCAACGGCACGCCTTGAGGCGACGGTCACTCCTCTTCGAAGTGTATCGTACGGCTTGGACCGCTCATGAGACTGGCAAACAATGTTCCAGCGACCACCATACCGGCGAGGCCAACGGCGACGGCCGTCGTGCTGAACCGAATGATGTTGGAAAGGGCTTGAGCCCGCACTGAACCGTTGTCCTCCATCAACAATTCACCCTGGGAGAGGAAAAACACCGTCAGGGCCGTGCCCAAACCAACGCTGACGGCCATGCCAAACAGAGGAGCAATGGGGCGCTTTCTTGCATCACCGTAGACGAACAAGGTGAGCAACAAAATGAAGGAAAACAGCGTGAAGGAGGTGAGGAGGGCATTGGCAAAGCGTACCAGAGCACCATCGGTTGAAACATTGGAGAGGTAGATCACACTCAGGACAACGGCCGCAAACGGCAACACCACCTTGGCACCAGTGTTGAGCATGGAAACTGGGGTATCGGCCTTACTCAGACTCATCACCTCCGCTGATGTTGCTGGCGATGACCTTGCTCGCTTGAGCCAATTGTTCGGTTGTCGGTGGTGCCAATCGATGGGGAGCGGGCTGTTGCGATTCGTAGACGCCCAAGACCAGCGCAAACACCAGAACGGCGATGGCAGCGCCGACCAAGACGCCGAAGAGATCAGCCGCTGCGAGGACCACCTCAACCGCAAATTGATCGTGGTCGACGTTGGGGCCGTCAAGGGAGGCCCCCAACAGCAGCAACAGTCCTGAAAACGCGGCAAGTAGCATCATCAAGCGCTGCTCTTGCTGGCGATCCTCGCCAACCAAGCCGACGAGGGCAGCAGCGCCTGCACCGAAGGCCAGCACACCCAACAGCATCGTCGGCCAGAAAATAAGCCAGTATCGATTGACTTCACCGGGATACGTTGGCGTGAGCTCCCACCAGTGCATGGCCTCCAACCACAGGACACCTGTCAACACCATCACCACGCCAGTATTTCGGTCGGCACGGGAGAGTTGACCCACCGGGACGTTTCCTGAGAAGGTGATGAGATAGAACCCCACGCCCAAAAGGACACTTGGCCCAACAAGGCTACCGAGCAAGTGGCCAAACGCACTCGATGGAGAGAAGGAGAGGGTCCATGGCGTGGCCATGAGCGACAGAAGCCCCGCAGAAGCCATCGCAAGCCCGACTTTGCGTTGCACGGCCACCTTGGAAAACAAACCCAACATGCCGCCCGAGAGGACAAAGAGGCCTGCAAGCCAGAAGAAAACGAAGGCTTGCGTCGCCTCTTCCATGCGGTGTGCTGTCCACCTCAACTTATAGAGAATCCCTCACACGGCGACGCAGTGCGTTGAAGATGTGCAAAACGCATGGCGGAGGGCATAAATACCCGACCTCTGTGGGCTGAACGCTTAGGTGTTCACATGGTGAAGCGACCCCGTCAAGTTATGCGCTACAGCCCATCGGCTGGCAAGCACACCCTCCACACGGTGGAGCGAGTGAAGAAAAAGCGAGCCTCTGAGCTTCGCTGGGGTCAACGCCGATTCCGTCGTGTCATGGCCGGTTACCGAGGTTTCCCTCGTCCCAAGCCCGATGGCCGTGAAAAGCCTACCAAGCGCGTCAACATTCTCTACCGCTGCACGGAAACGGGCAAAGCGCACTACGCTCCTTGCAAGCGAGCCAAGAAATTCGAACTTGTCGATCGTTGAGGTGTTTCAAATGACCAACCATTTCCTCCGAGTGAGCTGCCGCGACTGCGGTAGCGAATCCATCATCTTCTCCCGAGCCACCACCTCCATCGCCTGCGGCGTCTGCAGCGCAACGCTGACAAAGCCCGCTGGCGGCAAGGCCGATCTCGTCGGATGCACGATTGTTGAAGCACTGAACTGAGGAGGCTGAGCCTCCATGGTGATTCAAGACGGCGCCACCCCTGAAGAAGGCGAACTGGTCGTTGCTACGATCAAGACCGTCAAGCAAAACGGCGCCTACGTCGACCTTGACGAATACGAAGGCATTGAAGGGTTCATTTTCATTGGCGAAATCGCCTCGGGTTGGGTCAAAAACATCCGTGGTTTTGTCCGCGAAGGCCAGCGGGTCATTTGCAAAGTGATGCGCACTCGACGAGACGGCACCTCGCTCGAACTCTCGCTGAAATCTGTTTCCGAAGAACGTCGTCGAGACCGCCTTCAAGAATGGAAGAATGAACAGCGTGCTCAACAACTCCTCAAGGTTCTCGGGGAAAAAATCGGCTGGTCCGACGATCAGGTCGCAGAACAAGCCGGTGAACTCGTGGATGCCTTTGGGACACTCTACACGGCCTTTGAAGAAGCGGCCATGCAGGAAGGCGCCTTGGACAACGCTGGGTTTGAAGGCGAATGGATGGCGCCGTTCATTGAAATCGCCGTTGAGAACATCATTCCTCCGTTTGTTGAAGTCCGAGGAACGCTGACACTCAGCATCAATGTCACTGACGGTGTTTCCGTCATTCGAGACGCCCTTGAAGCGGCTGAATCGCTTTCCAACGAAGCAGAAGAAATCGACGTCAAGTGCTTCTACGATGGTGCTCCAACCTATCGAATTGAACTGAAGGCACCGGACTTCAAAGTGGCTGAATCCATGTGGGAGCAAGCCACGCAAGCGGTTCTGGACCACATGGTGGCCGCTGGCGGCGAGGCCACCGCAGAACGTGAGTGAGCATCATGGCAAAACAACGGATGCAACAGTGCCTGACATGCGGGGCGTTTTCCTTGAACACGACCTGCCCATCATGCGGTGAACGCGCCCAGGCGGCCGCACCGTTGAAGTGGTCGCCCGAAGACAACCGAGCCTCGCTTCGCAGGAAAATGAACGGGGTTGAAGACCCGGATTGGCCGAGCCAACTCGCCACCTTGCCCTCGCTTGAATCCATGAAAGCTGACCGCGCTTCGGAAGAGGAGTGACGGACGCGCACCAACGGGTGCAAAACAGGCGGCCTGCGCCCCCCATGAACATCAAACATTATAGCGCGTGTTGACGGGTTTAACCCTTCATGACGATGCGAATTGAATGGCGCAACGGTGCTTCCACGCTCCCCGAGGGAGCTACCCTTCTCGTCGCGTTTCCCGGTGTCGCTAACCTCGGCAAAGTCGCCGTGGATTCCATCGGAAACCTGCACGACGGCCTCGAATTGGCTCGCCTCCATCCGATTGGCCTTCCCCCTCACGCTGAACTTGATGAGGACGGCTTGCTGGCCCCTCCGCACTACAGTCTACGACGCATCGATACCGAAACAGGTCACCTGTTGACCCTGACAGGAAAGGCCCAACCCAACGAACCTGGCCAACAATCCACCCTGGCGGATGAACTCATGACCTTCTTCCAAAACGAGGGGCTTTCGACCGTTCTCGTCTTGGCGGGCATGATCGACAAGCCGGACGTCAAGGAAACCTTCGCCGTGGCGAGTTCTTCCTCGTTCCGTATTGACATGGAATCCTTAGGCGTGGACGTCCGCCGGGACGCACCACGTTCCGGCGCCATCGGCTTGGCCGCCTTGCTCGCATCCATGGGCCCACTCTACGACATGAACTCCGCCTGCGTGATCGCGACCACTGTTGGCAACAGCGAGGACATCCTGGGCTCTCAGCGACTCATTGAGCACTTGGAAGACTGGTTCAAGTTCGGTCTTACGGTTCCAAAAGACGGTGATGCATGGCTTCGACAGCGACTTGAGGCACTGGCACCCAAGGTCAAGGACGACCTCGTCAAGGAAATGACGGCGTCGCATGATGCGTTCTATATGTGATTGAGAGCGCCGAGAGAGGGATTTGAACCCCCGCGTCCAAGGGACAGTGGATTTCGAATCCACCGCAATACCGGGCTATGCGACCTCGGCTCCAATCCAAGGCTCATGCGCCACGGTCATAAGCATGATGTTTGGTCGCCGTCTCATGGAGATTCGATT
>JAYYDY010000029.1:0-4194 GCA_036160375.1 Thermoplasmatota archaeon | reverse complement strand
ATGAAGGTGGTCGACGAAGGATGAACGGTGCCGGGTTGTGGACTGACCAAGCCGAGAACCGGTGCAGAGGGCGTGACCGTGATGGTTCGGGTGGTCGTGATGGGTTCGTGGATGCCGTCGTCAACACTCAGTGTGATCTCGTGTTCGCCAGCGCTCAATCGGCTCTCGAACAACAGCCAGTCTTCGCCTTCGGGCGTCAATCGGCCGTCAAGGCTGCTCGTCCACGTAACAACGAGGAATTCAGAACCGGTGGCCGGCTCAAACGGTGCACAAATCCATTCGCCCTCCAAGGGGAAGGTGGAACAGGCGGCGTCGTAGTCGCCTGAACCGTTGGCAGAGAAGGAAATCAATTCGGAGCTGTCGAACGTTTGGGCCGGCGGTGAAGCAATAACCGCCACGGGCTCGGCGTTGTCGACCGTGAGCAGAATGGAGGTGGACTTGCTCTGGTTGGCGTGCTCGGCACGGTCGTCGGTGACCTCCATCGTGATGGTGTGAACGCCGCGGGAAAGGTGGCCTTCCCAAACCAGTTCCGAACCGACCTGAAGCACCCCGTCGAGCGATGAAGTGTACGTGACTGAGAGCGCATCGCCCTCGGGGTCCACGGTTGCACTTCCGTCAAGGGTTACCATGGATGAACTGCTGTTGTCGGTACGGGCAACGGTGAACACCGGGTCGGGGATTTCGTTGTAGAAGATGACAGGAACGCTGTACTCTGCGTTGTTGCCCACGGCATCAAAAGCGATGACCGTCAACGTTGCGGAGGTGGGTGGTTCCTCCGTGGTGTAGTCAAACGTATAGGTCAATTCCTCGGGGCACACCCATTGATTACCCCAACCCGCACCCTCGCCGTTGAAATCAATGGCGCATGCGAAATCATCGCCCTCGGGGTCATACGTGCCCGTGGTATTGACGACCAGCGTGCCCGTTTGCGGCATGATGAGTTCGCTCCACGGGTTGAGGGCGGGTTCGAAATCAACAACAAGCACAGGTGCGAAGTTGACCAGTTCAATGGTTCGTATTTCTTCCACGCAATGGCTGATGTCGCAAACTTGGAGACTGATTTCGTGAATGCCGTCCGAGAGTTGACAATACGGAGGTGTCGTTGTTGAAGAATCGCCGTTTGCGAGGAAGGGTGCGCCGTCAGCGGGATCGTCGTTGCTGCTGAAGACACCTGAACACCCTGCAACGATGTCGTCGTCAAGCGAACTTCGCCATTTGAAGTTCAGGGCATCGTTGTCCAAGTCCCATGAATCGCTGGCGTTGAAGAAGACCTCAGCCCCCGAAGGGAAGACGGCCCCGTCCTCTGGAGTTGACCAGTGAATGAACGGCGCTTGGTTCGCCAGCGGCAGGAGGCAGTAGACGACGCGGTCCTGGTCAAAGGTCGTGGAGGTTGAGTTTGAAACTCCGAAGTAGCCGCAATCGATGTTTGCAACGTTGTACGAACTACCGCCCGTGGACGTCCACCGCTGACCGATGAAATCGGGCAAGAACAACTGCCCGATCTCGTTGGCAGGAAGCGTGAAGGCCGGCTCATAGGCGTCAAAGGTCACGTTCACGCTGGCTCCCGGAATACCGTTGGAGTAGTTGTTCACCACCCAGACCGTCAAGTCCCAAGCGATGTCCAGTTGAGCGCCGGAGGCGAGCACTGCTGAGGCGTAAGCGACATCCACCGGTTGATGCAAGTGCAGCGTAGAGGTGGCGTCAAGGTCCAGCACGGTTGGACTTCCCGTCGCCCCTCGGTCGTCGGTCAAGGCCGACCAGTTGACTTGGCTGTTGGTGAAGGTGATGTCTCCCGTGCAGTCGGTGGAGACACGGTTGCTGTGACCCGCAAGCAAGGTGTGGCCATCAAACACGGCGCATTCGGTTCCTGAAAAGACGGTGTTGTTGAGGTAGGACGCAAACTGACCGTTGTTATCCCCTCGCCAGTCCAAGCCGGTGTGATTGCCCGCCATGGTGAGGCCGTCCACATGGACGGCTGCACGGTGAAGCTTGACAGCGGGTTGACTTGGGCTTTCGGCATCAACGTGAAGGTTCGTGATGTGAATCCGCCCGCTGGCACCGGCCGGCATGGCGTCGCCATTGTCCACCTCGAGGGCAGGGAGGGTCTGCGCATTATCCTCCAAATGCACGCTTTCAAGCCACAGGTCCACCGAGTTGACGGCCAGAATACCGTGCCCTGTTGAGCCGGTGACGGTGCACGACCAGCATCGGACATCACCGGACGAAGATTCGATGTCGTTGGATTCTTCGTAGTACAGCCCCGCCTGTTGTTGAGCGTTTGCAGAAGGAGAGGCCCCGTTATTTTCGGCGGTCAAATTCCAGAAATCAATGCGACGAGCGTCCAAGACATGAGCACCGGAATAGCCGTTGTCCGAAAGGTGCATGCCCTCGATGGAAACGGTGGCACGGTCGACGATGATGCCCTGTTTTGTGTTGTTGTGGAGGAACCAATCGCTGCCTTGCATTGCACCTCCCGAATTGGAGTGGACCCCCGGACCCACCGAGCCGGAAACTTCCAGACCCTCAAAGGTCGGGGCAAAGAAGGAGGAACGAATCGCCACGCCTGCTTCGTGAGGCCCTTGGCCGGGGTCGCCGGAATCGCGAACCGTTAGATTGCGGAAGGTGGTCGTGGAATCAACGAAGTACAGGCGAACGCCAACGGTGGTGGAATCCTCGATGAGCGTGTCGTCAAACCATGCTCCCGTCGCATTCACCTCGAGAGCAGCATAGCCGATGTTCGGCGTTTTTGAGTCTGGGCCACCCGTTCCCGTGATGGTCAAGTTGGTGAAGTCGGCGGTTTCGTAATTGGTGTAATTGGTGTGGTTGTTCTTGTCAACATACACGCCCCTGTACATCGAGTCGCTGATGTGGGCGTGACGCACGACTGCATGTGTGTAGCCACCATCGTCAATGTGTCGAATGACGATACCCGTGTCGGATTTGGCGATGCTGATGTTGGTCAGCAACGGTTGGCTGTCCTCAACCCAAATACCAGCGACCATGGCCCATGAAGAACCCGAACAGTTGTCGACGGTGATACCTTGAATCAAACCGCCAGAGCCACCCCAGATGTTGACAGCTCTCGTCAGAATATCTGAGAACACAGCGCGGTTGACGATGGGTGTTGAGCCAGCGCCGATAGAGAGGCCCAAACCGTAGCGCCAGTCCCCCTGGAAGCCAAGGTCTCGACCGGCACGGTCAACATAGAGGTCCGTGATTCGCGGCGCTGCTGAGTTGAACAGGTCAACAGCGACCCGGTCTGGGTTGACCACGGTCAAGTTCTCAATGACGGGGTTGGACCCGTAGATGGTCACACCGTAGATGGCGTCCTCGATGGTTAAGTTCTGAATCAGGGAGCCCCGGCCGTATGAGGAGGTGTTGAACTGGATACCTTCGTGGTCGCCAAGGCCGGAGGCTTCGAAAACGACCGGGCAGGATTGGGTGCCGAGCACCGTGAGGCGACCGTCCACGACCAGGCGCTCATTGGCGGCAAGCCGCACTACCGTACAGGGTTGGATGATGACTTCATCGGCCACACCGATGGTGTACGTCCCCGACAAAGTCTGTGTTCCCGACCATGTCGTCTGCGCCCGTCCTTGGGTGAAAAGAGGGGTCGAGTCGGCTTCAACAACCTCTGTGGATGGGCCTGAAGGAACGATGTGCAACATCAAGGGCATGAGGAACAAAAACACGAGGCTCAAAGCGAGTCCTCTCTGCGAAGATGTATGCTCCATGCCTCAAAGGGCCACGCCGTCCCTCTTGAAAGGTCCCCTCTTGTGTGAATTTTCAACGGCAGGAATCCCTAAGACCCGATTTCCAATCCTAGACACCATGCCCGAAGCGTTTGTGCTGTTCAAAACCGAACCAACCCACGAGCGCGATGTCTACCTCACGTTGGCGGAACACGCGGACGTCGCCGAAGTGCACGCCCTTTACGGTGAATTCGACCTTCTTGTACGCATCAGTTCGCCAACATCGCGGGAACTTTCCAAACTGTTGATGCAATCCTTTCGGAAAATCGAGGGTGTTCGGGAAACGCAGACTCTGATTGCAGTGGAGGCCTGAACATGGCGATCGGTTTTGTGTTGATGACCACCCTTCCCGGACAAGAAGACACCGTTCGCCAAGCACTCAGCAAGGTGGATTTGGTCACTGACCATTGGATGTTATTCGGTGAGTACGACCTCATCGCCC
>JAYYDY010000028.1:0-4232 GCA_036160375.1 Thermoplasmatota archaeon | reverse complement strand
TTCCCCATGAACGCCCTCGAGCAACTGGACACAGATGGCGACGGCGTGGGTGATAACGCCGATGCCTTCCCATCAAACCCGTACGAGTGGGAGGATTTGGATGGGAACCAGATTCCTGACAACTCCGAGCCGAGCAAGATTCGCATCACCGCTTCAAATGAAGACCTGAGGATTCATCCATACCATATTTCGGGAAACAACCTGACGCTCACCTTGGAAGCCATCACCTCCGAAGGTTTCACCATCATTTCTCTTGAATCTGAACCCGATGGAATCCTGCCCAACACAGGAGGGCTACCCTACGGCATGGTCGGTGGGGACGAGCAACGAATTTCGCTGCAAAGTTTTGGCCTCGTCGACCATGTGCCCCTGGAGTTTTACTCGGGCGAATACATCACAGACATCGACCCTTGGGTCAATTTCACCGTGCATGTGACCGGGGTGCCGCACGGGTGCGAAGGCGGCGAACAATCCTGGGATGCTCAACAGCAATCGACGTGCCCGACAAGAATCTCCAATCATCGAACAGATTACTATGCAAATTTCAGCATGATGTTGTGGAACGGCGACGATGACAACGACGGCGTGCCAAACAGTTGGGACCTCTTCCCGTTGGATGCCAACGAAACCCAGGATTCTGACGGCGATGGCGTTGGCGACAACGCTGATGCCTTCCCCAACGACGCCAACGAAACGGCGGACACGGACGGGGATGGTGTGGGCGATAATGCCGACCAGTGTCCGGGGAGCGAAGAAGGGGCGACGGTCGACGAGAACGGATGCGTGGTCACCACCGATTCGGACGGGGATGGCGTGATCGATGGCGAAGACCAGTGTCCTGATGAAAACGCCTCGCTGCTCGATGAGGACGGGGACGGATGTTTGGACGATGAAGACGGGGACGGCGTCCTTGATTCGGACGATGCATGCCCCTTGACCGAACTTGACGAGACCGTGGATGAAACCGGATGCAGCGAAGGGCAACTTAGCGTCTTGGACGATGATAACGACGGCGTTTCGAACCTCAACGACCTGTGCCCAGGTACCGCTGCGAACGTGAGCGTGGACGCCACGGGTTGTGCAGAGGAAGTTTCAGTTCAGGATGGTGGCTCATCCTCCTTCTTGGATTCCTTTTTCTCAGGCGATAGCGACCCTGTCACAACGACCGTCGGAATCGGTGCGATTTTGATTGCGCTGTTTGGTCTTCTGCAAACCAACGCCGTTGCCGCTCTCCTTCCCGATACGTTCCGTTGGGTGCAAGTCCTTCGCCGGAATTCCAAGTTGACCAAGGAGGAGGAAAACGAATTGACGTACTTGCAATCCCTCACCCAAGCCTACTTCACCAACCCTCAGGAATTGGCCGAGGAACTTGAGCAACTACGTGGCGACCTGACCGCACGCTACACGAACAACGAAATCAAGAAGCAGACGCGTGAAAAACTCATGACCTTGATCGACGATTTGTTGGCTTCCACCCCCGAACAATTGAGCCGCATCGCTCACAACGACGCTTACTTCGGGCTCGCAGGTTCGATTGACTCCGAAGACCGAACGAGGTTGCTCAATGAAAAATTGGCCATGAGCGCCACGGCGGTTCCTGCAACGACGACACCCGTGCAGGCGACCCAACCTGCACCACCTGAGGCCGTGGAAGAGCCAGCCATCACGGAGATTGGTGTGGTCAAGGACGACGGCTACGAGTGGCTGCAATGGCCTCAAGGCAACGGTGAGTGGTGGTACAGGCGAGCTCATTCACAGGCACGATGGAAAAAATGGCAATAATCCTCAACGAGAAAAGTCGTAAAGATTGAAAATGGCCATTCCATACCGAAAGCATGGTGCAGATTGATTCGAAGAATCTGCGCAATGAGATAGAACAACTCCTGGACACAACCGAGGAACATGTTCGAAGCCTCAATGCCCTCGAGGCTGAACTCAAAGATGAACTCCGACAACTTCTGAATCGGCCGATTTATCCGGGTGGCTCGCAACTGCTTGGCTTGCTGATGTTCGATTCGGACGTTGACCTTGCCGTGGAAGTGCAGGGAGAAGAGGACCTTGAATCGGTCCTGGACATACTCGAAAGGGAAGGCTACCAGTTTGAAGAATTCACTGAAGCTCATCACAAAGGCGTTCAATACGGGGTGTGTGCTTCAAGGAGAGGCGAGGTAAAGATCGACCTTCAACTCCGTTCAACGAAGAACATTCAGGACTTGAGGGAGCAGATTCAACACCTCCCCCAACCATCAGATGTGGAATTGCGATATCTAAGAAGAGAGAAATTGTTGATGAGGATGATTGGAGGTGCTCAGTACGTGAACTGGAAACACGACATGTACCGAGAACTCCTTCCCGCCTTGCTCTCAGATGCTTCGCCAAGAAGAGTTCACGAGGATATGTGCATCAGTCATGATACGCTTTTTGGAGGTCAGTGCACCAAACGAAAAACAACAACGTCCTTTTGCGAAAAACACCAACTTGAGGAATGAGCATGAGCAAGACATGGTTGAATTCAGGGAGCCGGAAGGGCGTGAACACCTCCACATTCGTGATGATTAAACCACGAGGCCTCAAGCACTGGCCCAAGATCAAGAAAAGGATAGAGGCCACCGCTCCAATTTCCAGAACGCGATTGGTTTTTGTGACGAGGGAATTGATCGAGCAGCATTACGCAGAGCATGCAGAGTTGGAATTCTTCACTCAATTAACTGATTATTTCGTGGGCAAGTATGTTTTGGCCCTTGAAGTGCTCGCAGCACCAGAAGTAATTCGTGAGATCATTGGTTCGACCAATCCCCAAGACTCTGGAAATGAAAACACAATCCGAGGGCTTGTCAACTCACTCACACCGGACGACACAACACCAGTTGCCTACACAAAAGGCATTGACAATTTGATCCATGCAGCAAACAAGAGTAAGGTTTGGAACATGAGTGCAGAGGAAATGGCAAAACGTGAGATTGAACTCTGGTTCGGTCATCCCGTTCCACCCACCCCAGACTATCTCTGCTTGATGAATCGCAAAGTCAAACTCGAGGGCGACTGTGTTTCTCCGCTGGTTGGAATTGATTTTGACTTGTCAGACGCAAAGGCCCTTGCAGGACACATCACGGACCTTCTCGAAGCCTTGCCATGGACTCAACGGTGGTCTGAAGCTGGACAAAAGGTTCCGGCCTTACTTGTAGGAGGCATCCCTGCCCTGCAAATCATTGCCGTGCAATACTTGACGACCTTGACAGGCAGATCGTTTGAGATTTGTTGGATTGATCAGACCGATGGGATGCCCAAATCGGTCGGACTCCCGTCGGTGAAAGAGCGGGCACGTAGGCACCGTGATAATCTCTGAATTCGGGACATGGGCCTACCCCTTCCTGAGGTTCAGCCTTCGGTCTGCTCGCCGTCGGCCTCCTGCTCGTCAAACATGAGGGCCTCTTTTGGTACGCCCAACATGGCTTGGCGCAACGAGGCTCGTAGTTCGGTCAGTTCCCCGTAGCACACGAGGACATCGTCGTAGCGAAGTTGAACATCTTCGTCGGGGTTCCACACCAAGCGGTCCCCTCGCGAGAGCGCGAAAACGGGCACGGACGCAAACACATCGCTCAGGCGCTTTCCAACCATCTTTGGGTGGTTGCGCAGTTGCAGGGAAAGCACACCCGAACCGGGCACGGTCCTCAGCAACTGGCTGATATCCACTTCTGAAAACGCCGTGTCTTCCATGACATAATCAACGATCGCTCCAGCGACGTTGACCCCGCTTGCTTTCTCAATGCCCTCCAGTCCTGGGGAGGAGTTCACTTCCAGCACGAGCGGGCCGTTGTTGCCCTCAAGCAGGTCCACGCCGGCGATGTTGAGGCCCAACACGCGGGCAGCGCGACAGGCTGCTTCGGCGTAACCTTCGGGAAGGTCAACGCTCTCAACCGTTCCATTGAGGTGGAAGTTGCTTCGGAACTCTCGACCGCGTGCTCGTCGGCGCATGCAGGCCACCACCTTGTCGCCCACCACCAGGGCGCGGATGTCCTTGCCGTGGGATTCAGCGATGTATTCCTGAACCAGCACCGATTTTCCGGTCATCAACAAACCCTGAACGAGGTTTCGCACCTCAAAGGCGGTGTGGCGCAAAAAGACGCCATCGCCCTGTGTGCCTTGGGTGACCTTCACCACCACGGGAAGACCACCAACGGTTTCGATGGCATGCTCCACGTCGAGGATGTCCCTCACATAGACCGTTTTGG
>JAYYDY010000027.1:0-43773 GCA_036160375.1 Thermoplasmatota archaeon | reverse complement strand
CGAGGGGTAAGCGGTTGACGGGATGATGGAGCCCTCTTGGATGGAAAGCGTAGCGTGGGTGCTGTTGATTTCCTCTCCGACGTCGTTGGGGAGGTAGAAAATGGTCGAGGTGCTTCGTGGACCAAGCATGCCGTTGTTCATGGGTTGCACCATCCAGCGAATTTCCTGAGCGAAGGTCAGGTCTTGCGGGGGTGTGAACGTGAGGTTGGTGATGTCGAAGGCGGCAGGCGTGGATCGGGAGTCGTAGGTGTAGAGCCCAGCCATGTCGTTGCTGGCGTCCGCCTGGATGAACACCCGCCATCCCGTGGCGGTCGTCGACCCGCTGTAGGTCCACGAGAAGGTGGGCGAGCGGTCCGCTTTGAGCGCGTGAGAAGCGGTGTCCCACACGATGGAACCGCTGGTTGGCGCGGCATTCACGCCGCTCATGGTGGGGGTCGCCACGGTGCCGTCCTCCCAGGTGAGCGTGAGGTACGGGCGTTCGCTGGCGCTGCCCTCGGTTGAAGTGAAGGTGATTTCATCGGTGGTTTGGCTGGAGGTGTAGACCATGAGCGAAACGTGGTTCTGTCCTGCGGCCATGGCGGCCTGAACCGCTTCGGTCACGTCAAAGTCCATCCAGTCGTCTTGGACGCTGTCAACGAGGTCAACGTAGCCACCGATGTCCGTTCCAATGGCACGGCCGCCGCGCTGCGCCCACGTGTTGGTGCCGTCGTACGTCGTGGCGTTGGCAGAAGTGGTCCAGGGTTGCAGGACGGGGCGGATGGCCACGGGTTCATCCTCAACCGACCCGTATTCGGCAAAGAGACTCAATTCGGCTCCGGTGACACGCGCAGCATTCGGTTGAGGCACTTCACTGAGCGGAATACGAATCAACGCAGCCGCTTGGTAGCCAGTGGAGGTTTCACCCACGACCAGCGTGGTGGAATTCTCTTGGGTGTCGTCCGAACCTGAGCCGTTCTCAACGATGTAGGTGTCAACCAGATGGGGCGTATTCAGGTGAGGCAGGGCGCCATGGTGGCGCAGTTCAACCGAAGCCTTCGTAGCGTTGTAAACAACGGTGTTGAGGTCGGGGAGTTGGAAGTGGTAAGCGTTGGACCAGTTGCCGATCTGATTGGTGGCCGAAACGGCGCGGACACGCCAGAACCAGGTCTTCCCTTCATCGAGGTCGGACTGGAGCGTGAAGGAGGTGTTGGTGACGTCAAACCCAGCATCGTTCCATGACGTGTAGGTGAGACTGTTCACAGAAGAAAAGTCGGCTTGCGTGTCGAGTTGAACGATGTAGCCAGCCAGCGCCGTGGTCCCGCCGAAATTCCAATCCAGTTCGGGCTGGCTGATGGGGGTCAAATCCACGCCTGTGCCGATGGACCAAGAGCCGTTCAGCGGCAGGACCGGGGCAGGATTGGACGGCAGAGCGTCGGAGCCTGGGACGTAGACAAAGGAGAGTTCAGGTCGGCTGGACATCGAATCCTCGGCCGTGCTGAAGTAAGCCGTTCGTGCACCGCCGGACCCTGCACCGAGCATGCCGGCAATGAAATCCACTCGACGGTCTTCCCGCATGGCGTTTTGAACCGCAAGGGTGACGTTCCATTCCACTGAATCGCCCTCGGAGAACGACGAACCAACCGAAACGCTGTCGAGCAGCGAACCGCGCTCAGCACCCTTGGCGCCGGCCGTGGCCCACGAGTTGGAACCGTCGTAGCTGGACCAGGTAGCGTCCTCGGCGTTCCAGTCGTTCTGATTGCTTTCCCACACACCAATGGTAGGCGTTCCAAAGGTGGTTGAAGTCAACGACATGCGAAGGTGAGCAGACTCAACCGCATAGCCGTCGGGCAGGAGGTTGGACACCAAGTTGCAACCCAGCAGGGCCGTGATCTCACCGCCGAAGGGGCTGTAATCGATGGTCATCTCTGAATCGCCGTCGTAGTTGTCGTTGGGTGCAGCGCTGTCGATGTAGGTGTCCATGCACTCGGGATACTGATTGTCCTGTGAGCCGTTGCCGTGCTTCAAATTGAATTCGTAGCGGTCGCCGCCCAGCCAGATACTCTCCAGAGAGGAAACAAGGAAGCTCGAACTGACCCATTCACCGTAATGGTTGTCGCTGTCGACGGTGGCCATGCGCCAGAAGTACATGTTCCCCACCTCGAGGGTCTTGGACCCGGTCATGGCCAGTGTGCCATCTGTGGGGCTGAAGTCGTTGTCAACACGGGTGTCAACGCGCATCTGTCGAAGTCGGAAGTCCTCGTCCGTGGCGAGTTCGAACACGATGTCATCGCCGGTGGCGGGTTGCGACCAGTTGAGCGTGGGCTGGGTGTTGCCCGAGAGGTTGTTACCGGTTTTGTTCCACACAGCGAGACCATCGGCAGGTGCGGTGAGGTTCACCGAAGCGGGTGGTGCCCCACTGCCCCACTCGTACGTGATGGAAAACGAAGGTGCATCGCTTGGATTGGCGGCTTCTGCCGAGTGGAAAAAGATGCCTTCGTTGTTGGTGTAGGATTCGAATTTACCGCGCACAGCGACCATGAGATCGAGAGGGGCTTCATCGCCACCGTCAAGGTAATTCTGAACAGCATGATCAAGATCAAACGTGAAGCTGTTGCTGGTTTGGTTGCCGTCCGCCAACGCCATGGTGGCGGTGCCGTTTGAACGGCCACCGTCGTACCATTGTACGCCACCTGCTGACATTTGGTTCCACGTGACTTCTTCCTCTGCCCAGAGACCGGATTCTTCCATACCGTGGACCGAAACCACCGGATCACCGCTGTAAGAGGAACGGGTGAGTTTGAGTTCGGCATTGACGATGGTGAGGTTGTCATGGAGACCAAGTTGGTTGAGCGATGTTCGGAAGTGAATCAAACGTTCCTTGCTTGAGGTCATGCTGGATTCGACCAAGGCATCAGCGCCGTAATTGTAGGTCTTTCTGGTTTCGTTGACGAAGGTGTCCTGCAGGAAATCCTGCTCAAGACCGGTGTCGGTGGGCCCGAGCGTCATGGTAGCCGTGCCGTCGCCGTTGTCGACCACGTTCAAGTTCGGCAAGAGGAAACTGGTTGAATCCCATGCACCCCACTGGTCGTTGCTGTCCACGGCTCGCACACGCATGTGCATGGTGGTGCCGTTGGTGAGTGCGAGGTTGGACGGGAGGTTGTAGGCACCGGACGTTCCGGTGGACGCGAAGGTCGACCACAGGGTGGAGAAATGCCATGCCTCGTCGGTGGCTGAACGCCAATCATGGGCGTTGCTGAGTTGAATCTCAACGTCCGTCCCGCTGTTCATGGCGTAGGACAGTGCGGGAGTGGTCACAGGCTGAAGCAGGAAATCAGATTCCATCCATGGCGCGCCTTCGTCCACGGGGAGGTCGGTCGACACCGTTGCGCCGCTGGTCGCAGCGGTACCCGCACTGGCATCCAACGTCAGTTCGGGCCGATTTGACGCCACGGTGTCCTCGGACATGGCACAGTCGTAGGTGGCCCCGAAGGAGGCAACGATGACCGAAAGGTAGGCTGCATTGGAACGAGCCGCCTGCTGCGCAATGGAGGTGACGTTGAGGGTGAGGGTCCCGTTGCCCGAAAGCAAGGCCGGAGGTTCCCAATCACCCCGGTCAGCACCGGCTTCACCGCCGGCTTCCGACCAGAGTTGGTTGTTCGCATAGGCCACCCAAGAGGCAAAGGAACCGTTCCAAAAACGATCCATGTGAGCCACGTAGGCCTTCAATTCAGTAGGGCCGAGAGCGTCGGTGGTGCACTCCAAATCGATGCTCGCCTCGTGGATGGTGTCGCTTGCCGTGTAATTCATTGGGAACCGCAACAGCAAGCGTGATTCCTGCGCAGGTCCATCCGCCAGCGTCCCGGTGGCAGAAGTGTTGTACGTGCTGGTGGGAGCGGAAGCCGTGATGTAGGTGTCAGCGTGAATGGCGTGATAGGACACAGCGCGATGGACCGTTGGTTCGTCTTCAAGTTCGGACCAACCTTCCATGGTTTGCGGAAGCGAAAGGTCGGCGAAAATAAACATCAACACGAGCAAAAGCGCGGTGGCTCGGGGAGAAACAATTCGTACGCTACGCATGGGACTCAACCCTTACACCACTCCCCATTATAGGGACTTTTCCCTTATATGGCATGACCACCCATCAAGACAGGAAAATTTTGCTCGTCAAATTCCGTCCCCCGAGGATGCGAATGTTGAAGGAGGCTCGTCAACGAGAACAGGAAGCATGAGCGAACTTTGGGTCGAGAAACACCGCCCTCAATCGGTGACCCAAATCAAAGGTCAAGCCGCTGTTGTCCAGCGTCTCGGGACCTACGCTGGAAACAAGAATTTCCCTCACTTGCTCTTCGCAGGACCTCCGGGGACTGGAAAAACGACGGCTGCCATGGCGCTGACCAAGGACATCTTCGGGCAAGATTTTCGTCAAAACCTGCTGGAGATGAACGCCTCTGATGAGCGCAAGTTGGAAAGCATCCGAACCAAGGTGAAGCAGTTCGCTCGAACGCAGCCTTACGGCGGTGCAGCCTTCAAGATCATCTTCCTCGATGAGGCTGACGCGCTGACCAACGATGCGCAAGGTGCACTCCGGCGCATCATGGAACAGTATGCAGAGACCTGTCGGTTCATCCTCTCCTGCAACTATTCTTCCAAGATCATTGAACCGATTCAATCCCGGTGCGCGGTCTTCCGATTCAGACCGCTCTCTGATGCCGACGTGGCCTCGCAAGTCGTCCACGTCGCCGAACTTGAAGCCTTGACCCTGGGCGATGGGGCCGTTGAAGCCTTGACTCGAATTTCACAAGGTGACCTGCGCAAAGCATTGACTGCACTCCAAGTGGCAGCCGCCTTGAACACGACCGTGAGCCGAGAACTGGTGTATGAAACCTCAGCCACAGCGCCCCCGGAGGCCCTTCACCAGTACCTGATGGCGTGCCGAGACGATGGCTTTCACGTCGCTCGCCGAAGGTTGCGTGAACTGCTCGACCAGTTCGGACTGGCCGGTACGGATTTTGTCAATCAACTTCACCGTGAGCTCTACAGCGCTGATTTCCTCGAAGAGCGGTCGAAACTTGCCTTGACGGAGTGGATGGCAGAAATCGACTACCGTTTGGTCGAGGGCGGTGGTGAGCAGATCCAACTTGATGCGCTGACCGCTCAAATCGTCCAACATTTGCGTGCTTGATTCACTTTCAGTTTTCACGAACGGGCCCCCGAAAGGAAACAGTAGGTAGGTTCCAACGGCCAACCATGAACCCCATCATGCTCCGCCTCGAGGAGGCCCTGTGTTGGACCGTGCTTGCACCGCTCGTTCGCGCCCGGCGCCGCCGGATGGAACGACGAATCAGCCAGGAATGGGTCGACCGACAGCGAATTGACCGCGTGTTGAACGAGATCGTTCGTCAGCACGCCGATTTACTCGGTTGAGACTTCGGGCGGGTTGACCGCAAACGTCCAGGTGTAGGTTCGGGTGTTTTCCCAGGGGTCGCCCTGCTCAATAATCTCCACTTCGATTGTATGGTCACCAACGGCCAAGCCATCGCCAAGGAAGATGGCAAACGGTTGGTCCAAATCAGCGTGAGGAAGAAGGATTGGGGCAGATTTGTTGTTGGCCGTCCGCCACGTGCCGACGTCGGTGCCATGGTCATCCCAGAACGTTGCGTTGGAATCCAGGGTCGTTTTGGTGTTCTGGAAACTGTGAACCACGGTGACGTTTGCGCCGGTGTCGTCCACGTTGTCCGCAAGACCAAACAAAAGCCAGGCGCCACCCATGACGTATTCACCTTCATCCAGCGTCCATTCGTTTTCACCGCCGTTCACCTTGTCGGCGAAGGTATAGTTGCCGTCGTGTTCGATGACCACGGCCCATTCATCGGCCAGTTGTGGCGCCACGATGTCGCCAAAGGGAGGATTGACCACGAGGAACGAGAGGGAAAGAAAGGTGAAGGTATAGAGGAAAAAGGCACGGAACCAGGTCCCTTTCGTGTAGTGTTCCTTGAAGCGCTCTGGCATGACCATGCGGTGGATTTGAGGAATGAGGATGAGCATGGTGAGCGGCAAGATGTACAGCACGTCTGTCTTGTCCAAGGTCGTCGACGGCATCAGGATGTAGCGCATCATCATGGTGATGATGAACGCGTAGAAGATGACCAGCCACATGGACGCCGTGTCGGCCCGTTCCTTGCCGTGGTGCTTCACGGGGTCGAACGGTTCAATGCCGAGGTCGGCGCCGGAGCGACGCTTCTTTTTCTCAGCGTTTTTAGCCCCATCACGTTTCATGCGCTCGGCTTGCGCCGCCGCCATGGCCGTTTTGAGGTCCACCATGACCAAAGCGGAACCGAGCAAGTGTTAGAACACATCGGTTGGAACCCGTCTCTCGTGGATGTGTTGTTCGCAAGCCCCACTTCCGATTTCTTCAAAGAGGGAAGGGCGCACCCACGGGTTAGGCCGGGGTGGCGTAGTTGGTAGCGCGTCGGACTCATAGGGCAGCCTCCAAGGCGATCGTATGACGTGCAAAGCCCCTTGTGGTGTCTGAGACATCCGAAGGTCGCGGGTTCGAGCCCCGCTCCCGGCACCATTTGTTGCACTCCCTTGGTGAACACTCAAAATGTCAAGATGGGTGGGTTAACTTGAGCGACATGTCAGACCCATTGCTGCAGATGGAAAATCTTCAACGGCATTACGACACCCCTGCTGGCGTTGTCAAAGCGCTTGATGGTGTGAGTTTTGAGATTCACGAAGGCGAGCGGGTGATTTTGCTCGGCCCCTCAGGCTCTGGAAAGACCACCCTGCTCAACTGCCTCTCCGCCCTCGACAGCCCAACGGATGGCTCGTACCGTTTCCTCGGAGAGGAAGTCCCTCGCAACCAATCCGAAAAAATGACGTCGTTTCGACGGGACAACATTGGCTACGTCTTCCAATTCTTCAACCTCCTCCAAGACCTAACAGTTCTCGAAAACATTCTGCTCATCCAGGAACTTGCAGGCAAAAAGGACCCTGCACGAGCAAAGGAATTGCTCGGCCTTGTCGGCTTGGACGCTGAGGTGGACCGTTTTCCCGGAGAGATCAGCGGCGGTCAGCAGCAACGCGTGGCCATTGCTCGAAGCATTGCCAAGCGACCCACGTTGTTGCTGGGGGATGAATTGACGGGCAACCTGGACACAGAGACCTCCAACAAAGTCATGGAGGCCCTGGTCAGCGCTTGCAAGCAGGAAAACATCACGTCGGTGTTTGTGACCCACGACGAGGGACTCGTCCGCTACGCCACCCGGGTGATTCGCATCGACAGTGGAAAAATTGTCTCGGACGAACATCTTGCCAACGAAGAAGAAGCTTGAGGTGGTTCCATGTCAGCGCTCCTCAACAAACGTTTGGCACGCAGCCTTTGGCGTACCAAACTTCGCCTGTTGGCCGTCGTCCTGATGGTCTCCGTTGGCGTGTTTGCGGGCATCACCTTTGGCGGTTATTCGCATAATTTGGACGGGATGTACGAAACCCTCCAGGGGGACGATGAGGAAGGTGCCAACCTCGCCGACCTTTGGATTGACAATCGTAGTGCAAGTTGGACCAGCGAAGAGGTGGCAACGTTCTGCGGTGCATTGGAATCCTCATGGCCTTCCACCGGCGCAGCCCTCGATTCGTGTGAAGGGCGAAGCATCGTGCAAGGGACCATGTTCCATACCAATGAAAGCGGCACCCACATCATCAATTCCCTCTGGCACGGCATCCCAGAAGACGCCAACGCCGACAAGGTCTGGATGCCCGACGGGCACAGCGAAGGCCGCGTAGCGTCCAGTGCGGACGAGATTGTCATCGATGCTCACGTGGTTGAAGCCCTTGACCTCTCGCTGGGCGACGCTGTCGTCATCGGCGCCGGTACCGCCTCAGCGGAGTTCACGATTGTCGGCATCGGGTATCACCCGCTGCACGTGTTCATGGCCCCAGAAGGTTCCTTGTTCCCTCCGGAAGCGGGGCAATACGTTGTTGGCTACCTCTCGGACAGCGGCATGGCCCGCCTGACCAACACCTCACTTGGGAGCAGCAACACCCTCCTCTTGGACGTTGAGGGTACACCCTCGTTTGACCTGCCGGACACCGAAGGATACGAGGGCGATGAAATCGACACCGTCAAAGCCCTCGTGTCCGATGCACTCGTCGTCGCTGAACTGGACGGCAGGGTGAGGGATCGGGGACAAAACGAGCCGGTTGAAATCATGCGTCAAGACCTTGAAGGCGCCAAGCGAACCAGCATCCCGTTTACGGTGATGATCGCCGCCATCGCCTCCATCACCATCGTGCTGAGTTTGCAACGCCTGGTCCAGAGCCAAGCCAAGGAAATCGCTGTGTTGCGCACACTGGGCGTGAACCGAATTTCACTCATGACAGGCTACCTCATCGCACCTCTTGCCATCGGTGCTGTCGGCTGCGGCTTGGGCGCACTCATGGGGCCGTGGGGTGTCAACGGCATGCTTGATTTCTACGAGGGCATCGTCGGGCTTCCCATCACCGAACGAGAGGTCCCTCTGGAACTGTACACGGGCGTCATGCTACCAACCATGCTGGTGGTGTTCCTGTCGGGGGCCTTCCCCGCCTGGAAATCCAGCCGCCTCGACCCGCTTGAGGTCTTGAGCGGGCAAAATCAAATGCGGGTGGGTTCAACGTTGCTGCGCCGATTGACCTCGTGGATGCCCACCACGTTGGGCCTCTCCATTCGGTCCAGCGTGCGAAAACCGGTTCGCCTGATGATGACCTTCCTGGCTGTTGGCATCTCGCTGATGCTCTTTGGTTCGGTCCAGATGATGTCGGCGGGATTGCAAGACACCATCGTTGGCGGGCTCGAAGAACAGCAATCGTGGGACGCCCAAGTGTACATCGGCGAAGGTGGCGAAGCCAGCATCATCGAGTGGGCAGATGAACGCGGAGCAACCTACGAGTCACTCATTGAAATGCCGCTCGGTTCGGTGGATGACGCAGACGGTTTGGAGCGAGTGTTCACGCTCGTCGGCTTTGATTCCTACGAGACCGGAATGCGCAATGTCAACGTCATCGAAGGCGAACGTCCGCAATCGAGCAGCGGACCGAGTGAGGTCATGATGGACGAAGGCTCCATGGTGTTCTTGGGCTGGAGCGTTGGAGAGCAACACACCGTTCTTTTGAACGGTGCAGAACACGATATCACGGTCGTGGGCACCACGCGAGGTGAATTGGTTCGCACGATGTATTTCCTGCGTGCAGACCTCGGTGAGGCCTTGGGCGTTGAAGCAACGTCGATGTACCTCACGCTGCCCGAGGGTGTGGCTGTCGATGCATCGCTGGCTGAAATCTCCATGGGCGTGATTGAGCGTCAAACCCTCATCGACGGCATGAACAGCCTCATTGAACAGCAAACGCAAATCTTCCAAGCCATGATGTACCTCGGCCTGATGTTTACCATCGCTGTCATGTTCAACACGATGATCATGAACGTGGCCGAGCGAGATTTCGAACTCGCCACCCTCCGAGTCTTGGGCGCCTCAACCCGAAGCTTGGGATTCATGCTCTTGTTTGAGAGCCTCCTCATCGGCATCATCGGTGGACTGGTTGGCGTGGCGTTTGCTTACGGCGGCGCCGTTGGCCTCGCCGCTTCTTTCTCATCCTGGCAGTTCTTTGTCGCCATCGTCGTCGTGCCCAGCGTCGCGTACCAGCTCATGACCGGCGTCATCGTCATCGCCGTCGCCATGACCCCCATTGGGATTTGGCGACTGCGCCGAATGGACCTTGTCGAGAAAGTCAAGGACCTGTCTCAATGAAGCGATTCATTCATGGGGCGAGTCCGCCCGTTTCCGTGCATGGTGGCGTTGCCTAACCCCGGGGTTCGCGTCAAAGCCACGGTGAACTCGCACAACGACACGGTGGAACACACGGGCTTGGTGCTTCCACCCGCTGCCAAAGGGCACCTTTCTCTCAAACTCGACAACGGCTACAACGTGTCCTACCCCGCCGAGGCCGTACAGCAATGGGAAGAACTCCCTTCGAAGGCCGCTTCGTCTTCGGCCGAACTTCATGCCCCCCAAGCGAACGGAAACCTGCCCCGGGTTCGCCTGATTCACACCGGTGGAACCATCGCTTCGAAGGTCGATTACGCCACGGGAGCTGTAGAGGCGAAATTTGAACCCGAGGAAATGTTGGATGCCATTCCTGAACTGGCCGCTATTGCCCAACTTGATGCGGTCAAAATTGGCAACATGTTCAGCGATGACATTCGGCCGCAGCACTGGAACATCATCGCCGCTGCATGCGCCGATGCGTTCGCAGACGGTTGCCGAGGCGTTGTTGTTGCCCACGGGACCGACACACTCCACATCACGTCGGCAGCCCTCAGTTTCGCCTTCGCCGGAGATGGTTCGCGCCCCGCTGGGCCCATCGTCATGGTCGGATCCCAACGGTCGAGCGACCGAGGCTCATCCGACGCCACAGAGAACCTCCTCGCGGCCGTGCATTGGGCTGCCTACGGCCCCCTGCCCACCGGGGATGCGGGCGACAGCGTCGCCGTCGTCATGCACCACAGCCAAAGTGACGGCGTGATGGCGGTTCATTCCGGCCTTGCGCTCCGCAAGATGCACTCGTCCCGTCGAGATGCATTTCACGCCGTCAACGGTCAACCGCTTGCCACGCTTACGCTTACCCACGAGGGGTTCCAAACCGAGACCCTGCCGTGGTATGCTTCAACCCTTGAACAGCCATCATCTCGCCCCTTGGCGCAGCGACCCACCACCTACGAGGCCGGGCAGCGAATCGCGCAGTTCATCGCAGGCCCCTGGCTCCATGCAGAGCACATCGAAGCGGTCGTCGCCACCGGCGTTCAAGGCGTTGTCCTCCACGGCACGGGACTGGGCCACCTTCCCATTGATGACCCGCAAAACGATGCTCCCGAGAACTCGATGCTGTGGCGCATTTTGACACGATGCGTCAACCGAGAACTCCCCGTCGTGATCGTCAACCAGTGCATTCACGGCCCGGTTGACATGAACGTCTATTCCAAGGGACGCAAACAGCAGGCGATGGGGCTGTTGGGCCACGGCATCAGTTCGACCCCGGAAACCATGGTCGCCAAACTTCACTGGGTGCTCTCGCAAAACATGGACATCAACGATGCCCTAGCGGCCAACCTGTGTGGAGAACATCGAGAAACGCTGAGGGAATGAGCGTTTGAATCAAGAACCGAAAAGGAGTGGAAACGCCGTGGACAACAGCCCGAACCATGCGCTTGAGGAGTTGCGAGCCAAGCGCGAAACGGCTCGCCTCGGCGGTGGACTCAAGCGTCAAGAAGCCATTCGTTCCAGTGGCCGAGGCACGGCACGCGACCGGATTGGCCTGCTGCTGGACGAAGGTTCGTTCCTCGAAGTGGACACCTTCGTCACCCACCGCACCGACGACCACAACATGTTCCTGCACCAAACCCTCGGCGATGGCGTGGTCGCCGGCCACGGCACCATTGAAGGGCGACGCGTCTACTGTTTCGCCCAGGACTTCAGCGTTCACGGTGGAAGCATGGGCGAAATGCACGCCCTGAAGATCGCCAAAATTGTTGAAATGGCCGAGCGAGCCAAAGCCCCCCTCATCGCCATGTGGGACGGCGGCGGACAGCGAGCACAGGACGGCGTGAATTCGCTGGCGGGGACCGGGGAGATGCTGGACCGGTTGGTCCAGTGCAGCGGACGCATCCCGATGATCAGCGTCGTCTTGGGTCCCGTGGTCGGTGTGTCAGCCCTGGCGGCCTCCCTGTCCGATTTCACCATCCTTGGCGAAGAGCACGGGCAGCTGTTTTTGTCCTCCCCGCTCGAAACCCCAGAAGTCATCAGCGGCGAAGTGGACGCCGCAGGGCTGGGAGGTGCCAACTTACACGCCTCTCGCTCGGGCATTGCCTCGCTGATCGCCGACGACGAGGAAGATGCCTGCGAACTGGCGGCCACCCTTCTGTCCTACCTGCCCGACCACAACATGGCCGACCCGCCGGTGCTGGCCACTGGCGACCCCGCAACCCGGCTCAATGAAACGCTTCAGGACATGGTGCCGGACAACCCCAACAAGCCCTACGACATGGTGAAGGTGGTGGAAGAGGTGGTCGACGATGGTGTTTTCATGGAACTGTTCCCCTCCTACGCCGACAACATCATCATCGGTTTTGCTCGCATGAACGGCTCCACTGTTGGCGTCGTTGGCAACCAACCCAAGGTCCTTGCAGGCTGCCTTGACATTGATGCGTCCATCAAAGCGGCTCGCTTCATCCGCACCTGCGATGCGTTCAACATCCCGCTGCTCACCTTCGAAGACGTGCCGGGCTTCCTCCCCGGTGTCGTTCAAGAATGGGGCGGCATCATCCGCCACGGGGCTAAACTGCTGTTCGCTTATGCCGAAGCCACCGTCCCCAAGCTGACCCTCGTCACTCGCAAGGCCTACGGCGGCGCCTACCTCGCTATGTCCTGCAAGCACCTGCAAAGCGACTACAACGTGGCCTGGCCCACGGCTGAACTCGCCGTCATGGGGGCCGAAGGTGCGGTGAACATCATTCATCGACGAGAAATTGGCGCTGTCCCCGATGAGGAAAAAGAAGGCGTTCGCCAGCGACTGGTGGACGAATACAAAGCAAAATTTGGCGACCCTTACGTCGCTGCGCGCAACGGATGGCTGGATGACGTCATTGAGCCGCAGGAAAGTCGCCTCCGTCTGTGCCGAGCGCTCAACATTCTCAAGTCAAAGCGAGAGTGGTCGCCACCAAAGAAGCACGGCAACATTCCGCTGTGATCACTTCAACTGCTTGGCACGAGCGAGCAGCCCCGTCCCAGATGAGGCGGGAGGCTCATCCGATATCACCGAGGGAGCGCTTGATTCAGTGGTTGCCTTTCGCGAACGGCTGACCAACACCGCTCCGGTCACAACGAGGAGGAGCAACATGCCGATACCGGCGACGACCGCCATCGCCCCGGAGCCTTCGATGTCCTCTCCAGCCGACGTTTCGTTACCATCATCACCGACTGAAGATAAGTCAACCACCTTGCTTGCAATGACGCTGCGGTCAAGTTCCGCATCGTAAATCTCGAGTTCGACATAGAGCGAGGTGGAAGTGTCGGCCGGAACGGGCAGGAGCGTAACGCATTGATAGGCACCTGTTCCGCTGCTCAGACAGGAGTGGTTCACCGCCACGATGACCCCGTCCACCGAGACATTGGCTTGAGTGTTGACCGCGCCGTCAACGTCGACGACCGACCAGTACATGTTCGCCGTGGAGCCGCTCAGGCCTTGAACAGATTCAATGGAGACGAAGGGAAGGTCGCCCACCGGTTCCACGGTTACCGTCATGTTGTGTGCGTGAGTGGATGTCCCATCGGACACGTTCAACCAAACGCTCTCAAAGACACCGAAGACATCCTGCTGCGGTGTCATCTCAAGGCTGCCGTTGGTCAATGAAACTTGGAACGCATCGAGGTTTCCTTCGAGCGTCCACATCAAGGCATCACCGTCAACATCGTACGCCAAGGGAGCCAGAGCCAAGGTGAACGTCGTGTCCTCAGCGAACGAGAGGTTGGTCCACTGCGAGGCGTTCACGATGACCGGGTCGTTCACGGGATTGACCACGACGGGCACCTCAACCATCAACGACGGATTCTCACCATCGCTGAGCAAGACCTGGAGCACCGTTGCTCCGTGTGCATTCGGCAGCGGTGTCAAGGTGATTCGTTCACCTTCAATGCTGAAGCGAACGGGCGTCTGTTCACCACTTTTCACGCCTGAAATGAACACCTCAAGTGGCTCCCCTTCGGGGTCGGAAACCACATCACCGAGGTCGTAGACCACGCTGGGTCCATCCTCGTTCATCTCTTGAATCGGAATCGTTCCTTGCTTCACAGGAGGGTCGTTCACGGGCGTCATCACCACGCGAAGTTGCGTTGAATATTCATCCAACGTCTCTCCGTCGCTTCGAAGCGTGACATCGAGCACACACTCACCCAGCCATTCCTCATCCAAGGCGTGACCGACGGACATGTTCAGCCCGTGTTCCGCAACATCCACTCGGAAATGGAAGGCGTCGTCTCCTGACAAGGTGGCATCCACGATGCGAACCAACTGGCCGTCGGGGTCAGAACCGATGCTGAGGGCCTCAACCGTGCGGGTGTTGTGTTGAGGTACGTAGACCACTGGTTTTGGAGACACGGGAACAATTGGCGTGTTGTCGCGGAACACGGCTGCACCGAAGGTCGACGGGGCACCCTCCACCTCAAGTTTGAGCCAGGCTTTCTGAAGCCCAGGTGCAACGGGCGCCATCGGGTAGACACAGGTGGCCGTGCCGTTGGAAGCCAGCGTCCCTTGGGCTTCCCAAGGACCGTTGGACCAACCGCATGTGAGGTTCACATCCCACCCAGCGGGAAGGCCCTCGAAAGGCGTCCCGTCTCGCAGCGTCCACTCCGCTGAGAGGGTCAAATTTTGCGTCCCGTTCAATGGCGTTGATGCATTGTGGCTCGCTGATGTGGAGACCCAACGAAGGAACGAAGCCGCTTCGAGGTTTTCGTCCACGTAGGCATTGGGATCGCTGACAATTTGCGCCCCTTCACCACGGTTGAACGCATCCCTAAACCGTGCGTGGTCGCCGTGCAGAACGGTGTCGAGGAAGGCCACCACGTGTTCTGCTGAGAGTTCGATTTGGGCCGTTTGACTCATGGTGGCATCACCGTCATTTTCGAAGATGGACCGCGTGTCTTGGAACTGGTAATGGTCTGCACCAAGCAGGTGAATCCAATGCCAAGCCAGTCCGCCGAGGCCCTCGACCCGTTCCATGGCTTGTTGAGACGGTGCAACTTCATCCACCGTGCCCGTGATGAACAGTCCCGTGTTCGGTTGCGGGAAAGAGGGCGTGGCGACATCGTCCCACTCGAACGAGGGTTCGAGCTCTTCAAAATCAACGCCCAACCCAAACACGGCACGCGGGGGGTGGACGGTGGTGGCGACGGGGGTTTGGTCCCAAAACGGGAACGCCAAGTAAGCCGCTGTTGCACCTTTTCCGTGACCGGAAACAGCCCAGTGATCCACGTCGATGTTCCCCACCGAACCCAAGACGTGTACGTTGGTTTGGTTTTGCTGCGACATCGCATCTTGGATGTCGACAAACCGCTCCAGCGTACCCTCAACATCGGTTTCGTCCGTGAACGCTTGGGTGATCACCACGATGAAGCCACGCTTGACCAGTTCATCGGTCCACAAATCGTAGCCGTCGAGGGCTTCACCGGAATCACCGACAAAAATGAGCCAGGAGAACGGCCCGTTCCCCGCCATGTCCTTGTCTTGGCCGTCAAACATGGCCGGATAGACCATTCGAACTTCAGGAGAAAACGGGCCACCGAGATTAAACTCAGTCCAGCCGATGGGAAAATCAGCTCCTTGATGCGACGGCTCAAACGAGGTCTCCTCCTCAAGCAGGGCAAGTCCAGACGGCGCCCACAACGAGAGGACAACGATGCCGGCCAGTGCGAAGTGCAGACGTTGCATGCGGACCCCTTGCCACTCAGTCGGGTTCGTGAATCAAAGAGTCTTCTGTCTCATGCATACGAAGCCAGCAAACATTCGGCCTCAAGCAAGCGCGTCAACAACAAGCCAAGCGAGGGGAGTTCATGGGCTCTTTCGGGCGCCCACAAGACACGCCAGCAGGCCAGATGCTGAGCGACGAGCAACCAGCGACCGTCAAGGACGTTACCCGAAATCGCCTTTGCGCGTTCTTCAACCGTCCCTTCCATGGGACGGTACGATGAACACAACTGACGAAAACCATCCGATACGGGCTCGTCGTTGTCAAAATCCACCACCATGTCGGGAGACTCGTCAGTGATGGCATCCATCCACGGTCCGTCCTCAAACATTCGACGGCTTTTGAGTTGGTGGACCCGACCGCCCAAACTTGCCCATGCAGCCGCTGTTGATCGGGCTGCGCCGCCACCACCGACCAAGCCGAGAACATGTTCACCGGGCGTCAATCCATGATGGTGAAGCACGTCAACAACGCCGGTGCCGTCCAAACCAGCACACCACCAACCACGGCCGTCCCACCGGAGCGCATTCACGCATTTGTTGGCCATGGAATCGTCAACGGCCACCACGGCACCGGAATCAAGTTGATGCTTGAGCGGCGCCGTCAAATTGAGCCAAATTTCCTCTTCAAACATCCGTGTGGGAAGCGTCGAAGGGAGGGTAGTGGGGGTTGAGAGGTGGCCTTCAATGCCCACCAGCAACGGGTGGACATCGCTCACTTCGCTTGCAGCCTCCAATGCTTTTTTGAGCAGCGCTTTGGTTCGAAACTTTCCGAACACAGCGCCCGTGTAGACCCAGGGAATCGGTTGAGGAACGGCTCCTGCGTAACCCCAGGCCAGGGCATCAGGGAGGTTGTTGACATCCACCAACTCCATGGCCAATTGTTTGTCGCTCAGAGCGATTCCCAAATGACGGGCGACCAAGGCGGTGAGCAGGGGAGAGAGGCTGTGGTCAACGGGGCGGCCCGCAATTCCGTACCGAATTGCTGGCATGATATTTCCAGCGCCACACACCACAAAAAGCCGCCGTACCGTCGTGTGAACCTTCAAGAGGGAGTGTGCACTCCTACCGACCATGGGAAAAGCGGTCAGCCTCCTCACTGCAGGTCTCGGCACCTACATGACCCTCAAGATGTGGTCTGAGTTCAACGACGCTCTCGGTGCCGTCTTTGGCGCTTCGTGGGGCGTTATCATCGCCACGGTGGCCTACCTCGTCTACTCTGTGGAAAAGAATGACCAGGCGGCAAGGGACGCCACCATGAAGGACCGAGAAGAGGGTTTGATGAGCAACCTTGCGAACGACGATCAACCGCTCGGTTTCATCGTCGGCATGTACATCTTCATCATCTTCGTGTTTGAAACCGTCCTCGGTTCGCTTTGAGCGTGGCGATTGAATGCCCGGCATGATGGACCTCCTGTTCCTCAAATCGGGAGCGGCGGGTGCCGAAAACGAAGGCGAGCGTGCCTACTTGTTGATGCTCGAAAAAGCCTCGATGCTCATCGTTCTTTTCTTCATCCTCATGATCGTGGTGGCCCTGGAGTTACCCGGTTGGTTGGGTGGCCTGATCGTGGGCGGCTCCATCGGCCCCGTGGTCTATGGCCACTACTACATCAACTACATTCGTCGGCCCAAGAAACGGCAGAACATTGATGTGCAAGAGGGCAAAGAGAAACGCAAAGGTGCATGATGATGTCGCTGTTTACTGATTTGTTGGAATTCCTTGGCCTCGGCGGAATCGAAGGTCTCGACGTCGTGTTCGCTGGCATGGCCATCATCGGCACCCTGCTCTTCGTGGTCTACTTCGGATTGGTGCTCATCGGCGGGGTCGCCGACGGCGCCCTCGACATGGTTGGCCTCGATGTTGACTTTGGCATGGATTCGGCCGAGGGTTCGTTCCAAATGTTGACCGTTCAAGGCATTCTTAGTTTCGTCATGATGTTCGGTATTTTTGGCCTCGCCACCTCCCAAGCAGACCAGCACAACATCATCGCCGTGGGTGTCGGCGGCGTGGCGGGCGTCATTTCGATGTGGCTTGTCGGAAAGGTGTTCCAGGTCATGATGAGCCTCGAAAGTGATGGAACCGTCCGACACAACGACGCCATCGGCGCCAAGGGGACGGTCTACAGAACCATCCGTGCCGGACAATCCGGTCAAATCCAGGTCGAATTCCAAGACGCTTTGCGAACCTGCGAAGCTGTGGCAGAGGACGAGACCTTGACCATTCAAACTGGAAAATTTGTAGAGGTGGTCGGAAACATCGCAGAGATGCTCATCGTTCGACCACTCAGTGTTTCCGCCGGCGTTGTGGAAGAAGAGTGACGGGACTGCCGACTCAAATCTCTTAAAGGGGAAAGCGCTCCTCTTACCATGGCAGATTCAAGTGCTATCGTTGCAATTGGCTTGGGCTTGTTCGTCCTCGTCCTCCTGGGAACGGTCTACCTCGCTACCCGAAGATACAAACTCGCACCCTCCAACCAAATTTTGGTTGTGTACGGTAATACGAAGGGCGCTGGCGCCGCGCAGTGTTACCACGGTGGCGGAAAAATCGTCTGGCCGCTCATTCAGAACTACGGCTTCCTCGACCTCAAACCGATGACCATCAACATCAACCTTGAGCACGCCCTCTCGATGCAAAACATCCGCATCAACGTGCCTTCGACCTTTACCATCGGTATTGACACCAAGCCCTCCATCATGCAGAATGCAGCCGAGCGCCTTCTCGGTTTGCCGGTCGCCCAAATCGAAGACATGGCCAAGGAAATCATCTTCGGACAACTTCGTTTGACCGTTGCTTCATTGACCATTGAGGAAATCAACGGCGACCGTGAAGCGTTCTTGAGCCAAGTGGTCAACAACGTCGACACCGAACTTCACAAGATTGGTCTCTACCTCATCAACGTCAACATCACGGACATCACCGACGAAGCCGACTACATCAAGTCGATCGGTGCCAAGGCCGCTGCCGAAGCCATCGCCAAGGCTGATGTGGACCGAGCCAACGCTACCCGCCAAGGTGCCGTCGGACAGGCCCAAGCCGACCGTACGCGAGAGATTGAAGTCGCTCGAAACCAAGCCGAATCGGACAAAGGTCAGAAAGAAGCTGAAGCCGACCGACGTGTTTTCGTTCAGCAGCAAGAATCCAAGGCCGTTGAGGGTGAAAACTTGTCCCGTGCTGACATTGCCAGCTTCAACGCCGACCTTGCTGAGAAGGAAGCCGAGGCGCTCAAGCGTTCGGAAGTTGCCAAGCGCAAGGCCCAGGTCGAGATTGAGAAGGCGCAGTACGAGTTTGAAGGTCAGCGCCTTCGAGCCGAGGAAATCGCCCGTGAGGAAGTCTCGAAGCAGCAAATCGAAATCGCAGCCGAAGCAGAGGCCGAGCGCCAACGCCGCATCGCCCAAGGTCAGGCTGACGCCACCCTGGCTGCCTACAACGCCGAAGCAGAAGGACAGCGTGCTGTGCTCGAAGCCAAAGCAGAAGGTTATGCCAGACTCGTCGCCAGCGCTGGCGGCGACGCCAAGGCCGCTGCCACACTGCTGATGGTTGAGAAGATCGAGGAACTCGTGGCTCGACAAACCGAAGCCATTGCGAACCTCAAGATCGACAAGATCACCGTGTGGGACTCCGGCAACAACGGCGGCGAAGGTGGAGCAACCTCCAACTTTGTCTCCTCCCTCATCCAGAGCCTGCCTCCGGTCCATGACGTGGCCAAGATGGCCGGCGTCGACCTCCCAGACTACTTGGGCACGATGAAGGACGAGTGAAGCCCACGCTTCGCATGTGGTGGCGAAACCCGCCTCTGCTCGCCTTGAGCGGGCGACGGTTTCAAAGACCCATTGAGCCGCACCGAAGCAATGGCCTCCGACCTTGAAATCGCACGCGCCGCCAACATGGAACCGATTGAAGCGGTTGCGTGGAAGCTCGGCATCTCTGCACACGAATTGATGCCCATGGGAAACGGGGTGGCCAAAGTCACCTGGGCTTCCCTCAAAGAGCGGTTTTCAAAGCCGCAAGGCAGCCTCGTTCTGGTGACCTCCGTCAACCCCACGCCGTTCGGTGAAGGGAAGACGGTCACCACGATTGGCCTCACTCAAGCCTTGTGCCACATCGGCCAGTCCGCCACCTGCGTGATTCGAGAGCCCTCCATGGGGCCGGTGTTCGGTATCAAAGGCGGTGCAGCCGGTGGTGGTCACGCCCAAGTTCTCCCGATGGAAGACATCAACCTCCACCTGACCGGTGACCTTCACGCCGTAACCTCGGCGCACAACCTGCTCTCGGCCCTGATTGACAATCATCTCAAGCACGGCAACGCCTGCAAGCTCGACCCGTCGAGGATCTCATGGCCACGTGTCATTGACATGAACGACCGTGCACTTCGGAACATCACCATCGGCAAGGGCGGACCGGCCAACGGCCACGTCCGAGAAGACCGTTTTGACATCACGGCAGCCAGCGAAGTGATGGCCATTCTCGTGCTCGCCACCGATTACGCTGATCTAAGGAAGCGACTGGGTGAAATCGTGGTGGGGACGTCCACTGAGGGCCACCCCGTCAAAGCGGAAGACATCGGAGGTGCCGGTGCCATGGCCCTTCTCCTTCGCCAAGCCTTCTTGCCCAACATCACCCAAACCCTCGAAGGCAACCCGGCATTCATTCACGGTGGACCCTTTGCCAACATCGCTCACGGGAACTCCAGCATCATCGCCGACCGGATGGCCCTGGCGGCCGCCGACTTGGTGGTCACCGAAGCCGGGTTTGGTTCGGACATGGGGGCGGAGAAATTCATGCACATCAAGGCCGCCACGTCAGGAAAAGCACCGGACTGCGTGGTCATGAACGTCACCGTGCGCTCCATGAAACTTCACGGTGGAGCCTTCGGTGACCGAGGCGGTATTCGCCCAGACAAGGCCACCCTCGAGGCAGAAAACGTAGAGGCGACGGCGCTTGGAGCCAAGACAAACCTCGACCGCCACATCCGCAACATGACGTCCTTTGGCGTGCCTGTTGTCGTTTCCATCAATCGCTTTACATCGGACACCGACGCTGAGCTCGCAGCCATCAGCCAAGCCGCTCACGAGAGTGGGGCCAGCGCGGTGTGCATCACCGAAGTGCACGCTAACGGCGGCGAAGGCGGCAAGGACTTGGCTGAAGCCGTGGTCAAAGCCGTACAAAATCACGTGGCCGCAGGTCGACCCTTCGTTCCTCTCTTCACGCCAGAGACCGACGTGCTCGAAAAGGCTGAGGCCATCGCCAAGCGACTCTACAAAGCCGACGGCCTTGAATTGACGGCCAAAGCCAACCGTGAACTCGACCGCATTCGTTCGTGGGGCTACGGCCACCTCCCCGTTTGCATGGCCAAAACCCAATACTCGTTTTCTCACGATGCAGGGTTGCTCGGTGCACCGACCGGTTTTACCGTCCCGGTGCGAGAATTCCGCTTGAATGCAGGTGCTGGCTTCGTCGTGGCTGTCTTGGGTGACATGATGACGATGCCCGGGTTGCCCAAGCGGCCGGCTGCCCTCGACATGGACATGGATGAAGACGGGAACCTCCTCGGCGTGTTTGGGTGAAGGAATGGACGTTCTTGGACGAGACCACCACGAATGGCGTCTACGGGTGCAAACCGTGGACGATTTGTGGGTCTTGAACCGCTTGATTCAGCCCGGGATGTCTGTTGGCATGCTCGGTGAGCGACGGGACCAAACCACCGGGGGCGATGAAGGAGGTCGCTCCAAAAACGCCGAGCGAAAGAAAATGTGGATTCGGCTCGCCGTCGAACACACCGAACACCAGACCTTCACCGACTCGCTTCGGGTCCATGGCATCATCGAAGAAGCGCCCATCGACATCGGGATGCACCACACCCACGTGGTCGGCTTGCGCGATGACATCAAACTCTCCTCGTCGAAGGGCTTCAGCAAACCTGACCGCGACTTACTGGATGAGAGTCTCCGGGCCGCCAATCAATCGCAGGTCGCCCTGCTGGTGGTTGAGGGGGATGAGATGATCTTGTTCTTCGTCACGGCTCGGGGATTGAGGGAGAGCGCTACGTGGACGATGCGAGGCGGAGGAAAACGAGGTGACCTGCGTCAAACCGACGGGATTGCGAAGCAGTTTCGTGCCACCATCGTAGACGGATTAACCAAGCAACTCGACGCGTCCATGCCGTTGGTGTTGTGCGGGCCGGGTCGAAACAGGGACCGAATGATGGCCGATTTGAAAGCAGCCGGCCACGAACGCCCCATGATGTCCATCGGCACCAGCATGGGCGGACGAGGGGCAGCCAACGAGGTGTTGCGGGAAGGCTTGGCGGGGGACATGCTCGCTCAGCATCGCATGGTTCAGGAGATCAGCTTACTCGAGGAAGCATGGCAGCGAATTTCCACCAACGGTGCCGTCGCCTACGGCATGGCTGATATTCAACGTGCGACCGAAGAAGGGGCCGTCGAAACGCTGCTCATCGGTGCCGATGTCCTTCGAGGCGTTGACGGAAACGACGGCTCAGCGTGGACGAACATCGCCACAAAAGTGGAGACCTTTTCAGGGACGGTCTTGCAGTGTTCCATTGACCACGATGCGGGTGAACAACTGATGGGGTTCGGCGGTGCCGTTGCTCTGCTGCGCTACAAGGTGTGAGGCATGAAATGGATTCGATTTTCAGACCTGGGTGAGGACCCGAGAAGCGCCATGCAGGGGCAACGCTGGTTGGTGATGACAGCCCACGATTTACCCCACGCCACGGCAGCCTTGGCGTTCAGTGAATTGGAGGATGTCTTGGTGGCGGTTGACCACCGTGGTGTTCCGGTCGAGCACGGGTTGTGGATGCGTGCTGTTCACCTCATGGTCGTGAGCGACACCAGCCACGCTGCAGCCCTTCAGGCCAGCAGTGGCATCACGCAAGTCTTGGCCAGCGATGCACCTGTAGAAACGCACCTTTGGTAGTGGGTCTGGAGGGACTCGAACCCTCGATCAACTCCGTGTAAGGGAGGTGTCATAGCCGCTAGACCACAGACCCACGCCGTGCTGGCAGGACCCCTTTTTCAAGAGTGCGCCCCCGACGGAACGCTCAAAACATGAGGGGGCGACCAAGGACCAATGGATGAGACGATCCAAGCGGCGGCGGCCAGGTTGGTCCGCCGACTCAAAGAGGGCAACCACACCCTGACGTTGGCCGAATCCTGCACCGGTGGCTTGCTGGCCAGCACCCTGACCGACATCGCTGGCGCCAGCACCTGGTTCAAGAAATCCTGGGTAACCTACGCCAACGAGGCCAAGGTCAACGAGTTGGGGGTTGACCCCGAGGAGTTGGCCAGCAAAGGGGCGGTGTCTGCACAGGTCGCCATCATGATGGCCAAAGGTGCGCTGAAACGAGCCGAGGCGAACTTCGCCATTTCCGTGACAGGCATCGCTGGACCAACCAACGAGGGGAGCAAGAAACCGGTCGGCACCGTCTACGTTGGCATCGCTTCCCACACCGGGTGGGCCAACGCCATTCGAACGCAAATCGGAGGAACGCGAGCCGAAAACAAGGCCGGCTTCGTCTACTTTGCCCTCCTCACGGCCATGCAGTGCTGGGACGATGCCATGCGTCGTCGAAAACAGGACGAGCAGGACCTGCTGGATGCGGCCGCCGAAGCCCTGCGCCTCGAAGAAGAGCGGGAGGCAGAGCGAGTCCGCAGGGACCAAGAAGCACGAGAACAAGCCCCGTGGCAGGACGAAGCGTGGTCAGAAGAGTCCGAAGGCGAAGAGATCGGTCTTGAAGTTGAATGGACCGATGGCGAAGAGTAGCCGTTCTGCGTCCTTCAATCCAAGGCACATACCTTTTGAATCGTCGTCATTTTTTCGTAGCATGGGTGAGCCGTGGTCCGACATCGTCACCCATTTACGGGGGCAGCGACTCCTCGCCCCACAATCGCTTCAAGACCGTTTGCTCGGCTTGGCAGACCCAAAATCCGTCATCGAGGCTGCGTCCGCCCTCAACCTCTCGGGCGGCATGCTGACGGCGAGCATGCTCGACGAGATGATCGCTCATGCAGGAACAAAATCCACCGCCGCTCCCGCTGCACCACCCAAGCAGAACGTGGTTCAGCAACTTCCCGAGGATTTGGCGAGAACCGTGGCACCCATTTCAGAGCCCGAACCTGTGGACCTCCTCCTTCGCAACAACCTCCCGGATTGGAACCAAGCTGATTTTTCCATGCACGCCAGTGATGCCTCCTCGGACATCACGGTGCATTACGACATCACGGGAAACTCCACCACGGAAGGAAAAATGACGGACATCACGGCGTGCTTCAACGACCGCTTGCAAAGCATCCGGAAACTCATCGTGCAAAATTCAAACCTTCCACGGAAACATCAGGAAATTTCACGTCTTCTCGCCGAGTATTCTCGCTACCAAGGCTACGACAACAAAGCGGTCGCCATCGGCTTAGTGAATGAACCACGCTACACCAAGAACGGCCATCTGATGTGGGGACTTGAGGACGAAACCGGAGAGATGACCTGTTTGCTCACGAAGCGCAGCGGTGACGACCGAGACCGTGCGCATGAACAGATTCTGGAAGCCGGCTTGATGCCTGACGACGTCATGGGCGTCTCCGGCACGTTCAGTCAAACAGGGGACATTTTCTACGTCGATGATTTGCATTTCCCGCTTGAAACCAAGCACAACAAGGTGAGTTCTGAGGCAGGTGTCAGTGTGGCGTTCCTGTCCGACATTCACGTCGGCTCGAAGACCTTCCTCGAAGCCCAGTGGCACAAGATGGTGCGATGGTTCCACACCGACCCGCTGGCGAAGACGATCAAGTACCTCATTCTCTCCGGCGATTGCGTCGACGGTGTGGGCATTTACCCCGGCCAGGACAAAGAACTCGCCATCCCCGACCTGTTCGCCCAGTACAGTGAATTTGCTCGCCTCTTGGAGCTGCTTCCGGAGTGGGTCGAGTGCCTCATGCTCCCCGGAAACCACGATGCTGTGCGCCCGGCGGAACCCCAACCCACCTTTGAGAAGGACATTCAGCAGGACTACAACACCACCACGTTTGTTGGCAACCCGTGCGATTTCTCGCTGCACGGTGTTCGGCTGTTGTCCTACCACGGGAAATCCATCGACGACTTTGTCGCGGGGCTGCGAACCGTGACCTACGCTGACCCGGTGGAGGCGATGCGAGAGATGCTCCGCCGCCGTCATCTCGCACCGCAGTGGGGCGGTAAAACCCCGCTTTCACCCGAACCGGAGGACGGACTGGTCATTCGTGAAGTCCCCGATATCTTCGTCACCGGCCACGTTCACGGGCACGAATGTGTTGACTTCAGAGGTACCACCCTCGTCTGTTCGAGCACATGGCAGGACCAAACATCCTACCAGCGAATGCTGGGGTTCCAGCCGAAGCCGTGCATGTTGACCATCATCAACCTGAAGAGTCACAAGTCGATTTCGATTCCGTTCGCTTGAGGACCTCACTTCCACGGGTCGTGCTCGTCGGGTTCATGGCCACGCACCCGAAGGAAGGCCAACAACACAAGAACCAAGACGATCAAGGCCACCAATTGCAGGGTGGTGTTTGATACCTCTGCGGCTGCCTCGTCATCGGAGGTGCCGTCATCGCTCGTGCTCGGCGTGTCATCGACGGTCGCTCCTGCGTCCACCGTGAACGACAGCGAACTGGCGTTGATGTTCCCCGATGCATCAGCGCTGATGACCTCCAAATCGTACGTACCATCGCCGAGCACCTCCGTGGTGAAGGCGTGATTCTTTTTGGTCGCGAAAGCGTCTTCGTGGACGGATTCACCGTTGATCAGAATGGATTCAGTCGCACTTTCAGAGGTGTACCACGACACCGTGACTCGGCCGTCCTCGAGCACTTCGGCTGCGAGATTCAGCAGCTCGGGGGCTGTTTCGTCGACGATGCTGCTGGTGTTGAACCATACGACCACATCCTCGGTGTCGTTGGCGGAAATGTGAGCCCAATAACTGGTGCTCACCTCCAATCCGGTGACGGTGACGGCATGGTCGGTTCCCGCTGGGGTTGACTGCATGATATCCTCTGCGCTTGGTGCCTGTCCAGCCGGTGCGACCTTGATGGACGTGGCCTCCGCTACGGTGGTGGACCATGTCAACACGGCAGAAGAAGAGGTGACCGTGTCAACGGAAGCCCCGAAGATTTGTTGCGGTACTTCCGGCATTTCGAAGCCGGTTAACTGCGCATAGGTGTGGCCTGCCACGTCATAACTCGAGAGCATGGCGGTTTGGCCTTCACCCTCCAAGATGACATCGATGATGTTCGGGTCGTAATCGATCCCGTCGTCCGGCGCAGGGTTGGCCCCACCGCCAAGGGTCCACGTGGCGGGTTCCTCCATCACATCACGCCACTTTCCGGTGCCAAACCCATCTTGGCTCCCGATGACGATGATGTAGCGGTAGTTCGGAATGTCGGAGCCAATGACGTCCTTGCTCACGGTGAACGTGATGGTTTTGGCATCGACATCACCGGACACGTCAACACCGCGAGCCGAGGCGCTGCCGGTTTCAGCCTGAACGGCCTGCACCGCGCCCGGCTCGCCCGTCCCGCTGATGGCCACTTCCCATGCCCAGTCCGGATGCACCTCAGCATTGGCACCGGTGAGCATGGACGTACGACCGTAGGAGGTGTCGCCCTGGTCGACGTAAATCTGAACGATTTGATGGCTGAAGCCGTTGGCCAGGCCCCATATGTCGGTCATCTCGTCCATGGTGAGAATGAACTGTGCGTTCCAAGCGCTCTGGCGTACCGTGAGGTGGGTAGCGTCCCAGAGACCTCCGCCGCCCGGCGTGTTGAAGTCGGTGGCCAGCGGATAGACGTAGTCGCCATCACCTGTCTCATCGCCCACCGCATCGTCGAGTTCGAGCAGCGTGACCCACTGCTCAAGGTCAGGAAGCACCATCTCGGCCGGCGCAGGAGGCGCCATTTCGGCATCGGTGCCGTCGCCGTAGGACAGCGAATCTCGCCATGAAGTGACCACCTTGACGCGGGTTGAATAGCGGGGTGCCAAGCCGATGTCCGCCCAAGGAACAGAGAACTCGTACACCTCATCCACAGCGCAACCACCGAGGTTGGAACTGCCGGAGAGCACCCATCGCTCCTCGTCGCCGACCTTGCCCTGAGCGCTGAACAAGTTCCACTTCGCTCGACCGTCCTCTCGCAGGGTATCAAAGTCAAAGGCGACCATGTGCTTGGACGGGAACCCGAGAATCTGATTGCCATAGTAGGTGCGGAAATTGGTCTCGGCCTCGTTGAAATTGACCGCATTCGGTTGCATGAAGTAAATCGCAAGGTCGGGTGAATCGTACTGGCCCACACCTGCTGCATCCTCCAGCTCATCGAGGGTCGCGGCGTCGACGCGAATGAAGACATTGGAAGCATCGTAGCCGAAGTGGAAGGACTCAATGTCGAAATTGCCACCGGACACCGGTGCATCGTACCGAGCTGCGCCGTCCCACTCTCCGGGCAACGCAATGCCGTCGATCATCGGCTCAATGATGCCGGAAGCAGCGGGGTCCGGAACGGCAGGATTGGTCCAGAGGTCCTGAAGGTAAGGCGGGAGGTCGAGGTTGATGGCGCGGTAGATGTTTGAGAGATGAACCTTGAACAGCACGTCCCAATTCTCGTCGTAACCGCTGTCTTGGTCAAGTCCGTACCACCAATACCAGTCGCTGCCTTCAGCGATGTAGAGCGATTCCCACGCCGCCGGAAGACCGGGGTCGTTGGGGTTCGAGGCCTCAAATTCGACGAGGGCTTGACGGGCCTCCACCAAGCGCTGCCAGGCGAGGCTTTCTTCCTCCTCACCCGCCCACGTACGCAAGGTACCGTCAATCCACGAACCCGTACCGATGGTTTGGATTTCGGGCAGGTCGGTTCCCTTGGTCAGGAATTCGGACGGCGTGGTCGTCACGATGGTCGGGTGGTCGGCCAAACGACCGTACCACTCGGCCATGAACGGGCGAGCGTTGTCGTGGTGCTGGAACTCAGACATAAACATCCAATTCTCCCCGTCCAACGCCACCGTCAGAAGGTGTTCCGAGGGGTCCTCGCCGGCATCGAGAAGTTGTTGTCGAACGTTATCGAGGTAGGCGATAAAGTCCGAAACGGCGGCCTCGGGCGTCATCGTGCCATACTGGAAAGCGATGCGGTCAGAGATGACCCGGTCTCGGAAGATGACGGCGATTTCGCCGCCCTCAGCACCGGTGACGGTCCATGGCGTGGCCAAGTTGGCAGCGTCCTCAACATCGACCAAATTCCCGTTGACGTCGGTGGATTGCTTGAGGATCTCTTCGTCGGTGACCATCCACTGAATGCCCACGTCGGTCACGGGCTCAACCATGGCGGGTGAAACGGCCTCTTCGCTGGGCCACATGCCCGTCGGGCGGAAGCCAAGTTCTTGCTCGAACAGGTCCATGCCGGTCACGAGGTGGTTCTGCACATCCTCCGGCCAAGCTTCTTTGTTGACTCGGATACCGTCTTCCATGGTCCAACCGTCCATCATGAGCAGTGGCATGATGGGGTGGTAGTACGGCGTGGTGGTCAATTCAACCTGCCCGTTGGCAGCCAACTCGCTGTACATCGGCAAGACGTTGCCCATGTGGTCGTGTTGGGCATCCAGCACGTAGGAAAGGTCGGCCAAGCTGTAATCCCCGTCTTGCATGAACAGGGCGATGAGCCCCTCATCACGATGACTGCTGTTGTACGCACCCAACACGTAGTCGGGCGAGAACTGGTAGAGGTACCACAGAACTTGCAGGTCGAGGAAGTCCTGTGGAGCAAGCAATTCGTCGTCCATGATGGTGTCCGGCTTGAGGTTGTGGAGGGTCATGTCGTAGAGTTCCTTGTACCGGGCGCTTGAAGGATAGAGCCAACCCAATTTGTCGTCGCTTTGCGACACGTTGTAGATCCAGCCGCTGTTCCAAAAGGACTGGAACTGCATGGTGTGGAGTTCGAGGGCCGTGGCGTTGGGGTAGCCACCTTCACTCCATGAACGCTTGGCGATGTCGGTGTGAACATCCAAGGTTTCGCTGACGTGGTAGTCGACCTGTTGTTCGATGAACGACGGCACGAGGTTGTAGGTGACTTTGGTGTCGGTGTCGGCAAGAATACCCGGGGAATCAACGTATTCGGTCATGGCGTGAACACGGACCCATGGCATCTCGTACATCCCCGTGAGTTTGTTCTTGTAGTACGGTTGATGTTGGTGGAACACGATGGCCAAGTTGAGGGCGTCGTCGACCTTCTCTGCGCCACCTGATTCGATGATGGGGAGTAGTTGCGGAGCGGTCGCGTTGGAGATGTTCTCGGCGTGCCAGGCATGGGTGAAGGTCTCGGCACCGTTGTTGCTGGCCGGGTTCTGCACCGGGAAGGAAGCCCAGACGTTGCCTTCGTCTTGCCACTGCGCGTAAACGAGGATGTCAAAGGACGTGGGTTGACCCAACGCCGACCATGGAAGGGCGAATTCGGTGGCTTTGTTGTCGGCCCAGCCCGCATAGAGGTCCACCGTGGTGGACTGGTCGGTCCACGAACTGCCGTCGTAGGCGATGTGCTGGTAGTAGGTGTCGTCTTCGAGGACAAACCCGTGGTCGGCTGCGAACGGGAGGGTGTGAGCAAAACCCCAATCCCTTGCGAGAACGGAACCGCCCTCAGAGGTGTTGAGGTAGACGAACAAATCGGCCCCTTCGAAGGTGGATTTCCAATCGGTCCCGTCCCATCCGAGGAACAACATGGTCTCGTTCCAGGTCAAACGGAAGTCAACCCCGCTGCTGTCAGTGGCCATCAGCGAATCGGAAGACCAATCCGAATAATCACCGTCCACGGTGATGTCTTCGGGGGTTTGTCCTTGGACAAAACCACCAAAAAGTGAGGCAAAAAATATCAGCACGAGGAACACGGCCTTCGAGCGCATTGCAACTCCGTGGCGTGATAGATTGAAAGGCTTTATCGCGTTTTGAAGAGGCATGGAAGGGAACGGCGTTCTGTGCCACCTCACTTCGCTTCCAAACCCATGCCTTGCCGATGCGCAACGCTTCGTGCGATGGCTCAGCGACCATGATTACCGTTCATGGCAGGTTTTGCCCCTCACGCCGCCCGACGAACACGGCTCACCCTACGCCTCACCTACGGCGTTCGCTGCATGGCCGGCCCTGATGGAAGCGGAATCCGAGGCGCCCATGGACGATGACGCCTATTGGTTGGAAGATTGGGGCCTGTATGCTGCCATCAAGGAGGACCATGATGGAAAGCCGTGGTTTGCCTGGCCCACCCCACTGCGAGACCGAGAACCTGCTGCCTTGGCTGAGTACCGTGAACGGGCCAAACTGCACGTGACGCAACAGCAACGTTTCCAATCAGCGTGGCACCAACTGCAACAAACAGCAGTGGAGCATGGAGTGGCCCTCATCGGTGATCTGCCCATCTTCGTCTCCCACGACTCGGCAGATGTATGGGCCCACCGCCATCTCTTCCAACTCAATGAAGCGGGGATGCCAGAGGTGGTGGCCGGTGTCCCACCCGATTATTTCTCGGAAGGTGGACAAAAATGGGGGACGGTCCTCTACCGCTGGGAAGCCCACCGACGCGAGGGTTGGCGCTGGTGGAGAGAGCGAATGCAGCGAATGCTTCGGTTGTTTGACATCGTTCGCATCGACCACTTCAGAGCCGTTCATTCGAACTGGGCGATTCCAACAGAAGACGAAGATGCCCGACATGGTTGGTGGCAAGATGGCCCTGAAGGCGAACTCATGGAAGCCCTCATCGATGCGAGTGGTGCGCCCGGACGCCTGCTCGCCGAAGACTTGGGTATCATCCCCGAGGAGGTCGTCGCCCTGCGTCGACGCTACAACCTCCCCGGGATGGCGGTTCTGCAGTTTGGTTTCGACGGCAACCCATCCAACCCGCATCATCCAGATAACATCCAAAGCGATCACGTCGTCTACACCGGAACCCACGACAACAACACCACTTACGGATGGTGGGTGAGCCTTGACGAAGAAACGAAACAGCGCGTATACACCTTGCTTCAACCCGATGAGACACCCTCGGCGGGATTGATGCGTTTGGCGAGGGAAAGCAACGCTGCGATGGCCATGTTTCCCCTGCAGGACATTCTCGGCTTGGGTGAAGAAGCGAGAATGAACACGCCGGGGACCTTCGAGGGCAATTGGGAATGGGCCTTTGCATGGAGCGACCTGCCCGAGTAGAATGGCTTACCGTGAACCTCATAACCCAATTTTCGATAGGTTGGTCCGATGCCACCCCTCGCGTATTTCACCGCCGAAATTGGGCTTTGGTCTGAACTCCACACCTACTCTGGTGGCCTTGGTGTGTTAGCGGGCGACCACGTGAAATCAGCCGCTGATGCTCGTTTACCTTTGGTGGGCATGAGCCTGCTCTACCGAGAAGGCTACGGACGACAGCACCTCGACCAGGCCGGCGTCCAATCCGAGAGTTATGCCCCTATCGACCCTGCTGAACACCTCGTGAACACGGGGAAGACCATTCAATTGCCCCTTGACGGTGAAACACTGTTCGCCACCATCTGGAAGACGGACGTCGTGGGCGTCTCCGGTCATGTCGTTCCCGTCTATTTCCTCGACACCGCCCATCCCAACAACACCGCATCCTTCGTGGGCTTGGGGGCACGGTTGTACGGTGGTGACGATGGCATGCGTGTACGACAAGAATACCTGCTCGGCGTGGGCGGCATCCAAGCCCTGCAAGCCCTCGGTCACGACTTCGCTGGCATGCACCTCAACGAAGGGCACTGCACGTTCGCCATGCTCGAAATGCTGCGCCAGGGTTGGACCAGAGAAGAGCTCGCACAGCGAACCTTGTTCACCACGCACACGCCGGTACCAGCCGGCCATGACCGGTTTGAGTGGTCGTTGGTACGCGAGGTGATCGGTGATCTTCTGCCCGACGATGCCGAGGACTTGGTTCGAAACGCTGGGGATTCAGAAGAAGGGCGCCGCTGTTCCATGTCACACCTCGCCGTGGCGTTGTCAACCTCCGTCAACGCCGTATCCAACCTCAACGCACAGGTGGCCTCCACGATGTTTGGAAGCACCCACATCGCCCCCATCACCAACGGTGTTCACCACATCACGTGGACTTCCCCGCAGATGAGCGGCTTGTTTGATGCCCACCTCCCTGGTTGGAAGGAAGACCCCAGTCAACTCGGCTACGCCGGCAGCCTCCCCGATGCAGCGCTGTTGGAAGCCCGTCATGCCAACCGACGGATGTTGCGTGAACTGGTTCGTGCTTCGACCGGCGTGGAACTTCACGAAGACCGATTGACCATCGGCTTCGCACGGCGATTCGCCACCTACAAACGAGCCAACCTCGTGTTCAGCGACCTCGAGCGGCTTCGTTCCATTGGAGCGAACCGAATCCAGTTCGTCTTCAGCGGCAAAGCCCACCCCAAGGACGAGGGAGGGAAGCAACTGATTCGGGACATTTTCGCCTCGGCCGAAGAGGTAGCAGACGACATCCCCGTGGCCTTCATCGAGAACTACGACATGGACACCGGCCTTGCGATGACCAGCGGCGTGGACATCTGGCTGAACAACCCGATTCGTCCGCTGGAAGCCTCCGGCACCTCGGGCATGAAAGCCGCCATGAACGGCGTGCCCAACTGCTCCATCCTTGACGGTTGGTGGCCTGAGGGTTGCGAGCACGGCGTGAACGGTTGGGCCATTGGCAGTGCGGAGGATGAACGAGACGATGCACGGGACGCCGAGAACATCTACAGCGTATTGGAACAAGAAGTCCTCCCGCTTTGGGACGAAGGTCCGGAACGCTGGGCCAAACTGATGCGTGCGAGCATCGCCACTTCTGCTCGATTCACCGGAACGAGAATGATCGCCGATTACGTGCACTTCTACGAGAAGTTTTCCTGATTGGAAGGCGCCTCAAACGCACCGTCCAACTCTTGTTTCGGTGGACTTCTCCCCGTCACGACCAACATCAGCACCAACAGGAGAACCGCACCGATCAAGACGTTTCTTACCGTAACGGCCGATGAGGTGGTCGTGCTGGCCTCTTCTTCCTCGCATGGCTCGCACATGGCAACGGGACAGGGTTCGTCAGCAGGATGCTCGTAGGTCTCACCGCAACAAAGGTCGCAAATTTGCATGTTGGTTTCGTTGTTCGTTCCGTTCGTGGCATTTCCAGTGCCTTCACCGGCGGTCCCGTTGTTGGCGGTACCGTTGGTGGTGGTCTCGTTGGTTGAACCATCACCCGACTGATTGTTTTCATTGGGGTCAATGCAAATCGGACAGCATCCACCCTCCTCTGCAGGCAGTGTGGTCCATCCCTGAGGACATGCATCGCAGACCACATCGGCGCATGGGTCTTCGGGGTCCGTCTCGTACTGGCACGTACCGTCGTCCTCCGTGGCCGCTGCGTCGTAATTGGTCGCGGTCTCGTCGGTGCATCCGGGGACAGGCAAAGGTGGGTACGTGCAACTGCCGTCGTCCACGGTCGCCGACGAATTGTAATTCTCAGCGGTCGGGTCCGTGCATCCAGGGACGGTGGTGTTCCCGTCGGTTTCGTTGGTTGACGGTTGGTCGACGACGGCGTTCAGTTCGATCACCGTGACCGAATGAGCGGGAACAGTCAAGCTCCCATTGGCCAGTGGACCCGAGCCAAAGCGCACCGTGTCGTTGGTTGCAAAGCCACTGAGTTGCGTTGGCCCGCCCCGGTTCAGCACCACGGTCATGGCTTGCTCGTCATGGGTCATGTTGTACGCCAGCAGGTTGGCCATGGCCAGACGGGTGCTGTACACGCCCTGTCGCAGGGCGATGGACTCGAGACGAAGTTGCCCGAGTTGCGAGATGTTCTCAAAGAGCGCCGCTTCGTGGTCGCTCCACGAAGATTGAGCGCGATACATGTGCCGGTTATCGGGGTCAGCACCGCCGTACTCACCGTATTCATCGCCGTAATAGAGCAAAGGAGCACCGGGCGTGGTCAACAACCAACCGTAGGCTTGGAGGGCGGCATGGTAGGCGGAAACATCGCCCGGCTGCCCGGGAAGACCGTCCTCGACCCACTGATTGTAGGCATCACCGGTGCCAGTGTCTGCACGGCTGGTGAGGCGAGGAACGTCATGACTGCCCACGTAGGGGACCATCAGGGAGCCGGGCGTGTATTGGTCCTGGCTTCGATTGGTCCAGAAATCCAAGTGCTGGTAGTTTTCATTCCCGGAGACAAACACATTGTCCACGACGGCATGGTAGAGAACGAAATCGGCCTGACCGTCCAAGCCATCAGGTCCCATGTAGGCGTTGATGGCCCCGTACTGGGCTTGGTTGTCTTCAAGGGAATGCCCCGACCAACCCATGGCGGTTTCTCCCTTGAGGTAGACATCGTTACCCACGGTCTCAAACCGTTCGTTGATTTGTGCAACCAAATTTGAGACGGCCAAATTCTCAACGTGCTTCACGGCATCGATGCGAGCGCCGTCAAGGTCGAAGGTTTCCATCCACCACAGGGCATCAGCGATCATCTGTTCGGATGCCTGACGGTTCTTCCAGTTGACATCGGGCATGTAGGCCGTGAATTGACAGTCGAGCCGGTGTTCTGTCCAATCACAGTCAGCCTGACCGCAAATGCAACCCGTGTTGAACCAGTCCGAGTTGTTCTGGACGTACTCGTGGTCTTCATGGACGTGGTTGACCACGTAATCCATCATCACACGCATGCCATCGTCGTGGGCCGCTTCGATCATGGCCTGAAGTTCGGCCTCCGTCCCCAATCGAGGTTCAACCCCCCGTGCCTCGATGGGCCAATAGCCGTGGAAGGCCGACACATCGTGCACACCGTCCGCTGCTTTGCCCGTCCCGGTCGCAGCCGTGTTGAACGGGGTGAGCCAGAGGGCATTGACGCCGAGGTCGGCAAAGTAGCCCGACTCAATCATCTGCGTGACGCCGGCAAAATCTCCACCCTGCCAGTCCGCCCCTTGGGTAGCACCCGTGCTGGTACCGTCGTTACTGGTGTTGCCGTTGACAAAACGGTCGGTCATGATCATGTACACCAGAGCGTCCTCCCAGACAAAATCAGCGTGAGGCCCGGTCCAGAACGGGACCAAGAGGTCGTAGGCAGGATGTCCGTCGGTGTCAAATCCTTCGATCTTCATCGTGTGCTTCCCGTCCACAAGGCTGGACAGCGGAAGCGTCCATGTCGACGTCATGTCGTCCCACGTGGCGCCAGCCAACGCGGAGGGAACACCGTCGTGAAGCGCACCGGTGGAGCCGGCATGGTAAGTCACCTCGAGGGCAACATCCGTCAAGGCGGCGGTGTAGTGAGGGCGCAGGTGATCGTCCACACGCAACAAAGAGTTCTCGATGTCATCGCAGTACACGCGTTCTGGATTGCTCGGGTCGAAGATGTAGGCGCCGTCAACAATGAATTTGTAGCAGTACAGACCCTCTGAGAGTTCAACGTCCACGCTCCAAACATCCCCGTTACGAGTCATGGTCAGCGTTTCACTCCAGTTCCATTCACCGATGAGTTCCACCGATGTGGCGTTGCCTGTGTAGGTGAGCGTGATGAATTCGCCAGACCGACCGGTCGCAGCCTCCGCATCGTTGGTCACCAGCGGCGAAGCCACGACGATGAGCAACAACGCCACCAGCATCGCAGCGGGCGTGCGCGTCAACATCAAGCACCCTCCCCTGAAGGTCGAAGCAAGGTGTTGGCCGTCTCGACCAAATCGTCAAGGTGGCGACACAAGAAGGATTGAACAAATTCGTTCGCCGGTTGCTGGTAGGCCTCAAGCGGCGGAGCGTGCTGTTGAAGCACGCCTTTGTCGAGGATGGCCACTCTGTCGGCCAGGGTCATCGCTTCGATTTGGTCGTGCGTGACGTAGATGGTCGTGGTGCCGAGTTCATCGTGGAGTCGACGAATTTCATGACGCATCTGATGGCGCAATTCGGCGTCTAAATTCGAGAGCGGCTCGTCCATCAACAGCACCTTTGGACGACGAATCAAGGCACGACCGAGGGCAACACGCTGCCGCTGACCACCGCTCAGTTCCTTGGGCTTCTTGTCGAGGTGGTCGCTTAACTCCAACATCGCCGCCGTCTCTTTGGCCCTCGTGGCGATTTCGCCGTCGGGGAGCCGGTCAGCGCCTTTGGCCATTCGCAACCCGAAGGTCATGTTGTCGCGGACGCTCATGTGCGGGTAGAGGGCGTAGGACTGGAACACCATGCCCAGTCCACGGGCGCCAGCAGGGAGGTGGTTCACGACGACGCCGTCAATGCTGACGGCTCCGTCGGTCACTTCCTCGAGGCCAGCCAGCATTCGCAGGGTGGTTGACTTGCCGCAACCCGATGGCCCAAGCAACACCAGGAATTCCCCGTCTCGCACTTCTAAATTAAGCTCTGAAACGGCTTCAAACCCGTCTTCATATCGCTTCGATACTCCTTCAAATTTCACACTCACCATGTGTTCTCACCCCTTGACGCCTCCAGCGGACAGTCCCTCGATGAGGAACTTCTGGAAAAACAGGAACAGCAAGGCCACCGGCAAACTCACCAGAAGGCTGGCCGCAGCAAAATCGCCCCACGCTTGGCCCGTGCTGGAAATCATTGACGCCAAACCAACCGGCAGCGTGTACATGTCGTTGGACGTGTTGAACGTCAAGGCCAGCAGGAATTCATTCCATGCTGCGAGGAAACTGAAGAGCGCCGTGACCGCAACGGCCGGCAACGAGAGGGGCAGCACCACCTTGGTGAACACCTGAAACTGGTTACAGCCGTCCAACAACGCTGCCTCTTCGAGTTCTCGAGGCACCGTGTCAAAGAAGCCTTTCAACATCCATACGCACAACGGGAGGGCCGTGACACAGTAGGCGAGAATGAGGCCCAAATGAGAATTCAACAGGCCGAGCGATTTCATCACCAAGAAGTACGGCACGAGGATGATGATGCCGGGGAACATTTGCACCAGCAAGAACGCAAACATGGACACGTCCCTGCCTGTGAACTTGTAGCGGCTGAACGCATACCCGGCGGGAATGGCAACGACCAGCCCCAACAGGGTGGTGCCGATGCTGACGATGAGGGAATTTCTCATCCACGTCCAAAAAGCATCGCTGCCCAACATGTTGGAGAAATGTTCGGTGGTGTAAGGTCCACCCAATGAACCCCCAAGCGCATTGCCAGGCGAAAGGGCGATGTCGAGGATCCACACCAGCGGGAGGAGGGTGAGGACCACGAAATGCAAGAGCACAAGATGAGCACCAAAGGCTTGGAAACGCGGTGCAAGGGATCGGTTCCTCGCCAGTCCATATTCCACGGCACTGATGGACAGGGAACGCGTTGACCAGGCCGACACAGGGCGACTGGAGACCCAGAGGATGGTCAGGGCACCTGGGCCAACCATCCAGGCATGCATCCAACAGTCGAACAGGCTCATGGGCGTCCCGAGCAAACGAACCAACCCGCACAACAACACGGCGCCGCCAAGCATCAAGGATTGGTTTCGAGAAGCAGGTTTCTGTTCCTGCGGAAGGGAGTTGAGGAGAGCACCCATCATCAAAATCCCGAGGACCCCAATGAGGAAGGATTCACCGCCACGCAACACATCGACGGAGAGCAACATCACGTTGACCACCACGCTGACCAGCAGCCATCTCCGAAGGGTGGACACCTCAACGGGCGTGTACCATCGCCGAACCGTTTCAGGAGAAATCATACCGTCGCCTCCGTTGCATTCGTGCGCTTCATGTACGTCCAAGAGAACGCCAGTAACATTAGGAAAATCACCACGGACCATGCAGCTGCCACGCCGTACGCACCGTCTCGGAAGGCGACGTCGTAAACATACGTGATGAGAATGTCCGTCTGCCCGGGCTCACCAAAGTACAGGTCGGGACCGCCGTCGGTTAGAAGGTAAATCACGTTGAACATGTTGAACGTCCAAATAAATCCGAGCAACGACAGCGGCACAAGGGCACTCTTGAGGTTCGGGAAGGTGAGATGACGGAAGGTGTCCCACGAACCGACCCCGTCGAGTTGGGCGGCTTCGTACATCTCCTTTGGCAGGGCCTGAAGAGCACCGCTGAGGGACATCATCATGAACGGAACGCCGAGCCAAATGTTGACGAAAATCACCACGAGTTGCGCCCCCGTGGGGTCGGCTAGGAATTGGAACTCGGTCCCGAGCACGTCATTGACAAGACCCTCGGGTTGGAACATCCCCTTCCAAACGAGAACGGAGATGTACGACGGGATGGCCCAAGGCAGGAGCAACACCGTGCGATACACCGTGGTGCCACGAATGTTGGCACGGTGCAACACCAGCGCGAGGAAGAGCCCAAGGCCGATGTGAGCAGCGACGTTGCTCACCGTCCACACCAAGGTGAACAGGGTCACACGAAGGAAACCCGAGGAGGTGAACACATCGAGGAAATTGATCAGTCCAACGAACGATTCATCGCCCAACCGCGTGGCATCGGCGTTGGTGAACGAAAGCCAGAACCCGTAGAGGACGGGATAGAAGGTCAAGACGGCAAGGGCCAGCATGGCCGGTGCGATGTAGGCGTGGGCAGAGCGAGCGTGCAGCCGGCCCGCTTTGACATCCATGTACCGACCGAAACTGAGCAACGCCACCAGTGAGACAACGATGGCGCCCAAGGCGAACAGCACGGCAGAGGTGTCGCCGCTGGTGGGCACAACATCACCAACGTCGGTGCTGAGTTCTTGGCTCAACACCGAACCCGAGTCCCCTTCCACCTCGATTTGATGGAGCGCACCTGGCACCATACCGGTCAGTGAACACTCAATGACCGTGCTACCACTGGGAATGAGGCGATTTGAGCCGACGTACGCCATCTCCATCCCGTCGGCTAAACATGTGTCGTAAGCGGGGAGTGAGGAGGGGGTGAGATTCCCGGATGAGAGACTTGAATGCGTTTCTCCATCAACAAGAACGGTGTACGTCGACGAATCATCTGTTGTGAAATTCACCGTAATGATTCGGTAGCCCTCGTTCTTGGGCGGCGGCGCAGCTCGCTCCAAGCCATCCATTTCTTCAATAAGCGCTTCATTGGCTCCCAAAAGGGCTGCCTCGGCGGTGGCAGTCCCGGTGTAGACTTGCTCAAAGGCGGTGACCAAAGGGCCGTAAACGAGGGCCATGCCGCGCGTGGTCGGCGCCGGTGTACCAGCGTTCAGCTGGTCCATGAATCCCGCCAGCACTTCGTCGGCACGAACCGCTTCGTCCGCAGCCGCACCAAGGTGGGTTGGCAGGGTGTATGTCTCCAACGCAAACTGCTTCTGGACGTCTTCACTGGAGAGAAACAGGGCCAAGTCCACGGCAGCCAATTTGTGAACACTCTGTTTACTGACGGTCCAACCTTTGTAGGTGACGAGGGGAGCCACGCGCTCCCCCGTTTCATCGATGACCGGAAGCATGGCTTGACCCACGTCCAACCGGCTCGCTTCGTAAGTGGCCCAATTCCACGGACCGTCAACGATCATGGCGGCTTTGGAGCCGATAAACTGGTTTTTCATGCCCTCTGTTTGTGTGCCGGTAGCCACCACTTCATGCTCCAATTCCAAATCGAGCAACCAGTCCAAGGCATCAGCTGAACCGTTGGAATTCAGGGTAGGAGCCCCGGTTTCGTTGAACAAGGAGCCACCCCAGCCCGCTTGGAACCCAAACCACCAGTAGGCGGATTTGACCGGCAATGCCAGTCCCTGGACGTCTTGATAGGTTAGCGTCTGCGCTGCCTGCAGCAAATCGTCTTGCGTCCATGAAGCATCGGGATAGTCCACACCTCGAGCATCAAAGATGGCCTTGTTGTAAATCAAAGAAAGGGCATCTTGGCTCGCCGGCACGCCGTACAAGGCATCATCGTACCTCATAGCGTGGAGGGCACGCTCGTCAAATTGAGCGCGTTGAACGGGAGTGAGGTGTGGGCGGAGGTCCTCCAACAGTGGAAACCCATCCACACGCACCTCGCCGATGGCACCCAGTTGATCGCTCGAAAGCCGCATCAAATCGGGTGCTTCGCCGCCTTGAGCGGCCGTCATGAACAGGTTGTCAGCATCGCCAAAGGGCACGAGTGAGGCCTCAACCGTGATGTTCGGATGAACCGCCTCAAAAGCCCGGATGGAGGACAAGAAGACGTTCTCTTCCTTGCTTTCTGCCGCAAACGTGTGCCACACGGTAAGGGTGATCGGACCTTCATCGTCCTCCGAGGTGGAGGTTGACTCGCTGCCACCCAAACACCCTGCAAGGAACACCGAGCCGATGAGCATGGCGAGCAAAACGGCTCGCCGAGCCTCTCGACGGCATCGTGGTCCCGCCATGACAGAGCGATGGGGATGGTGGATTAAACACCTTAGGCGTCTTAATTTCCATCCACGTCAAAGCCCATCAGTGGCAAAATGGCCTGCAGGTCTTTGACGTTCACCACAGGTACACCGGCGGTCTCAAACGCTTCCTTTGAACTGTCGCGTGTGGGGTTGAATCCGATGAACCGGCTGCCTTCGACCATCATGGACAAGTCCATCTCTGAATCACCGACGGACACACAGTCCTTTGCCTCAAGGTCGTTCATCTCCAGCAATCGGGAGATGATGGCACCTTTTCCACTGGCGTGGAGGCGGCACACACCCTCGTCCGTGAGGTAGCCCTCGTCGTCAAAGACGAACCCGTTGGCGATCCAGTCATCGACTTTGAGCATGCTCGCAATGGAACTCACGAACAAGTCGACACCAGCACTCACGATGGCCACAAAGACACCCGCCTCCTGGAGGCGTTCAACGCACTCGCGTGCACCAGGCATCAACTTGACACCGGCGTAGGCCCTGAACAGCTCGTCCTGGTGGATGGGGTTTCTCACCGCCTTCCACATCCGGATGTCGGAGCGCATGAACTCAACGTCGCTGATCTCACCACGGATAAAGCGGGTGAGGTTCACGGCGTTGTCCGTACCAAACGAGTCGTGAAGGGTCCTCCAGGAACTCACGGCATCCACGAGCACCCCGTCGCAGTCAAAGACCACAACTTTGGGTTGTTCATCTGCAGCCATGGGATTCACCTAGGACTTTGTCTATCGACTCGCAAGCTCACCAAGGAGAGGAGGCCCCGTAGGGCCTCGCTCTCCGAGGCGGTCGTCCGAAGACGACGTCGCTTCGACGTTCGTCAGGCCTCAAGCCTTCTTGTCGTAGCTCAGGTCATCCCAAGTTCGGAGCAAAGCACCGTCTCCATTGATTGGAGCATAGCTCAGGGTGATCGTCACATCTTCAAGAGGCGTACCGTCAGGTGCGTGGGTTCGGACAAAGATCGTGTCTCCGGAGTTGAAGGTCGAGATTGACCGGGTCTCCGTTTCTGAGATTTGTTCCTTGGTCACCGAGTCCACGAATGTCACGAAGGCGTCGCTGTTGGCAGGGTTGAACCCGTACACACCGGCGCTGTCAGCCAAGTTCACCGAGTAGGTGTTGAGCGCACCCGTGGCGTTGGTGTAGAACACCTTCACCTCAACAGCTTGCGTAGCAAGCGGCGTTTGGGATTGCTCGACCGTGATGCGCCAGTGGCCTTGATCGGCATCGAATCCGTTGATGTCTTCGATATCGAAGGTGACACGAGGCACACCCTTCACGTCGGTTTCAGCCAGGCTGGAAGCCCACACGTAGATGACACCGGACAGCACCACGGTGATGGCGACCATCAAGATGGTAGCAATCACAGGGCTGACGGCTGCGTCGTCTTCAGCCATCGACTCGACTTCCTCTTCGTCGTCAGCACGGCGGCTGGCGAAGGAGAGGGCACTGACGAAGAGACCCGTGAGGGCCACAGCGACAATGCTTGGGGCGAACGATGGAACGGCGCTGGCACCGATGGTTTCCACAACATCTGGCAGGAACTGGTCCGTGGCCAGGAAGTTGCTGGCTGGCTGGTTGGCGTGGTTACACACGTCAGCCGTAGCAAGCGAGGTCATGATGTTGTTACACCAGTTGCTGTCCTCGAGGAGCGGTCGGCGCTCAGAGGTCTTCGTGGCGTTCTTACCGTACTGACCGGGCTTGGACCATGGGTCGTCGCTCTGCACGTTGTTGATGATAGCGTAGTGCGATCCGGGCTCATCGGCCTGGAAGCGGTCTGCAGCGGTCACCGACATGTCGCAGGGGTTGGCCAAACAGGTCACAACGTCCATCTCAACCCACACGTGGGTCGTGTCCTTGGTGATGTAGACATCCTCGGTGTACTTGACACTGGCACCGTAGTCAGGCACAGCGTAGTAGCGAGTCAACTCGACATCATCGTGTCCATCCGTGTGGTAGGTGATGGCCAGCATGTGGTCGTATCGGTATGGACCCTCGTCGCCACCGCCGTTGACGGCGACGGTGACCGGCACGTAGGTACCGGTCATGACGTTGGTGACACCGTTGAAGCTGAAGCCAGCCTCGTCGTCGAAGTAGTAGTCTGGCACTTGCTCACGGACGTTCTCAACACGAACACCGATTTCCTTGGTAGCCACACCTTGCTGGTAGTCAGCAATGGCCATCACGCTTGGGTCGTAGTTTGGCACGTACGTGTTGTACTCGCCCTGCGTGGTTGGGGCCGTTGGCGTGTCTCGGAGGACCAAGCGGATCTGACAGTACTCAGAGCCGGATGGGCCAATCTGGTGGATACCGTTGTTGTTGAGGTAGTCGATCTCCCAGTCGTTGGCGTTGGTCGTAGCGTCCTCGATGAGGTCGAACACGAGGTCATCACCGACGATGGTCGTGGTGAAGTAGTTCGTGTAGACACACTGGTCCGTGGACTCAACCGTCCAGGTCAGGTCATCGAGTTCGTGGTCGACGTCAGCCTTGATGGCGGACAGGTCGTAGGTCAAGTTCGCCACGTTCTCGTCATCTTCCATCAAGGAGATGGACCATGGGAGAGCAGGGATCGAGCCGTTGTCAGCCACCATGACGGTGTCGGTCGTGCGGTTCCAGTCCTTGATCACCGGAGCGTCGTTGACAGGTGCAACCGAGAAGACCACATCGAAGGTGGCTGCGTCTTGGTTTTCTGCACCGTCGTCAGCGAGACCGAGCGTGACCGTACACTTGCCACCCAACTCGTTGTTGGTGTTCTCGGTGATGGCCAGTTCGTTGTTGAGGATGTCAACGCTGAAGGCAGAACAAGCGTCCGTGGTACCCATGTCAACAGCGCTGGCGGACCAGGTGTAGACTTGGCGGGTTGGAGCCTGCTCGTTGGCCATGTCACGGATGTAGGAACGGGTTGCGTTCGACACATCGCCCAGGAACTTGGTGTGGGTACCGAAGCCTTCTGGGAGGATGTTGTAGTTGCCGTCATCTTCGGAGAAGATCGGCATACAGTCGGAGCGCTCAACGTTACAGATGACCGGAGCGTCGTTGATGTTGTTCACCGTGAAGGTGATGTTGTGGGTGTCGCTCAGGCCGTTGCTGTCCGTGACCTCGAAGGAGAACACTTGCGTACCGAATTGGTCAACTCTGGGCGTGAAGGTCACGTCCTGACCGTTGAGCACAGCGTCCATGAGGTCGTCGTTGTTGAAGGCCACTTGGGTACCCTCGGTCATGGTCCAGCTCAGCGAGGACTCTGCGTCCTGCACGTCATCAGCCAAGTTGGTCAGGCTGAAGGTGAAGGCGCCGGAGTCTTCGTCCTTGCTGAAGTCAACGAGTCCGTCGTCGGTGCTGGTTCCTTCCGTGTCGATCACTGGGCAGGCACGCTTGATGTCAATCGTGCTCTGGACGTTGGTCGTGTCGCCAGTTCCAGCCACGTAGCTGTCGTCGAAGACGACGTTGGTGGCCATGGAAATGTCCTCAACGGTGGCCCAGTCGTAGGCACAGGCTGCGGGCGTCTTGATCATCAGGTCGTAGTTCTTCTGACCGGTTGCCGTGGTGCTGCCCTTGTAGGACTGGTAGACCAGAACTTCGGAGGTCAACGTTCCATCGGCGAGGTCGCCGTGGGTCAACTCGACGGTCATGAACTTGGACAGGCTCTGCAGGGTAGCAGAGGAGTCCAAGGTCTGACTTGGGTGAGCGATCGTGATGTCAGCCGTGGTTTCCTCTTGGACGATGGCCACGATGTCGATCTCGGATGGCATACCACCGATGCGGCTCCATGGGACACCGAACTCAGCGAGCGAGGTGGAGAAGTCCACGTCGATGTTGGCCGTGCTCAGGCTGGATGGACTCCAACCGAGGAAGCCGTAGCTGTAGAGGTCGTAGGAACCTTCGCTGTCAGCCC
>JAYYDY010000026.1:0-22180 GCA_036160375.1 Thermoplasmatota archaeon | reverse complement strand
CTCGTTCAACCTGACGGGCGCCGACGTTCAAGCCTTCTGTGCCCGCGTTGATTTACCCGACCCACTGCTGCTCTTCGTTGAGGAAGACGACGGCGTGCCTCACATCGTCATCGGCGTGGTGGGGCCGGACAACTACTGTGCTGAGCGGGACTGCGAGATCGTCTACGGTCGCCGGTGGCGAGTTGAAGCCTATCTCTCGTACTCAGAACTGTTGCAAACGATTCTCCTGGCGTGCAAAACCGCACTCGAGCATGAACTTCGTGAACGGTTGTCGGTGGGTGGAACCACGCCGCTTAACGCCCATCAAGACCACGAACTGATGGCGGACCTCCTCAATGCAGGCGTCGAACTGCCCGGCCACGACGTGGAGTTGAGTTCCATCTCCCTCAACGGCAACACCATCCAGGTGAGCGCTTGCTACACCGTCGAAGGTGTGGGCCAAATCCTCTGCATGGACTTGGGCAAAACCGACCCCAGCCTTCCGTTCATCAGCGGGTCGCTCAAGGCCATGATGGTCGAAGACGACCAGCCGCTCGGGGCCGTTTGGGACGCGCTCCTACGCCGTTCGCATCGCTGGTTGCACGAGCGGTTGCTGCTCGACGGGCAGCCCGTGTTCAGCCCGGACTTGACCGTCGGTCAACGAATGGCCTTCTCGAGGCTTCACCGAAACGACGGCCGCCTTGGCTCCCACTCGACGGCCATTGAAGGACGCAACAGCATGAACCACGACATCGACACCGTTCGAGCCCCCCTCCTCCGTGAGGGCCCGTGCAACACACCCTCGCTGGAACGACTCAAGACCATGAACCCCGAACACGGTGTGTGGCCTCACGTCACACGCTGATATACGGATGGGCGCCACCCAAAGAAGGAGACCGTCGGTCCGGCGCCTCAAACTCCTCCACGACGATGCCGATGGCCGTAGGCCCACATCGTGCGCCAGACGTCAATGCACGTGTCGTGGTATTCGATATCGTCAATGCTCGCCTTGAAGTTGTCATACACCATGGTTTGGATTTGGTTGACCATGGCCGTTTGAACTGAGTCTCGGGAAACAACGGCGCGATACGGGTAGTCGGCGCTCGGCATGTGAACAAGCTCAGCCTTTGGAAAGATGGCGTGGATATGATCGGGGTGTCGAGCGCGGACCAGGAGGTCTTCGGGCTGCGTGCGGTGGGCGACGACGGACAGAAACCCGCCAGAAACGACCAACCACCCTCAGGCCACCACCATCCCAACGGTCGCTGGTTCGGAAGACACCGTAGCCTTGGCGGAGGTGTCTGAGTCGTCGGTCCCACGGTTCATGGGACGAACGACGGTGTAAGGAGCCAACTCAAGGACCCCGCCGGCGAGCTTGATCGTCTCGTTGGCCATGGCCAGGCACAAAAAGGCGTACTCGGCGTCGACGAGGTGGATGCAACGAAGCACACCTGCACCAGCGTTTTGCAGCGTGAAACCGCGTCGCTCGAACCAGTTGAACCGGCCGGCGTTCTCACTGGCCATGAATTCGGCCATGAACTCGATGTCTGCAGGAGTGGCAGCGACGTGGAGGTCGGACTCGCAGAGCTCAGGTAGTTGGTCGTGAGTGTAGGTCGTGTAACCTGTCTCGTGGTAGGCGCCGTGGGTCAGTGTGTTTTCTTCCATTTTCTTTCTCTCCTCGCAACTCGTTGTTGCTACAAATGTATACTGTTATCATACCATATAAAATTTCGAAAAAGAGCGTCCTTTCGGTACTCATTTACCGATTTTTCGATAGAATACTATATCGCTTTTTGATGACATCTATATCCTCCATAACCAACCCCCCACCATGGTGGACAACGTGCCTACGCTGGCCGAACTCCGGTCCTACCGCTATGTCAAACGGGCAAAGCATTCGGATTCTGGCATTACCCACGGGCGGTTCTGGGAGCAAACCGGTATCATTCACGAAAGCGGATGCAAAGGGGAATGTAGCGAACGGTGTGTACGCAATCGGCAACATACGCTTCGCATCTCAACATCGTTTGCCGAAGCCCTACGCACAAAACCAGGCCCAAAGGGACGACGATCGAGTCGCGTTCCGGGACCAACGCCAGACGAGTCCTATGTTCAGCCGGGTCAGCGGGCAAACGGCCTTCCACATCAACTTCGGCGGCAACTGTGCCTCTTGTTTTCGATGCCCAATGACCGCGTACAACGCATGCTGGAAGACGACATGGAATACAAACCCGAGAAAGGAAAGATGGCTGTTGGGGTGGTTATGCCGAATCTACACGAAGCCACAGAGGAACTCTACCGTTGGTTGGTGAAAGCCAATCCCGACCTTCGCTTTCACCCTGCCCTCAAACGTCGGTGGGCACCGGCCGTATGCCGGCTGATGGAAATGCACTGGCGTATTCAGCATCCAGAATGATGGGGTCCCACGGACATCCCAACCGGCGTTTATTATCCACCGAAGCCTACTCTAACATGAGAACACCATGAGAGGAAAAGGTTCCCAGAAAAAGGCCCGCTTGGAGCGGTTGAAGAACGAGATCGTCGACTACGTCGCTACAGCTCCTGGAGCATCAGCGGCTGACATCGTCGCCTTCTTGTCGAACGAGCGCAAGATGCGCAACCACGGTTTGACCACCCGAAAGGTCGGCTTGTTCATCCCACGCCACCTTTCCGAGATGATCAACTTCCGACTTGACGCTTCGACGGGCAAGCGAATCTACCACCTGGCGTCCTGAGCCATCACCACATTGATGCCCAAGCACCGTTTCGACGGGGCATGGACTGGGGCGGTTTGGCTGACGCTGCAACCCTCTTCCCCTCCTTTTCCGGAGCGGAAGACGGGCACCTCCCCACCCTGCCCGCCGACGGTCCTGTGTGGCAGTTGCTCGATCCGAAGCATTCCAGCGGCTTGAAAGCCCAGATGGGCGGCATCACCGGCGGGATTGCATGTGGAGATCCCGGCTTTTTCACCCGTGGCGAAGGCATCGTCGTTGACGCTACGGCCACCGTCGAAGCAGGAGCCTACCTCATCGGCCCGTGCTACGTTGGACCCCGAGCCGTGGTGCGAAGCGGCGCTTATGTTCGAGAACATTCGTGGATTTGCGCTGACGCCGTGGTCGGTCATGCAACCGAAGTCAAGCATTCCATTCTCTTGCCGGGTGCCAAAGCACCGCACTTCAACTACGTCGGCGATTCCATTCTCGGAAAGGATGTCAACTTAGGAGCAGGGACCAAACTCAGCAACCTTCGCAACGACGGAGGTGAAGTTCATGTGCGCCTGAACGGCGAACGCCTTCCAAGCGGTTTGCGAAAGTTCGGCGCGGTGCTGGGCGAAGGTGTGGCGACGGGATGCAACAGCGTCACCAACCCCGGCGTGGTGCTGGGTTGCAACAGCACGGTGTGGCCCAACGCGACCGTCACCGGCATCCACGGACCTGAAAGTCAACACCGGTGAGGGATGACCGTGAGCGCCTCGTTCTTCGGCACCGACGGGATTCGAGGCTCCGTCAGTCTCGAAGCCGTTGAGGAAGAGGAATCCATTCGCCTCATTGAGCACGAGCGAACCTTGACGCCGGCTTTCATGCGATTGGTGGGTGAAGCTCTGTCTTACACTCGACCTGCCCTTCCCGGCGAGGGTGAAGTGGTTGTGGTGGGCTGGGACCGGCGTCCGGGAAACGCAGCGCTGGTTGCGGCCCTCACCCTCGGTCTCCGGCTGACCGGCAGCCATGTCATCCACATCGGCGAGTGCGCCACACCGACCCTCCACCGCGCTGTGTTGGCCTTTGGCGCGCGTGCGGGATGCATGATCACCGCCAGTCACAACCCCGTCGCAGATTCGGGCATCAAGGTCTTCGACAGCTTCGGCTACAAATCCAACCGAACCTACGAGGCCGACGTTAGCCAAACCGTTCGGCAACTCGCTGAGGAAGACCGGGACGTGGACGCTGTCGACCGCGAAGCCCTCGCGCTTCCAGATGAAGCCCACCACGATTGGAGCGAAGGCGCTCACCGCACGTGGTTAGCCCAGCGATGGTCGCAGTTCGAACGTGTGTTTGGTGTGTGGAACGGCGTTGATTCGGAGCGATTCGCTTCTCCCTTGCTCATCGATGGTGCCAACGGCTTTGGCGCCTCATGGCTGGCGGAATTCCTGCATGAACGCGGCGTAAACTGCCGCGAAGTGAGTTCACCTTCGGGCGTGCTCAACGAAGGATGCGGTGCTGGCGACCTTTCCCCAACGGCCACCTGGACCCATCAAGAGATTGAGGCATCATCTCACGTGTTACTCAAGGCCTTGAAGCCAGCCCCAAAGGGCCAAATTGTGGGTGCTGCGCTCGACGGAGACGGGGATCGATGCCTCTTCATTCAGGCCACCGGAACCGGCTTTGCCGTGGTGGACGGTGACGCCATGGCGGCCATGCTACTGAGCGCTGCAGCGGACCGCCCCTGGTCGTTCGCTGCCAGCATTGAGTCCGATGTGGCCCTGTTCGGCCATGTCCAATCCCTGAACGCTCAAACCGAATGCATCGAAACGGCGGTCGGCGACCGATGGTTGTCCTACGCCCTGCGACCGAGCGAAGGTGGTTGGCTGCGCGACGTGACCATGCCAGCGAGTTGCGGCATCGAAGATTCGGGGCACGTCGTCCTCCCTGCGCCTCACCCCACGGTGGATGAGGCCTGGAGTTTGGTCGGCGATGGTGCCGCCACCCTGTGCGCCGTTCTTCTTGCCGCTGCCCAACAAACGAGTGTCGTCTTTGATCGCGGCTGGAAAAAGCGCGTCTCCGTCAAGGACAGTCACCGCGAGCGCTGGCAGGCGTCCAGTGATGTCTTCTCGTCAACAGAGGAGTACCTCCGGACCGCCTTGAGCGAGTTGGGTTTCGAGGCCCAGCGACGGCGGATTGATGGCGAGCCTGACCTGTTGTTGATGCACGGCCATTCGATGGAAGGCGTGGCTTCCTTTGGGATTCGCAACAGCGGAACGCAAGCGAAGACCAGCCTTTCCGTCCGGCTTTCAAAAGACCTCGACCCGTCACCGTTCGAGAAGTTGCTGGACGCCGTCACCGCCGACCTTGCCGCCGTGTTAACCGCGGATTAATCGTCCATCAACGCCGCTTCGTTGGCTTGCGTGAGCGTGGTCACGGCAAACAACAACGCAGCCGATGCCACGAGGAGCATCAGCACGTAAGAAGATCCGATGCCTGCCACCAGGGCCACGGCCGCCACCATCCAGGCAACGACCAAATCGGCAGCACCGATGATTCTCCACGACTTGCGCTGGGTTAGAATGCCGCTGATCCAAGCGGTACTGGACACCACCAAGGCCGCGAGCGAAAGTCCCACCAGCGAAGCAGAGAGGACGGCCGACGACAGGAGCAGGCCGTGAGCTGACCATAAGGCGGCGGAGAGCCAGAGACCTTCTTGCCGAGCGACGACCACGGCCACCCATGCAACGCTGAATGCACCAAAGGCTGCAGCCACGTTGGTCGGCGTGAGGATGGACGAGGCTGGGGCGAGCACCCAAGCCACGAGCGCTTGAACGGCGAACGGTGCCAACAACACCACGGTCATCGCAACGGCGGGCTGCTTCCAACCGAGGCTTCGACGAAGTCCGAGGGCCAGGGCGAGCGCGCTCACCGGCCCGAGGGACAGCACCACGGTGCCGGCCACCCAGCCGCTTCGTCCCATGGCCGTGCGATGGTCGTCCAGCCCTCGTCGGAGACGTTCACCCTCTACCCAATCGAACAGCAGGACCATGCCGAGGAGGAGGGTTTCGATGCCAAACAGCGGTAGCGCACCGGTGGTGAGCAACAATGCGGTCGGGTCGGTGGCCAACGGAAGCGGAACCTCGCCCCCGATGAGAACGCACACCATCCGGTCGATGACCATCAGTCCGAGCAACGCCTCCAAGGCGCTTGGAATCCGCAAACCGAGGTCGTTTCGACCGATCAGCCCCATACCGACCAACAACACAAGCGTCAAACTGAGCGCCGCCAAATGGACGGTGGATTCGGTGAGCACCCCGGTTGTCATTCGACCGGCCACATGGACCAGGACCATGCCAACCATGGCCACGGCGATGGGGAGTTCAACGCCCGCCACGTCCGGAAGGCGCAAACCGATGGCGTTGGCACGCAAGCGAGCCAAGCCCACCAGCACCACGGCAAATCCAGCACTGAACAGCAGCGCCAGCAGGGCGTACGGCGTGGCGTAGGCAAACCACATCGACCCGATGAACGCGACGGCAAGGAACAGCAACAACACGACCGGTTTGTAGTGAATGTCGCCCACAATAACATCGTCTTGGCCGGCCGTCCCGCTTCGTTTGGCACGGCGTTTCTGACGCTGGGCGAGTTCGAGGAGTTCAGCGTCCAACTCACGCAACCCCACCGTGGTGGAACCGTCGGCCGACACCGAGGAGACCAGCGTCTGCATGCGTTCGCGCTTGGCTGCAAAGGACGCTTCACGCTCTTCTTTCGTCGCCAGCGCTCGCAAACCCGAACGAACATCGCCCTGGAAGGCCAGGTACGCCCCGACCAGCACAAACATGACGAGCGCTGAGAGTTGCATGGTGTCGGATTCAACGCTCTGCCCGGCGAGCGCCATGCTCACCAGCAAACCGATGGCGGCCAAAGTGGGTGGGAGCAAGGCGTCGACGATCCGCAGCCGCTGCATGTAGACGACCAGCGAAACCGCCGCCATGACCGACAGCACGTCGAGGTTCAACACGTTCGTGATGGCCGATGTGCCCGTGAGCGATGCGGTTCGTTGAGGACCGAGCGCCACCACCAGAAACAAGGCCGTCATCATACCGAGATGGACTGTCAACAAGCGACCGGGGAGCGTGCGTACGGTGGGGTCGCCTTGCGTTGCTTCCATGTCATCAACGCGCCGCGCTGCTGCAGCGATGAGCACAGCGCTACCGGCGGTCAGGGCGGCGGCCCATCCGGCCTCAAGCCCGTAGTTCCATGAAATGGAAAGCGCTGCGATGGACCACACGATGACCAAGGTTTGCGGACGGCCACGATGGAGCCCCAACATGGTCATGCCCGCATGGGCCAGAAGCAGGGCCGTCATGCCGCCCAGCGCCCCCAACGCTGTCACGCCGTCGGGGCGGGTGGTGGCGACGAAGGTCAGACAAGCCAACACGAAACCCAAGTTCCACAAGGTGAGCATCTCTGAATCTCGTAGGCGAGAGCTCATTTCGGAAAAGCCAGCCAATCCACCGGCGAGGTTGAGGTTGGCATCACCCAGTCGGTGATTCACGGCCATCTGTTGAGCGACGAGCAGCACCATCCACAGACCCAAGTCGACTTCGGACAGCACGATGGGGACGAGGTCGGCGTTGACCAAGCGTTGCTCCAAGTTGGTCGCAAAGGCAAGCAACCAGAGGTAGGGGGCCAGCACGGCGACACCCGCGATGGCCGGCGAATGCCGCAACACAGCGATGGTTCCCAAACCCACCCAGACAGTCGCCTGTGCCACCAAGAGCAAGCGGCCCTGGCGGCCGCCCTCTTCGGCGGGAATCAGGAGCGTCAACAGCACGACGATGACCAAGGCGCCCATCCACAACACGTGGTCGGACACGTTGGCCTGGTGGGTCAACAAGACCCCGATGCACAGGGCCGTTGTGGCGATGGCAAACACCGAATATTCGCTCAATTCGAGAGGGAAGGTGAGGTTCACGACGCCTGCGTTCAGCAAGGCCAATCCAGCGATGAGGAACGGCATGGGAGCCAGCACGAACGGCATCAGTTTGGTCCAAGGAACACCACGAACAACGAGGTATGAGGACGTAAACGCCAGCGTGAGGAGCATCAGTTGAGCAAGCGCATAGCCGGTCTCGGTTCGATGGGCAGCGATGGTCATGAGGGCGCCCACCATCCCGAGGGAGACCGACACCGCCCACAGGCCGGGTTTGCCGAGTCCAACGGCGTGAACGCCTTGGCTGAGCCAGTTTTCATGGTGAACAAAGGCCGCAGCCATGGACGCGTTGGCGGCGGTGACCACGCTCAGAAGGAGGAAGAGCGTGAGGTCGTTTTCGATGGGAAGCAGGGTTAGGGAGAGCACGGTCCAATCGTTCGAGAGGGCGTGGACGCCCACCCACAGGTAGGACATCGAGATGCCGAGGCTGGCCAGGTTGCCCGAGGAACGAACGAGAGCCAATCCGTGCATGAGCGCCATGGCCATGACGATCAGTACGGCAATGCCGACCTCACCGTACACCGCTCCGGCTGAACTGCCAACGGCAAACAGCACCAGCGCCGATTGTGCGGCGATGGCGTCCTCGTCGTGGCGGAAGGCCAGCGCCACGTTCATGCCGACAAGCCCCAACATCAAGCCGCCAAGCACTTGGCTCTCCGGAGCGCCGAACCCGTCCAACCAACCCCAACGCCAGGCGTCGAGGGCCAAACCGTAGAGAAGCTTCATCGAAATGATGACCCACGTGATGCCCAGCAAATGCATGGCGTCTCGCCGAATCCAGCGCTCACCCAACCAGAGCCCGACCATGGCCATGGCGAACAGTCCCAATCCACCCAACAAGGGGGGGAGCACCGTTCCGACGAGTGCCCCAATGGCGGTCCAAACCACCACCATGGCGACGGCCAAGCCTTTGCCAATCGTTTGCTCGCCGTGGATGGCCATTTGTGTGGTGGAATCCAAAGGGCGTTCCCTGCTCACTTCCATCGTGAAGAGAGCGTTGACATCACCCACCGCGGCGTCCTTGTTGGGGGTTTGGCTGAGGGTGTTCTCATCTTCGTGTTGTTCGCTGGCGTCCTCCGGGTGTTCAGCGGCGAGGGGGACGTGATCGGCATCCTCGTTCTCCGTCTTGGCATTCGGAAGCTGGTCTTCGCTGGGCGTGGCGTCATCAGAAGACGAGGCAGCGACCATGAACGAGTCAAGGTTGAGGCCTTGCGGACGCTTGAACGACTGTTCTCGAAGGACATCGTCGTCCGCGGGAGGCGTGGTGGAATCGGCCCCCTCGTCCCCTTCCATGCCCTTCTCCACGGCTTGCTGAACATGAAGTTGTCCGCCTCAGGCCGCCTTCGTACCCGATTTTGGTTGGATTTTGATTTCCGCAAGCGGTTGTGGTGGCACGCTCCGGGAACGCTGACAGCCAGTTATCGCCGAGCCAAAAGGGACAAAGAGGGGCGGCGGAAACGGCCGACATGGGCGGCACCCACGGCACCCCTTCCGGCAGCCTCGAATCGCACGGCATCTCCCCCAGCGGAGACGTCTACTGGAACCTCGAAGCCAAAGCACTCATCGACCTCGCTGTCGAGCGCGGTGAAGGTTTTCTGAGCGCTCACGGCGCGCTGGTGACCGAGACCGGTGAGCGAACCGGCCGTTCGCCCAACGACAAGTACATCGTTGACGAACCGTCGGTCTCCGACGACATCAACTGGGGCGACGTCAACGTCTCCACCGACCTTGACACTTTCACCCGCATGCGAGCCAAGGTCGTCGATTTCCTGTCCCAGCAGGACGCTCTCTTCGTCCAAGACCTCTACTGTGGTGCCGACTTTTCAGAAGCCCTGCCCATCCGCGTGGTCAACCACAACGCCTGGCACAACACCTTCGCCCGCAACATGTTCATTCGACCCGGCGCCGAACAACTGGCCAAGCACGAGCCGGAATTCACCGTTCTTCACGCTCCGCACTTCGAGGCCGACGCCGAGAGCGACGGTCTGAACTCCCAGTGCTTTGTGATCGTCAACTACGCCGCCAAAGAAGTCATCATCGGTGGTACCCGCTACGCTGGTGAAATCAAGAAGTCCATCTTCTCCGTGATGAACCTCATTCTGCCCAAGAAGGGCATCCTCCCCATGCACTGCTCAGCCAACACCACCGGTGAAAACACGGCCATCTTCTTCGGTCTCTCTGGTACGGGGAAGACCACGCTTTCCGCCGACCCGAAGCGCGCCCTCATCGGTGACGACGAACACGGCTGGGGCGCCAACGGCGTGTTCAACTTCGAAGGTGGCTGCTATGCCAAGCTCATCGACCTCTCCGAAGAGGACGAACCCGCCATCTTTGCCACCACCCGCAAGCACGGTACGGTGCTCGAAAACATCGTGGTCGACAGCGAGGGCGTGCCCGACTTCCACGATACGTCGAAGACGCAGAACACACGCGGTTCCTACCCCATTGAATTCATTGACAACCGAACGGCCGACTCCAAAGGCGGCCACCCACAGAACGTCATCTTCCTGACCTGCGATGCCTTTGGGGTTCTCCCTCCCATCTCCCGCCTGACGCCTTCACAGGCTGCTTACCACTTCATCTCCGGCTACACCGCCAAGGTAGCGGGTACCGAAGTCGGCGTGAAGGAACCCCAAGCGACCTTCTCGGCCTGCTTCGGTGAGCCGTTCATGCCCATGCACCCTGGCGTCTATGCTGACCTGCTCTCCGAGAAGATGGCCCAGCACGGCTCCACGGCCTGGCTCATCAACACCGGCTGGTCCGGTGGCGCCTACGGCGAAGGCAGCCGAATGAAGATCAAGTACACCCGCGCCATGCTCAACGCTGCGCTTGACGGTGATTTGGACGGCGTGGAATTCGTGACCGATGAGCGCTTCGGTTTCGAAATCCCGACCTCCTGTCCGGGCGTGCCCGCAGATGTGCTTCAGCCCAAGTCCACGTGGTCCAACGGTGAAGCCTACGACGCCACCGCCGACAAATTGGCCTCCATGTTCAACGAGAACTTCAAGCGCTACGAAACCGGTGTTTCTGCTGACGTCAACGCTGCGGCGCCTGCTCCGCTGGCGTGAGCCCGTCCAAGAGCTGGCGAAGCACCGGGATGTTCTCCCGCTCGCTGTCATCGAGGGCCAATTCGGCTTGAACCATGCACGTGCTGAGCGTCTCGTACCGGTCCTCCTCTTCCGCCATCATTGCACATTCCATGGCTTCGTCAAAGAGTTCGATGGCCAATTCCGGCCGGTCGATAGCAAGCAACGCTCTACCAACCCGTTCAAGCATGGTGGAACCGTCTGATGGGTTCGCCATGAGGTGAGAAGAGGCTTGGTTGACCCATGCCTTGGCGGCTGTTGCATCCCCTGCCAGTGATGACGCAATGGCGGCCAGTACCATGGATGGAACGGCGTCTGCCTCCTGTGATGTTGCTTGATTGGCAGCGGTCGTGAACAAATCGAGCGCGCGCGAAATGTCCTCGCCCTGAAGCGCCAACATGCCCAACCGACGCATGGCTTTGCGCTCCGACCCCACGTCATCGACCAGTGTGGCGAGATGAAGGGCACGAGCGAGATGCCGACGCGCTTTCTGTTGCTCTCCGGCCATGCGCGCCATCAATCCGAGTGCCGATTCAGTACGCAAGAAGCTCCCTGCCATGGCACGGTGGGCGATTTCAGCCTGCTCCTCGCCCAAAGGAGCCAAGCCCATGCCGACCTGTTCCATCACGTTCGTGAGCAGCATGGAGGTGGCTTCCATCGCTTCTTGAAGCCGTTCGTCCGCCTCCATCCGTAAGGTCGAGAGATGGTTGTCCAACATGGAAACTGGGCCACAAATCTCCTTGAGTTCACCGAGGGCTTCCAGGCGTTTTGGTTTGACCTTATAGCCCCTGATCACCCGGGTCAAGTCGGCAATTTGACGGCGTTCCACTCGGTCTGCATCCTGCTCATCGTCGCTTTCCAGAACATGACTGGAGGAAAGCAACGAGTCCACCATCCATGTCAGTTTCCGCTGGACATCGTATTCGCTGCGCCGGCTAATGGCATACTTCATTTCTGCAGCCCGAACCTGGCGTGAAAGGCTTCGAAACCTCGCATCCCGGCCTGCATCGGGTGCATCCGCCACCAAGCGTTGCAGAAAGGTCGAGGGTGGGCATGTCTCGAACCGCAGATCGGTACGCTCAGCCGTCGTGGTCATTTTGAAATCGTCCGACACAAGTACCACATCGCTGCTCTCCGCACCCAAGCCATCGGCCAGCACCATCAAGGACAAATCAACATCTTGTGGAGCAGCCGATTCACCAATTCGCTGAGCCAACGACCGCACATCCTCCTCCTCAACAGGAACGGTGTGGAGCATGGAATCCAGGGCCTTCAGCAAGTTGGGGCGTCCTTCACAGCGACGCAACGCCACGGTGGCGACCTCCTGCTCAACGCCCGGTGTGATGAGCAACCGACGGCCTCGCAAAACTGCTTGCAAGTCCTCGACGAATCCAGCTTCTGCTTTCTGCCCGAGATGGATAAAACAGTTTGAATCGATGACCCAAATGGAGCCCATGCTTGGATTGTATTGCTCTCAAATCATCATGTTTGCGCCGCAACATCATGGCCTGCGCCACTGGCCTGATTCACATCAAGGGCGGTCGTCTCGTCGCTGCTGACGACGGTTGGACCGATTCGAACGGTTGGTTCGGTTTCGATTTGAGGCGTTTGACCGGCCTTGCTGCTTTCCTCGATGACGGTTGGGCTGCGGCGGCCTGCTCCCCGACGGGCGGTTGGGGCGGTCGCTCTTCTGGCCGGGCTTGTTGGAACGATTCGACGGTGTTCGGCCCCCGTCTCGTTGGCCACCCTTTCGGTCGCCGTCCCGTGGCCCGCCCTTGCGACTGCGGTCGTTGGCGTTGGGCCCGCCACGGTTGTAACGACGCATGTTGCTGCCTCGGCCCGTGCCGCGACGTGAGCGTCCGCCCACGGGCGCACCCTTGACGCGGCCGGGCTTCTGACCCGGCTTCGGTCGTGCCTTCTCGAAGTGGTAGGGTTGCTCCTCGAGCACCTCAATGTCTTCGCCGAGCAGTTGTTGAATCCCAACGAGGTAGCCGGATTCCGTTTCATCGCAAAACGAGTAGGCCAGGCCTTCTCGACCGGCGCGGGCCGTGCGACCAATGCGGTGGATGTAGACCTCAGGCTCGTTGGGCAGGTCGAAGTTGAACACATGGGTGATGTCCTCCACGTCAATGCCGCGGCTGGCGATGTCGGTTGCCACGAGAATGAACACGTCGCCGTTGCGAAACGCTTCCAGCGCCCGCGTCCTTGCGGTCTGACTCTTGTCGCCGTGAATGGAATCGGAAGGAATGCCGACCTTGCTCAGTTGCTTGGCAAGGCGGTTCGCGCCGTGCTTGGTTCGGGTGAACACGATGCCACAGGCGACCATCTGGCCTTCGAGCAAATCGATGAGCAATTGTCGCTTGTCGGCCTTCTGAACAAAGGCCACGTACTGCTCGATGCGGTCGGTGGTCGGCGCCTCCGGGCTGATGTCCACTTGAACCGGGCGATGGAGCATTTGGTTGGCCAACTCGCCGATGGCCTTGGGCATCGTTGCGCTGAACATCAGGTTCTGCCGCTTACGCGGGACGAGTCGGAGGATGCGCTCCACGTCCTTGCTGAAGCCCATGTCAAGCATGCGGTCGGCTTCGTCGAGTACGAAATGCTGGACCTCGCCAAGATCAACGTGGCCCTGCTCGTACAAATCCAGCAAGCGACCGGGGGTCGCCACCAACACGTCGACACCGCGACGAAGGGCCTTCACCTGGGGCGATTGGCCGACACCGCCGAAGATGACGGTGGAATAGAGCGGAAGGTGGCGCCCATAAACGCGCAAGCGGTCGCCGATTTGCGCCGCCAGTTCCCGAGTAGGCGTGAGCATGAGCGCACGGATGGGGCGGCAGTTGGATGGTTTCTCAGCGGCGAGATGGTGGAGGATGGGGAGGGCGAACGCCGCTGTTTTTCCGGTACCGGTTTGGGCGATGCCGAGCACGTCTCGACCGTCCATCAAGGCGGGAATGGTTTCGGCTTGCACCGGGGTTGGTGTGCGGTAGCCTTCGCCGTCGAGGGCTTCCAAAATTCGGTCGTCAAGGTGAAGTTCGGTGAAGGTTGACATGTGGCTGCCTCAAGGACGAACACCCCGCGACCGACGTCAGCGGACCAACCGTTCCATGCAGTCCTCCAAGCCGACTCGTTATGAACACCGAGGGTCCGGCGACGACGGGTATGTTGATTTTTTAAACCTCCATGAGATTGGAAATCCATGAAACCTACACTGCTCTCGCTTGCTTTGTTCTCGCTTGGGTGCTTGACGACCGTCTCGGCTCACGGCGGAGAAAGCAGCGATGGCGTGGAGGTCGGTCTCACCACCAGCCAAACCCTGCTGTTCTCACTGGTCGGTGGTCTCGCTGCCATGCAAACAACGAGTTCTCTGTTCAGTATCCGCTCCGCCAATGTTTCCCCGCTGATGGTGGGCCTTGCGACCTACACCGGCCTCATTCACCTCCTCCTTGGCCTCGATGACACGTTGCTGCTCGTCGGAGGCGTAGGTGTCCTTGGCCTCCTCATCGTGCTGGTGGTGGTTGAACTTCCGGTGAACCGTGAGCGCTTGGCCCTGTTGGGCATCTGCGGTGTGGTCGCCGCCATGTTTGTAGGGTACTTCGTAAGCAACCACGACCCGCACATGATCTTTGAAGATCGACTGGGCCTCACCGCAAAAATCAGTGAACTTGTGCTGATGGTGCTGATGGTTCGAGCCCTTCGCTCACCGAGCGATGCATGACCAAGCAGAGGCATCGCTGGTTTGATGTTCCTGAGGCCAATATTCCCCCCATGGACCGGCCGCTTCACGTCGTGACCGGTGCGTTTGGTTACTCGGGAAGATGGATCGCTCACCACTTGCTCAAGGAGGATGTTCACGTTCGAACCCTCACCAATGCGGTGGGCAGGGACGACCCGTTCGACGGGCGGGTCGAGGTTCACGGCCTGGATTTCAACGACATGGACCGCTTGGTGGATTCCTTGCGCGGCGCGGACGTGCTGTACAACACTTACTGGGTTCGCTACAACAAGAAAGAGCACCGTTTTGCGCACAACGCGGCGGTGGACAACACGCAACGCCTGTACGAGGCCGCCAAGCGAGCGGGTGTGAAACGCGTGGTCCAATTTTCCGTGGCCAACCCCACCAAAGCCCCCAACTGGACGTACTTTGAGGGGAAGGTCAAGGTGGAAGCGTTGCTCAAAGAATCGGGACTTTCCTACGCCATCTTGCGACCGACCGTTTTGTTCGGAGGTCATCGAAACGTGCTGATCAACAACATCGCCTGGATGTTACGCCGCTTCCCCGTCTTCGGCGTGTTCGGATTTGGCAACTACCCCATCCAACCGGTTCACGTTGAAGACGTCGCAGAAATGGCCATCGCTCAAGGACAGCTGAAAGAGAACACCGTGGTCGATGTCACGGGTCCCGAAACCTTTCGCTACAAGGATTACATCCGGCACATGGTGAAGGCGATGGGTCTGAAACGCGTCATCCTTCCCATGCCCCCGATGGCAGCATGGTTGTTTGGCCGTGTGTTGGGTGTGTTCCTGCAGGACGACGTCATCACGCGAGCAGAAATCAAGGGCTTGCGCCAGGGGTTGATGGCCTCGGATGCCCCGCCGACCGGCACCCGGAAATTCTCAGAATGGATTGCTGAACACGGTGCTTCGTTTGGCGAACGCTACCAGAACGATCTGAAAGAACGTCGATACAAACCGCCGTCATCACAGGGGTAGGGCATCGGGTTGAACGCGGGTGGAAAACCGCTGAACGGCGCCGTCCTCATCGATGATGAACTTCTCAAAATTCCAGCGAATGTCGCCAGCGTGTCCATCAGCATCAGCCGTCTGGCAAAGTGATTCGTACAGGGCGAGACGGTCAGCACCGTTGACATCACCCTTGGCCATCAGCGGAAAGGAGACGTTGAACTTGGAGGCGGTGAACTCGCAGATTTCATCGTGGGTTCCCGGCTCTTGAGCGCCGAATTGATTGCAGGGAAAGCCAACCACGGTCAGGTTGTCGTCAGCCTCGTGGAGGGCCTGAAGACCGGCGTACTGTGGCGTAGCCCCGCAGGCGCTGGCAACGTTGACCACCACCCAGCGGGTCCCGCCGAGGTCTCGAAGCGTGGTGGTTTCGCCGTTCATGGTCGCAAAGGGGATGTCGATGGGGTTGCTCATGGTTCTTTTTTGGGGGCGGTAAATATCAACCTGTGCTTTCGTGCGGATGAGGCAAATCCTCTTCAAGTGCCGCTCTGTGGTCGTGGTATGCAAGTTCTCATGGAAACCAGCGCAGGCAACATCACCATCGACCTCTTCCACGGCAGTGCCCCCGACACCGTCGCCAATTTCGTCAAGTTGGTGAACATGGGCCACTACGACGGGCTTCATTTCCACCGCGTCATTGAGGACTTCATGATTCAAGGCGGCTGCCCGCACTCCAAAGACCCCATGTCCCGACGCGCTGGTACCGGTGGCCCAGGCTGGCAAATTCCCTGCGAGCCTTCCGCCCTCGCTCTCAAGCACGACAAGCCCGGTGTGCTGTCCATGGCCAACGCCGGCCGCAACACCGGTGGATCCCAATTCTTCCTGACGACCGTGCCCACACCGTGGCTCAACGGCAACCACGCCGTCTTCGGCGCTGTGTCCGAAGGCATGGACGTCGTCCACACCATCGAGCGCTGCCGAAAGCTCCCGGGCGACCGCCCCGCAGAGCCCCAGCAAATCATCCGCTGCAGCGTCATCGAGTGAGGTGAACACGTGGTCGTCCTCGCCGTGCACGGTGGTGCGGGAGGCGACGGTCCTTGGCGCGGCATGACCGACGCTGATCCACAGCGCGTGGCCTGCATGGAGGCGTTGCTTCACGACATCGGCCATCGTCTCACGACCGGTGAACTCACCGCACTGGAAGCCGTCACCCTCGCCGTTGAAGCGATGGAAGACGAACCGCTGTACAACGCTGGAAAGGGCTCGGTGCTCGATGAAAACGGCGAGGTCAGCATGGACGCCAGCATCATGCGCGGCCAGGACCAAGCGGCCGGTGCCGTCATTGGCTTGGCCACGACGCGCCACCCTATCCGAGCAGCACACCGGCTGTTGGAACGGGGGTGGCCCGTCATGCTCGCTGGTGCTGCAGGCGATGCCTACGCTGAACGAGAGGGGCTTGAGCAAGTGGACCCCGCGTGGTTCGCCACCGACCTTCGCCGAGCACAGTGGAAGAAATGGAAAGATCAGCGTCTTCGACCCGGGGCCACCGATGAAGAGGACGCTTTGCTCGACCACGACGGCGAGGAAGACGGTTGGGGCACGGTTGGTGCCGTGGCCTTGGACGTCCACGGCCACGTTGCAGCGGCCACGTCGACCGGCGGCATGACCGGTAAACCACTCGGACGCGTGGGCGATACGCCGATCATCGGAGCGGGGACCTGGGCCGACGCTTCGGTAGCGGTGTCGTGCACCGGTGTGGGCGAGGCGTTCATTCGAACCGTCGCCGCCCACTCGGTCGCCGTTCATCACCAGCACACGAGTTTGGAGGAGGCCGCCGAGCGCGTCCTCAACGACGTCGCGCCCTTCGGCGGGCGCGGCGGGCTCATCGCCGTGAACACCCAAGGCGACGTGGTGGTGCCGTTCCAAACCATGCTGATGTATCGCGGACTGTACCGTGATGGAAGCGTTCAGGTCGGCATCGGACCGGACTTCATTCAATCATAAACGCCCCTAAGTTCATGACCTGTTGAGGAAAGGGGCGCAGTATGCCGGTTGACGCCGATGAAGCCTTGCGCAGAGCAACGCTGATTCGAAGCGACCCCTCACTTCGAGGTGTCACTCGTCAAAACATCGCCACCGAGGAAGGTGAGGTGGAATGGCAGTACCTCGCACCTGACGGTGAACCGGTGGAGGAAGAAGACCGCATCGCACGTTGGAACAGCATGGGCTTGCCACCCGCGTGGGAGGACATCTGGATTTGCCCCAACCCGCGCGGCCACATCCAGGCGACGGGGCGAGACGTCAAAGGGCGACTGCAGTACCGCTATCATCCAGACTGGACCGAGATCACGACCGAGATGAAATACGACGACGTGGTCTACTTTGCTTCCCAGCTCCCCCGCTTGCGCCGACAGGTCATCCGCGACCTGGCCGAGGGCGGCATGGGGCTCAACACCGTGGCGGCACTGGTCGTGCGTCTGATGGACCTCTACAACATTCGGGTGGGGTCGGACGAATACGCCAAAGCCAACGAATCTTACGGGCTGACCACCCTCAAATCCATGCACGTGAAGCACATCAAAGGTGACGATGCCGAGGGTCGGCACGACGCCGTGTTCTCCTTCACGGGCAAGTCCGGGAAGGACTGGCACATCACCATCGAGGACGACGAACTGGTGGATTTGATCCTCAAGACCAACCGTCTGGGGGCCAAGGACGCGGACCTCTTCATGTACATCTCCGAAGCCGGCAACGAGGTGGACCTCAAGGCCGAACACATCAACCAGTACATCCGTGATTCGAGCGGGATGGGGTTCACCGCCAAGAACTTCAGAACGTGGGCCGCCACGTCCCGCTGTGCAGAGCGGTTGGCCTTTTTGTCCGCGAAACGAACGGCCGCCGAGATGAAAAAATGGCTGAAGTCCATTCCTTCGGTGGAATCCATGGACAAATTGTGGTCGGAAGGCGACTGGGACGTCCCCACGACCGACACCGGTCGCAACAAGGCCATGCTGGCCGTCATCGACACCGTGGCTGCTGACCTCGGCAACACCCGAACCGTGTGCCGTTCTTCCTACATTCATCCGTGGTTCCTCGACGCGTGGGCCGACGGGCGGTTGGGCGAAGCCTGGGCTGAATTCGAAGACATGCGAGCCATGGGGAACATGACGACGGGCGAGAGCACGACGCTGCGCATCCTCAAATCGGTTGTCAAAGCGTGATTTCAGCGGATTTCGACTTCCACGCCGCCCATGCGGCGGAGTGATTGGTTCGGTCATATTTATTAAACGCCTTTACGGGCTTGGAAGCATGGCCAAACACCGTGCCGGCGACCGCCGAATCATGAGCATCAGCATCCCCGAAGACCTCGCCAAAAAACTGGACCGAAAGGTCGGCAAAGGCCGCGCCGACGGTCGCTCTGCCACCATCGCTCGCCTGATTCAGCAGGGGCTTGAGGGTCAGACCCCCGCGGCGGTTGCTCCACCGGCGCAGTCCCTGCGTGCCGAGGCGCCGGAGGGCGACGTGCGCATCGAGTCCGACACCATGGGTGAACTCGAAGTCCCCGCCGACCGCTACTACGGCTGCCAGACCGCTCGTTCGCTGCTGAATTTTGACATCGGCCACGACACCAAGCCGCTGGGCGTGATTCGTGGATTTGGCATCCTCAAGCAGGCCGCTGCCAAGACCAACGTGGCCCTCAAGCAACTCGACCCCGAAGTGGGTGATCTCATCATCGCCGCTTCGCAGGACGTTATCGACGGTCACCTTAACGATCACTTTCCCCTTCGCGTCTGGCAGACCGGTAGCGGGACGCAGTCCAACATGAACACCAACGAGGTCATCGCCAACCGTGCCATCGAACTCGCCGGGGGCGTGCTGGGCTCCAAAGCCCCCGTCCACCCCAACGACCACGTGAACCGAGCGCAGTCGTCCAACGACACGTTTCCGACGGCCATGCACATCGCAGCCGCTGAAGCGTTCACCCATCGTCTCCTGCCAAGCGTTCGCGCCCTGCGCGACGCCCTCCATGCCAAAGCCGTCGAGTGGGCTGACATCGTCAAGATCGGTCGTACGCACCTGATGGACGCCGTGCCCCTGACCCTCGGGCAGGAAGCCTCCGGCTGGGTCGCCCAACTCGACGCCGACCTTCGACGACTGGACTTTGCGCTCGACGACCTGTTCGAACTCGCCTTGGGCGGTACCGCCGTGGGCACGGGCCTCAACGCACACCCGCTCTTCGCCCAGATGGTCGCTGATGAAATCGCTAACATCACCGGCCTGACCTTCTGTTCGGCCGAGAACAAATTCGCCCAACTCGCCGCCCACGACGCCATCGTGGCCGCCTCGGGCGCACTCAATACGCTGGCGGCCTCGCTGATGAAAATCGCCAACGACATACGATGGCTCGGTTCGGGGCCACGCTGCGGTTTGGGCGAACTGGCGCTACCCGCCAACGAGCCCGGATCCTCCATCATGCCCGGCAAGGTCAACCCGACCCAATCCGAAGCGATGACGATGGTGTGCTGCCAGGTCATGGGGAATCACACCGCCATCACGGTGGGTGGCAGCCAGGGCAACTTTGAGCTCAACGTGTTCAAGCCACTGATGATTCACAACTTCCTCCACTCCGTGGACTTGCTCACCGACGCCTGTCGCACCTTCCGAACCCGCTGTGTCGAGGGTTTGGTGGCCGTGGAAGACAACATCCAGTCGCACCTCGAGAATTCATTGATGCTGGTCACCGCGCTGAACAACCACATCGGTTACGACAAAGCTGCTAAGATCGCCAAGAACGCTCACGAAAAGGGAACGACCCTACGGGCTTCTGCGCTCGAGCTCGGCTACCTGACCAACGAGGAGTTCGACGAGTGGGTGCGACCCGAGCAAATGACGGGGCCCAAGCAAGGCTGAGTCAGCGACGAAGCGCCCGCAGTTTTGCCTGAAGGGCTGACGTGCGTTCGTCGGCCTCTTCGGCCGGTGGTGCATCGCTGTTGAGACGGCGGTGGAACATCTCACGCTCCCACACGTGAAGACTGCCGTCCTCGCAACCGACGATGAGGCGTTCGTTGGTTCCGTGCATGGAACGGATCTTGGAGAACGAGCCTTCGGCCAGCATGCCGCCTTGGTTGGTCGCCCAAACACGAAGGGTACTGCCAGCGCCCTCGGCACGAGCCAACCAGAGCAGGGAAGCCCCGTCGTGTTCCATGGCTTCGGATTGGGCCGATACCGGGGCGCCGTCCGAGGACCAACACTGTTCGCCGGTTTCGGTTCGACCGACGGCCAATCCGGCGTCCGTTGTGGCCACGTAGCCCTTCACCATGCAGGTCAGATGCTCGATGGCGCCCGCTTCGGTGGACAGGACCACCCCTTCGTGGGAGACCACGTTGCCATCGGTTTGGCCGAACAGCCCCTGTGTTCGCCCGCCCGTACCGCAGGTGGTCGGTGAAGAAGTGGGGGGCAACGTGTGATCAAACGGCGGTGTGCTCGACACGTCGAGGTGCCCGCATCGCGGCCGGCCGAGGCCCGCAAGAAGACGGTCATCAACCTCAATGAGGGTCCACGGACGCTCGTCCATTCGCTCCACCCATTGGAGATCTCCGTCTGGAGAGAAGCGCCAAATCGCTGATTCGATGAAGTCGTTGTGTTCGATATCGTACACGGATGAGACCGCCACAAGGCCACCGTGCCACCACATGACGGCGTCGGCGCTTCCTTCCAAGGCCATGGACCATCGCTCCTCCCCCGTCGCCCGGTCAAGCGCCACGACGTGGAGGCCGCTGGCGACGACGGCGAGGTGCTCGTTGAGGGCGAGGGCGCTGATGCGGTCGTTGGTTTGAGCCGTCCAAACGTGTTCGCCGGCTTCGTCCCAGTGCGTGAGGCGCCCGTCCCAGCCACCCGCAAACACGCCTTGGTGTTCGTCAAGGTGGACCATGGACACGGGTTGCTCCAACTGACGGACCATCCACGTCGCGCCGTTCAGGTCCATGACGGGATGAGGTCGCCCCTCCACCATAAGTGGGTCGCTCTGGCGCCTCATGTTCACTACAGTTCGCAACGATACATTTCAACCGAGCAAAAAACAAAGGCTCCCGTCAACGGCAAGCGTTGAGGATGATTCAGCGATGATAACCGACCACGACATTGAACAAGCGCAACAAGCCTGGGGCGATGGTATCGTCGCCATTGCCACTGCTCAATTGGACGGAGGGGATTACATTGAGCGTGCACGACAGCACGTGGAGACCCTCTATGCGTACGGCATCAGCGACGTGCTGTTCAAGCCAACGCTGGCTGCCGTTGAACAGTTCCGCCCCACCTTTGAACAGGCCCTCTCGTACTTTGTGGGTGCCAACAATGCATGCCCAGAAGACAAGGGCTTTGCCATCAAAGGATGGACGAAGGTCCGGTTTGAGAATGCTGGAACCATCCTCCATGAGTCGATGGCCTTGGCCATGGGCAACTACTTTTTCACGTCGCCCGAGGGCAACGAGGTGAAGGTGGAGTACACCTTTGGCTATGTTGTCGATGAAGCAGGTGCTGTTCGCATCAACCTGCATCACTCGTCCATGCCTGCAACACCCGATGCGTGAACAGCTTCACTCCAACGGGATTTGGCGACGCGGAATCGCGAATGTCAGCACGAAGGCCAGCAGGCCAAAGATGCACGCCGAATAGTAGTGGCCCATGGTGAAGAACGCCAGGATGGAGGACGTTCGCAGCAACACCACGGAGCCGGC
>JAYYDY010000025.1:0-11055 GCA_036160375.1 Thermoplasmatota archaeon | reverse complement strand
AACGACGCCAGCCTTGAGGCTGGACCTAAAATGAGGGATACAAATGGATGAACAAATGGATACGAAGGCGATTCAGCCAAGTGCCACGTTGGGGTTGCTGCTCGCACCCTTGGCCGTGCTGCTCGCTCTTGCCACCACCCGAGTCGTGGGCATTGAATACGACTTGACATTGAACAACATGATGCCGATGCTGGTCGTCGCCATCGCAAGCTTGCTGGCCGTTGTGCCACGCTTGGTTCTGGCTTCTCGACCCGACTTGTCCTCCACCCCCGTTTCCCTCGGCGTGTTGGTGTTGGCCTTGGTCGGTGCCGAAGTCCTCTACACCGTAGCCGATGTTGATGCGTTGGCTGCACTCATGTTTGCGCTCATCGTTGTGATCGGCTCGAACCTTGAGTTGCGAGGTCGCCACGAATGGATGACAGCGCTGGCGTTCTCTGCCATCGGCTTTTGGCTGGCCATTGCGGCAGCAGGCGATACCTATGCGGCGCTGCCTTCCACCTACGAGATGGACAGCGGACAGCTCGTCTCCACCATGAACCTGGAGCGTATGGCCACGTCGTACGTCTTCTTTGCGTACTGGACGATGTTCACCGCTGCCGGTCTTCTCGCTGGTGTGCTCGCTCGTGGCACGCTCAACCCTGCAGGCTCCGAAGGTTGGTTTTCCTTCCTCGGTCAAACCAGCGGGTACAACCGTGCAGCACTGCCGTTGATGGTGGCCCTCGGTGTTTGGGTTCTCGCCTTTGCCGGTTCGCTTTGGCATTTCAACAGCGTCGAGACCTTCAATCAACTCGGTATCACCACCGAAGTCGGCTACCACGGCTACGTTGGCTACTGGAGCGCATTTTTGACCGGTGTGGTCGCACTCATCGTCGCCGGCATGGTGGCCGAGCGCTGGTACACCCGTGCCATGCTCGTCGCTTCCATGTGGACGCTCTACCAAGTCGCTGCTTGGTTTGAAGCTGGCATTTGGTACACCGAGGACCTCGACGGTACGTGGGGCGCCTTGATTTGGCTCGCCATTACCTTCTTCCTCGGCGTTGGGATTTACTCCCTCGGTAACCACGAACGCTACGGTGGATGGGCCAACCTTGGCGAGCACGAGCCATCGCAGGCTCGTCTCTTCCTCCGTGCGCACGGTGCTGGCATGATGGTCGGCTTGGCGTTCCTCATCGGGTTGGCCATTCGCGTTCAGTGGTATGCCGTTCCCTCAATGAACGCCTTCGGCACCGGCAACTGGGACATGACCGGTGGTTCTGACCCATGGTACATGAAGCGCGTTGTTGACTACATCATTGCCAACAATGCTCACCTTGTGGTTGACGCTGACCGCTTCTACCCCCTCGGTGGAATCAACCCACGTCCTCCACTCTTCTCGTGGTCCATGGCCATCGGCGCCATGGCACTCGAACCCTTCCTCAACACCCCTGAGGATGCCGTTTGGTGGAGCATGCTCGCCCTGCCTGCCGTGTATGGTGCATTGACCGTGTTCCCCATCGCCTCCATGGCGAAGGACCACTTCGGAAAGGGAGCAGGCGTGCTCGCTGCTTGGCTCATCGCCTTCATGCCCGCTCACGTTACGCATTCCACATGGGCGCTGGCTGACCACGACGCATTTGTGATGCTGTTCCTCTCTGTCGGGTTCATGTATTGGCTCCGTGCAGTAAAGTACGCTGGTTCGTCTCGAATTTCCAAGACGACCTCGCCTCACCCGCTGTCCTTCGTTCGTGCCTTCAAGGATGTCGCCGCTCATCGCCAAACTGCCATGGCCAACGCTGCCTTGGCAGGTGTGGCCTTTGGCGTCGTCGCCCTTGGCTGGAAAGGGTTCGTCGTCGGTCCGTCCATCCTCTTCTTGGCCTACGCCTTGCAAGTCGCTCTGAACATGTTCCGACGCCGCGATTCCACTTCGCTTAGCGTGATGTTCCTCGTGATGTTGACCACAACGTTCCTGATGGCATTGCCGTTCTACGCCCACCCACAACTCAACCTCGTGCTGGACAGCACCGGGCTCCAACCCTTCTTGTTCATCTTTGGGTTCACGATCGCCATCGCCTTCGTCACCACTGGATTCCGAGACAAGCCTTGGCTGTTGGTCCTGGGAACGCTTGGTGGTGTTGCAGCGGTGTTCTTCGTGCTGCTTTACGTGCTGAAGACGCTGAACCTCTCCGATGCTTGGGACGTCTTGTTCACCGGTAGCGGCTACTTTACCAAAACCAAGATCTTCGGTACCGTTGCAGAAGCCAACGCTCCAAACCGTGCTCAACTCTTTGCCTCGTTTGGCCCCATCACCTTCCTGCTCGCCCTCATCATGGGCGGCGGTTTGTTGTGGCGAGGTCTTCGCCACCGCAACGGCACGGCCTTGGTGTTCGGTGTGTGGGTCTTTGCTGCCACGTTCATGGCCTGGAACGCTGCCCGTTTCATGTTCAATGCCACGCCCGTCATGGCCATCCTTGGCGCCGCAGGTATCGTTGCCTTCTGGCAGTGGGCCAACTGGAGCGGACTGGTTCGCTCGTGGAAGAAGTTCGGTATTCGCACCCCTGCAGACCGTATCTCGGGTGCACGAAAGGCCGTATGGCGCACGCCGCAATTCTCTGCGGTTTTCCTCGTGATGATCATGATTTTCGGTCAGCAGGCCACCTACGGTCTGGACTCCGCCATCCCCGGCACCTCCAACCAAGAATCGGAAATTGACGAGCGCATCTACAACATCGTGCCCGACATCCTCCGATTTGATGGACTTGGCTTCTCCATTCTTGACAGCAGCACCTACGACGGTCGCTGGTACCTCGGCAGCTTCGGCTCCTCGTTCAACGATAACGGCTGGAACGCTGCGTACGATTGGCTGGCCAATCAAGACACAGATATGGGGTATTCTGAGAAACCCGCCTTCGTTTCATGGTGGGACTACGGGTTCCAAGCCATGAGCACCGGTGAACACCCCTCGGTGTCGGACAACTTCCAGTCCGGTATTCCCGCCACGGGTAACATGTTGCTCGCTCGAAACCAAGACGATTTGACGGCCATGTTCATTTGGCAACTGGCTGAAGGTGACCGTGTCTATGCCAGTCAAGGCTCTGACCTCCAACTGACGCCGACCTTTGCAGGCGTCGTTCAAAAGTACCTGGACGACGACCAATGGTCCGACTTCGAGACGCTGCAGTTGAACTTTGGCGAGGAGATGATTTCCTTCATCGAAGAGCGCTCCTTCAACGTGGTCAAGACCAACCGAGATGTGGTGATGGCCGAGGGCTACCTCCACACCGCTGGCGTCTTTAGCGGCGAGAAGGTCTACAAGATCTACAAGGATCAAGTGGCCATTCCGTGCACCGATGCAGTATCAACGACCTGTGTTGGCGATGCATGGAGTTCCATGGACCAGGCCGACATCACCTTCAACAACAACGTTCGAACCTCTGAAGAAACGGTTGAGGAACGCACGCACACCATCATCGGTGATTACTGGTACACGGCCGACCTGATCGACGAATTCACTTCTGTTTCGACATCCATCCACCGTCACAACGCCCGCTTGGCATTGGTCACCCAACTGCTTACTGCGGCCTTTGACGCCCACCCCACCGCTACCATCCACGACCTCTACAACGACCTCATCAACCTCGAAAACCTGTACCGCGTGCAGAACTACGAAGATGCCCCCGGCAAGACCATCACTCGCGACCACGAGATTCGCTACTTCGCCATCGACGACCGTCTCTACCCACGAGCTGGTCGCTACACGGCGGACGCCAACTACAACCGAGGACAACCCATGGGTATCTTTGGTGCACCAACCATCCTGTCGGGCCAAGACATTGGCACCTACATGGACGAGGTGTACGAGACGGTCCGTGGCGACTTCCAAGACGAGATGACTCGAGAAGAAGTCGACGAAGCCATGCAGAAGGACTTCCTCAACCAGCAAGCCGGTGCTGACATCGACATGCTGCAAATTGAGGATGTCCGTGTGGACCACAACCCGGCTTTCTTCGACACCATGGTCGCTCGAACCTACGTTGGCTACGGCGCTTCGACGCTCGGTCTCAACGCTGGCTCCAGCAACCCTCAACCGTCCCAGCACTTTGGGCAGTCCGGTTCGCCCGGCACCATCATGACCAACGCTTTGCCTTTGCCAGGTGCGATGATGAACCACTTCGTCATTGCCAACTGGTACAGCGAATCGGCCGAGGACCAGATTCAATCGACCAACACGTTGGTCAAGATTCTAAAGTACTACCCTGGTGCAGAAATGACCGGTCAAGTCACCATGAGCGACAACGGAGAAGGCCTCCCCGGCGTTCGATTGCTGATCGAGCGTGACGCCTTCTCTGGTGAATCCGGCGAGGACCTTGACGAGGATACCTACTGGGTGCCCATCGGCTTTGTTGACGCCGACGATGACGGACGATACAGCTTCCTTGCACCGGCCGGTAAGATTCGTGTCACGGCCTTTGCCGGCGTCTTTGACGCCAGTGCAGCACGGGACAACATTCGTGATGGTTCCTACGGCGAGCGCCTCAGCGACATCCTGACCGAAACCAACGACGACCGTGAAATCAACGAAATCACGGCCATTCTCGGCCAGGTCGCCAACATGACGTGGTTGGGCGAGACCCTCACCAATGTCACCGCTGACGAAGCCAACCGAGAAGTCGACATGGCAACGACCGTCGACATCGCTGTCGAGAGCAGCGGTGTTTCCGGTACGGTGTCGTGGTCCGGCGATGAAGCCTTCAACGGCGACCCCATCTCGGAAACCACCTTCATTCTGCGCAACATTTGGTCCATGACCGACAACTACACGGTGGAAACCACCAGCGGCTCGTTCACTTCTGAAGAATCTCGCATCCTCCAGGGAACAGGCGAAGCCACGCTGGTTGAGGAAGGTTCCTTTGAAAGCGAGGGCATCGCTCTCGCCAGCAACTTCATCGGCAATTTCACCCGAACCATCGGCAACGAGCGCACCTTCTTCGCGAACGGAACCTGGTCCGGAAACGGTGTCATTGAGGCCTCGTGGGTTGCGCCAAGCGAAGTGGTCGCGTGTGAAACGGACAACGAGTCCAATGCCGTCATGCCTGCCAACGAGACCTTCTGTCTCGTTGACGACAGTGGCGAGATTCCGACCTACCGCCTTGAGGGTACGGTTGACGCCATGGGTACGTTTACCTCTGAGGGCACCTCGACGCTGACCCGTAGTTACGGTGATGCCGACGCCGGTCAAGGCGAGACCCTCGAAGGCGCCGGACTGTTCGAAGGCACGGGTACCTTCAACGGTACGGGCCTGTTCATTGGTGTCGGTACCTTCTCCGGTCCAATGGTGGAACCCGGTTCGTTCTACAAGACCGGTCTGCTTCCGGGCACCTACAACATGATCGCCCAACTGCCCAACGGCAAGGAAGTGCTCCTCCCAGATCCCGTTGAAATCGGCATTGACCCGAGCTACGACCTGGACATGACCATGCCCGGTGCGATCTTCAAGGACACCCTGAAGGACATGCACGGCGATGCACTCCCCAACCAAACGATTGAGTGGATCGACGTTGAACTCGGCGAGGACGCTGCTGTCATGATCATGACCGATGAAGAAGGTAACTTCTCCTACGGGCCCATCCCGCCCGGCGATTACTACTACCGAGGCGATGTCGATGATGACGGCTGGTACGACTTCAACGAATCGACCTTCGTCAACGATGATGTCTCCAACATCACGTTGGACCTGAACGTACCCGACACCGTCGACGTCACGCTCACGTTGGTTTCGCCGGTCGACCCGCTGACCCAAGAGGCCCTGTTTGATGTCTCCAACCGAACCATCACGTTCCAGAACGAGCTTGACCTGTTGGACCCCATCAATGTCACCAGCGATGAGAACGGCGAAATTTACGCTGAACTCTTGTTCGGCGTGTGGGACATTCGCGACGATGTGAACCCTGAATTCGTGCTCTTCGACCAGATTGAACTCGAGCCAGGCACGGATGACGTGATGCGAGATGTGACCTACGCGCAAGCCGCTTACATCAACGGCTCCATGCGAAACTACCCCGGCGTAACCGTCGATGAGTGGAACACATGGAACGACGAAACGCCCGAAGAGAACCGTGAACAAACCACGCAACCCGCTACCGGCTTGACGGTGAATGTTGTTTCCGACGACTTGGCGTTCTCAGCCGTGACCAACATCACCGGGCACTTCTCCATTCGTGTCCCGTCCGGCTTCACCTACCACCTGACCACCGAAAGCGTCGTCACCAACCGCGGCTACGGTGCGTTGGTTGAGGTCGCTACCGGCGTCGACGCCGATTTGGGCATGCTTTACATCGAACCAACCAGTTTGGTGAACGGCATTGTCCATCTCTACGACAACACCACCCGCTGGGATTCTTCGTTCCCGCTTTGGGAGGCTCCTGAGGTGGTGGCTACCAACGCCGCCGGTTTGATGTGGACCACCACGACGAACGAACTCGGTGACTTTGCGTTTGACTTGCCCAACGGTGTGTGGACCATTTCCCTCACCGACGAGCGCTTGAACGCCACGGCCATCGAGGACCTGTCGGTCAACCGCTCAAGCACCGAGACCATCTCCACCATGGAGGTCATTGCGAACCCAGAGGCGGTTGAGGTTGAGATGCACGTCTACCTGAATTCCGCAGAGGATGGCACCTTTGAGAACGGCACGGCTTCCACACCCGACTTCACCCTGAAGCCCATTGCGGAGAACCGTGATCCAATCTACTACACGGCTGAAGATTACAGCGAACCTGGTATCATTACCGTCTCGCTGACCCCAGGAGGCTACGATGTCCTGCTCAACCGAACGGCTGCCGCCGATGAGAACGCTACCGATTACGATTTGATCGGCGAGACGTTCTTTGATGCCATCCGTATTGGTCTCGACGCCGTGGATGAGCCCTACGATGTGGCGCTCAAGAACACCTACCTGGTCACGGGTACGCTGTTCAACACCACCGACGACGGTATCGCCAACGACTTCCTGTTGTACAACGAGGCTGACGACCAGTGGTTCAACGTTGGTTCGGACGAGAACGGCAGCTTTGCAGCCTATGTGCCAGCGGGCGAGTGGCTCATCATCGTCGCTCCATTCAGCAACGGTGACCACACCGAGACCTTGCGACAACCCTTGACGGTTGCTGCAGATTCTACCCGGACCGGTCTTGAGTTGACCACCAGCATCAGCGTTGAGGTGTCCATGCAGTTGCTTGAAGCCGTCACTGAAGCGGCGTTGAGCGACATGACGGTCACCGCTGTGAGCCACGATGGCTTTGGCAACATCACCTTCGAGCGCACGGACGCCGACGGCAATGCTTCGGAATTGCTGATGCCAGGTACCTGGAGTTTCTACTTCAACCGAACCATTGGCACCAAGTCATGGTTCATGGACACCAGCGACGCACCGTTCAGCACGGACGCCGCAGACGAGAATTATTCGCTTGTCCTTGACCCCATCTATGCCACGCTTGAAGTTGAAATCGGCGGCAAGGTCTATTGGGACCTTGACAACAACAGTGCGCCAAGTCTCGGCGAAGGATTGCCAGAGATGAGCGTCACCGTGGTTGGAAGCAACAATTCTGAGGTTTCAACCACCGTGACCACCGACGATGAAGGTGTTTGGCGGGTCTTTGTGCCCATCCGTGATGTGTACAACGTAACCGTCGAGAAGGAAGGCTTCGAGACGGTCTACTACGCAACGGAGGAGCAGAACGGCTACACCGTTCACGACAGTCCTGATTCAACGGACATTGAAGTCACGGCAGGTCTTGTCGACGTTGAAGGAACCGTGACAGACCAACTCGACGCCGACCGTTTGGTCGATGCGACCATCGTGCTGTACCCCGTTGCGGGCATTGAGCGAGATGCTGTCGCAGTCAGCGGTAGCATGAACGACACCACCCTCGAATGGTCCACCAGCGTCCAGCCCGGCGAGTGGGTCGTGGTGGTCTCCCAGAGCAACCCCGGCCCCAACGGTGGCGGCGTTGCCATCGGTCTGCTCGATGCTTCGGTTGCCAACGGTGGCAACATCACCATGGTGATGGCCCTGGGCGGCTACGTCGACTTGACGACGGCTTGGACGGACATCGAACAGAACGAGCACCATGCTGGTTCGGATGATGCAGGCTCGGACATGATCGAGGGCACCGTTGAACTGGAGGTCTCCTTTGACGGCCAATCATGGATGGTTGATGTGCCAGCCAGCGGTGAACTTCGCGAATTGTTCCCCGAGGGCAGCGTGTCCTTTGACGGTGAATTCATGACCGTTCAGCACGCAACGGCGGTTGAGATGGAGTACTACGGTGGCCAAACCACCACCATCACAGCCGACTCGACCATCGCAGCTACGCTCCAGTTCAACCGACGTGTGAACTCAGCGCTTGACATCACGTTCAACGACGCTTCCTTGAGCGATGCTACATTGTTGGACGCTGAGGACGGCGAAATCGAAGCCGTGGTTTCGGCCACCAACGAATCCGTCTACTCAACCATCACCTTTGACTACGACATCGCCTACAACGGCACTGAAATCATGGACGTCTTCTCCGTTGAAGGCGAAATGGGTCTGGCACAAGATTCTGACCTATGGACGGTCCAGTTCTGGAACGCCACCAGCGAGGCATACGAGGACTCCATCAGCGTGTCGCTTGGTATCGGTGATGCCGATACGGACGCCGTCTTGAGCACCTCGGTCAAGGTCCAGATCACACTGCCCGAGGTGGCAGAGGCTTGGCACTTGGCCAACGGCCACCGCATGACCATGCGCCTCCAGACGGATTTGGGCGAGTCGTCCCAAGCCTCCGTGAAGGTGTTTGTCCCGCAATCGTTTGCCTTCACGGTGTCGGATGCGACCGAGGAACTGGGTATGTCTGCCCTGGTTGAGCGCCAGTTCTCCTTTGCCTTGACCAACAACGGAAACGGACAGGACTCCTTTACGATTGAACTGCTTGAGAGCGGTGTTCCAGAAGGCTGGTCGGTCACGCCGATGATGTCCACGTTGACGCTCAACAAGGACGAGACCCGTACCCAACAATTCACGGTGTTTGCACCTGCAAGCTACTCCGACGAAGATGGCGATTTCCCGCTCACGGTGTACGTGAACAGTCAGGACGAGAACGTTGACCGAGAAGAAGTTGAAGTGACCATCAAGAAGGCCACGATCAAGTTGACCATCGATGAGGACCGAATCTCAACGGATTCCGACCAAATCGCTGGCCAAGCTGGCGCCGTTCGTGTTGCTGTGGTCAACGAGGGTCTCCTTGACGCTCCGTCTGTCATCGTCTACCTCACGCCACCAGGTGGCGAGGAACTCCAGCAATCGATCGCTGTTCCAGCGGGCGGTGAAGCCATGGCTGTCTTCGACGGTCTGTCCTTCAGTCAGGGCAGTCAGCGCTTCGACTACCGAGTCGAGGTTGCTGGTGCTGAGGCTGAGAGCGTGGATTCTGTTCCCGAACCCGGTGATTTCAGCATTGAATACAACCCTGAGACGACGGCTGACGGTGAATCTGTTTGGATGACCCTGCTCATCGCTCTGCTCGCTATTCTGGTGGTGTACGGCGGCGTTCGCACGGCTCGCAGCCGAGGCGGCACCAAGTTCTGATGTTCACTTTTGATTGATTTTTCAAACAAGGGTTGATGAGGACACGGCAGGGGTAGCGAAAGCCATGGAAGGTCTCCGTGACGTCGAGTACCTTCCGGAGCCTTCAGACCGGCGCATTGTCTCAGCCGTCGATCCAACGGTGATCGGGTTCCAGGACCAGTGGCGTTCAGAAACCATGGGTTGGGCCCCCCTGACGGTTGAGCCGGTGGCTCGGCCCGTGCGCCGTCGATTCTCAATCTCCGGCGTGGTGGTGTTGGCTCTGCTCATCTCCGCCAGCGTGCTGATGTGGCAGAACCAGTGGCTGGTGGTGGAACTCCCTCAACCTGCCTCCGAATGGGCCTTTGAGCAAACTGAACTACGCGAGATGCAATCTTCAGGACTCACGGGTGAAGGCGTGCGAGTGTGCATGGTCGATACCGGCGTTGATGCTCAACACGATGCGTTCTCAACCACCGAGTTCACGTTCAAGGACTTGGTTGGTGCATCCAAGGAACCCGTTGACTACGGGGCTGTTGCTCACGGCACCCTCATGTCGGGCTTGCTGCTTTCCAACGACACCACTCAACGTGGAGCAGCACCAAACGTTTCCTTTGCCATGGTGGCCGCTCTGAGCGACAACGGGGAGGGGGAAAACACCGGTTTGGATTCGGATGTTGCCGATGCCATCCGGTGGTGTCAATTTGAATTCCAAGCCGATATCATCTCCCTTTCCCTGGGCGGTTCGGAAGAATCCGATTCCACGGAGGGTGGTTCGTCCGCGGCCACCCGTCAAGCCACGGATGCTGGCATCTACGTGGTGGCTGCTGCGGGAAACGACGGGCTCGATGATGACGGGGACGTCGCTTCCCCGGGAAGCGTTGACTTGGCCATCTCGGTGGGTGCAACCACGCGTGATGGAAGCGTGTGGGCCAACTCCTCGTCCGGGTCGCTGACGGACAAAAACGGCGATGCCCGGGCTCATCCACACATGAAGCCCGAAGTGGTAGCGCCAGGCGAACGCATCATCAGTACGGGAGAGGACAACCTTTGGTACTCGAGCAGTGGTTCGTCTGACGCCACGGTCTTTGTCACCGGTGCGTTGGCGTTGATCCTCGAAGACCAGCCTCGATTGAAGCCTCAACCCGGAGGCAATGCTTCGTGTCTCGTTGAGATGAAGCAGGCCCTTCTCAAGTCGCTCGGGGAAGGCGATGGTGTGCACGACCCTCGCGGTGGATACGGACTTCTCAGCGCCTCTGCATGGCTCTCGGAGGCACAGGACATACCGTCCTGTTGAGCATCTTGTGGCGTATTTTCAAAAAAAAAGCAGGACACTTTTTCGTCCGTTACTGTCCGAATTTCGTTCTTTTCAGTCATTTTTCTTCCGTTTTTCGGCGCAACTAATGATACTCTTAATCGATAATGATATTTCCTTGGCGGCAAATGAGGCGCAGTATTATATTCGTGGCGTTCATGGA
>JAYYDY010000024.1:0-20874 GCA_036160375.1 Thermoplasmatota archaeon | reverse complement strand
AGGTGAGCTACGAACTCAGCGCCCACGGCATGACCTGTGGCCGCGTGCTCTCGCCGCTGGTGGCCCATCTCAAAATGGTGGCTGGCTCCGTGGTGAAGGCCTAGGTCTCAACCCGATGTTGCTGAATCACTTCACCGGTTCGAAGGTTCATCGCCGTCAATGCGCGTCGGTCGCCAGGACCGTGATACAGGCACGTGTCCAGACCGATCGCTGCCGAGCGCCCGTCGGCCAGCTTCACGCTGCTGTACCAGACCGTCCCCCAATCCTCAGCCGTATGACCGGGAAGACCCGCGGTCGGGGTGTGGCCAAACACGATGGTTCGTTCACCGTCCACCGGGGAAACAGCGTGATGGAAGGCACCACGAATCCAAAGCAAATCCTCGTCCCGTTGCTCGTCCAGCGGGACGTCGGGTGAATAGCCTGCATGAACCAAGCGCCAGCGGTCGAGAACGAGGTGCGTTGGCAGGTTGGCCATCCACGCCGTGTGCTCGGCCGCCACACGCTCAAGAGCGTCCTCGTCCATCTCTCCCGCTTCGTTTCGGACCGAGTCCATGTAGGACGCTACGGTGGTGTTGCCGCCGTTTCGCATCCAAAGCATCACATCAAGGTCAGGTGTTCGGAGTTTCTCCATGGTAAATTGCCGGACCATCATGTCCTCGTGATTGCCACGAACCGTGCAGTAGTGCGGATGATGCATGACATCGTGAACCACGCCGAAACTGTTTGGCCCACGGTCGATCAAATCCCCGAGAAACACCACCCAATCACCGTCTCGAAGACTCAACCGAGCACACAATTCGTTCATCGACTGGAAAAATCCGTGAACATCACCGACCACCCAAACGTTGCCGCCAGCATCCAAATCTGCCTGTATTTTTTCCTCCAATGCGCGGTCCCTCATGGTCTCCATCTCCTAACATAAACAAGTACCTGCGAGCCTATTTAACCGACCAAAGGGCGTTTTTTGGGCATCAACATCGCCACACAATCAAGCGATGGCTTAAGGGAGGAGAAGGCGAACCATGTTCCATGCCTCTGCTCGCACAGTGGACCCGTCAGCGCCCTTGGTTGGCGGCTGGACTCACGGGCGCTGCCAGCGGCGTGGTTGGCATCGCTGGTGGTCTGGCCACCTTTGCTGGCACCGTCGGTGCCATGGCCATCGGTGGCATCTCAACCCGTGCCACCAGCTACGAGCACCCGCTCCGCCGCCGCATTTTGTCCACACTTGAGGCTCGACCGGGACTCTGCTACCGTGAACTGCAGACGGTGATGAACACCGCCAACGGCACCCTTCGCCACCACCTGGACGTGCTCCAAACTCGACGTGCGGTCACCGTGATGCCCGTGAACGGGCGCACCTGTTACTTCGCCGGTGGACCAAGCCAAGTTGAAGTGCTGCGCAGCAAAGTGGTGGGTGAAGAACGCATGGCTCAGCAGTTGCCCATCGGCCTGTCGCCGGTCCAACGGATGATCATCGAGAACATTGACCGTGAAGGCGTACCCCGCTCTCAGGCCGCCCTTGCTCGACGATTAGGGCGCACCCGTGCCACCGTCCACAGCGCGGTCAAGGTGCTTCGGCGCCGTGGCATTCTGCGCGAGGACCGAATTGAACTGATGCCTCACATCGATCTTGAAATTTACAGCCGACCTTCTGGCGTGGATTACGACTTTGTTGACGACCGGCACCCGTCCTCGCCATGAAGTAACGATTACGAAATCTGTCGCTTGAGCGACAACTGTTACACAGGCTTCAAAGACCCTTGACAGCCCCCGAGTACCATGTTCTCTGTCCGGCTTGTTGAGCACCCGTTGCCCACGACTGAGCGTGATGTGGACGGGCTTGTCGCTTGGATGATCGACACGCTCTCGCTGGTGAGAAAGCGAGGCGACGCCACCGCTGACCACGGAAGAGCAGGTCCCGTTCATCGTTTGCTTCGAGATCACCTCTTCGGCCAACCCGAACTGAGTTGGGACGCACAAATGCTGGCGGACGAACTGGCGTTGATGCCAGCCTCACTCAACCATCACCTGGGCCGCTTGGTCGAAACCGGGCTTATCGGCTTCACCAACGAAGGCAAAGGTTGGCGTAAGTACTACCTGCGCGGTGGCTCGCTTTCCAACGCCGTTGCCCACCTTCAGCAACACAGCAGTCTCGTGCTTCAGCAACGGTTTGAATTCATCAACGCCGCGTGGACCCGCACGGGTGAGCCGCTCCCCGTGGAACTGCCACAAGACGAGGGGGCGCCGTTCTCGCTCGGTCTGGTTGACCACCGACCCATCCCCACCGAAACCGAAGGCAGCGTGCTTTCCCACTGGATGACCGACTTCGGTCTGCTGGGCGAGCGACCCGGCGCTGAACTTCGCGCCGATTCCCTGTCCGTTCGGTTGTTTGAGACGCTGTTGACCCGAGACCTCCCGTTGTCCCTCGACGAGGCGGCCGAACTGCACGGCGGTCAAAAAGCGCGGGTGGGCCGAATCCTCGACCGGTTTCGGGCCACTGGCATGGTGGAGCGTGTTCCACGGACCGACCGACTCAACACGGCGCTGTGGACCGCCATGACCACTCAACATCAGCGAAGAGGCGAGGATTGGATGCTCAAGAAGGGCGGCTTTCAACGGCTGCTCAACGAACAACAACAGGGTGGACTCCTCAAGAAACTCGCCAAGAACGCCCTTTCGGTTGACGACGTGGCCCAACACCTCAGCGGTGTTGAGGCCCGGGAACAAATGCTGCTGCTGAACCTGCTTGGCGGTCGCTTGCCCATGGGCTACCGCATGGCAGGGCCTTCGGCCAGCGCTGTTCAACGTCGGGTCCAGGACCGACTTGATCGTGTGCTGCGGCGGATGGTGCGCGTGGCAGGCCTGCTGGATGAGGCCATGGCGGCCAGCGCCGACGAGTGAGCGGTGAGTGCATGTCCGAGTTCATCGGGAAAAAACGAGGGCCGTGGGACGGCGAGGAACGTCCGTTGTACCTCGCTCCGATGTCCGGCGTCACCGACCTCCCCTACCGACTCCTCGCCAAAGAGTGCGGGGCGGATGTCACCATCACCGAATTTACCAATTCAACGGCGCTGACTCGGGAAGCAGCGACCTCATGGCGCCGCATGGAAACCCACGAAACAGAAGTTCCGTTCATTCCACAAATTTTCGGTGGCGACCCAGGAGACATGGCGACTGCAGCTGAAATGCTCGCCCCAGCCGCCGATGTCATCGATTTGAATTTTGGATGCCCGGCCCCCAAAGTCACCAACATCTGCGCCGGTGCAGCACTGATGGGTGAGCCCGAACGCCTCGTCAGCATGGTGGAAACCATCGTTGAGCGCGTCGATGTACCCGTGACGGCCAAAATGCGACTCGGAACCGGTGGGGGAAGGGCCAACAATTCCACCGAGATTTGTCAGCAACTCGAAGCGGTCGGCGCCCAGCGATTGTGCATCCACGGTCGTACGCTCAAACAGCGATATTCGGGAGAAGCAGACTGGACGAGCATCAAAGAAGCGGTTGACGAGGTCGACGTCCCGGTCGTGGCCAACGGCGACGTGGTGGATGCATCCTCTGCTGCCGCTTGCCTCACCCATACCGGTGCTTCTGGTTTGATGATCGGACGGGGCGCCATCGGCCGACCAACCGTGTTTTCCGACATCAAGGTCGGCTTGGGTTGGATGAAGGAAGACGACCTCCCCTGGGTGGCCCAACACGACGACTGGCACGGGTTGAGCGACATTGGACGTGCCTTCGTGTCAAGAAAATGGTGCTGGGACCGGTACATCGACCTCTCCGAAGCCACCGTTGGTATCCAAGGCAAGTGGATGCAACGCCATGCCATCGCCTTTACCAAAGGGCTGCCGGGTGCAAAGAAGGTTCGCACATTGATGCACGAACAAGACACAGCCAAAGCCATGGCTGATGCCATCAGCGGATTCCTTGGAGGCGTTTGAAGCCTCAGAAGGTGGATTCCCAGTCTTCGAGGTCGTTGGCTTCTGCCCAGGCCTCGTCGGTGGTTTCGCCACGAACCTTCAGCACTTCACGGGCGAGGAGCCAGTAGATAAGCGCAAGAGAGCGGCGGCCCTTGTTGTTGGCTGGAAGAGCGATGTCAACGTTGCGAAGGTGGTTGTTGGCGTCGACGATGCCAACGATGGGCAGGCCGGTGGCCACAGCTTCTCGCAGGGCTTGCTGGTCGTTGGCTGGATCGGTCACGAACAGGATGTCGGGCTCGATGTAGGAGCGGAGGGCCGGGTTGGTCAACGAACCAGGGATGAAACGGCCGACGGCGGAGTGAGCTCCAATGGCTTCAGCAAACAGGCGAGCTGGGCGTTGTCCGTATTGGCGAGCGCTGACGACCATGATGGACGGTGCGTCGTAGGTGTTGAGGAGGGCGGCAATGGAGCGGATGCGGGCGTCGGTGGTTGGAATGTCAAGAAGGTAAAGACCGTCTTCACGAACACGGTCGATGAAGCGGCTCATGTCGGCACTCTTCTGTTGAGTACCGATGTTCACGGCGTTTTCCTCGTAGGTTTCGGCGGACACGAGCAAACTGGCTTCTTCGGACATGTTGAACCACAGCAAGCCGCCCACAAACCCCCTGTATTAAACCGCTTCGTCGCTCGTGACCACGGTCATACCGGCGAAGATTGCTCGCACACTACGGAAAAGGGCTCAAAAAAGAACACCCAATTCGGCCGAATATGGCGGAGGAGGGAACGGATGGAAAGGGTTCCCCTCCGACCCATCCGGACGCTGTTCAAGACACCAACGGGCGATGGTTCAATCCTGACAACACCCCGCTTCCCGTGAGTGCAAGTGACCTCGAGCGCTACACCTACTGCCCGATGTCGTGGTACCTCGCCACCAAGGGTGTCAGCGGCCAAAGCGAAGCCATCGAGAAAGGAAAGGAGCAGCATCAAGCCATCCATGATTCCATGATGGACCTCAAGGGGTATCAGTTTGAAGCCAAACGAAACCTGCTCATTTGGCAGTGGTGGTACGCCATCATCGTGGTCTTGCTCATTGATACGGTGGCCATGCAATACATCGATGACATGGGACTGAACGTGATGGAATTCTCAAAACTCTTGGCCGCTGGAGCCCTCTCATTCCTGGTGGTCGGCATTTTGGCGCTCCTTGTGCCCTGGCGAAAAGCCATCGGCTTGAAGCAGCCGTTTCTGCCGGCGCTGGAAGGTGGAGTGGAAACCATCGACCCGGTGTTTGAACCACGTGGATTCATGGGCGGTTGGTTCCAAGGCGGCATTCTTGAAGCCTCCATGTTCGTTTCTGCCATCCTGCTGGCGATTCACTCCAGCGCCCTCCTGTTTGCAGAAAACCGGCAGCAAGCCTCGTACGTGTTGGCCATCACAACCCTGAGCTGGACCTTCCTTGCAACCATTATTCTCCGCCGTGCGCTGAAAAACAACGACGAAGCACGGCGCATTGCGACAGAAAACGACCTGAGGGTGACCGATGAAATCTCCTACTCAGACGACGAGGAGAGTGCGCAATTGCTGGTTGACAATGACACCGGCCTGCGCGGTCGACCTGACCAAATCGTCATCATCGATTCGGAGTTCATTCCCGTTGAGCAAAAGACGGGCAAAGTCCCCAAACGACCTCATGATTCGCATCGGCTGCAGGCCCTCGCTTACGCTCGTTTGGTTGAGGTCACAACCGGCCGAACACCACCGTACGCACTGCTTCGTTACGGCAGCGACCACCTGCATCAACTGCCGTGGGACGACGCTGCGAAGGAAGAGTTGGACCGACAACTCTTGGCGGTGCAAACCGCCATGGCGCAGGGCGGTGCCGCTCGAAACCACGACCGCCCCGGGAAGTGTCAGCATTGCTCACGTCGCCATGCTTGCGATGAGCGCTTGGCTTGAATCAGTAGCACTCGTCAACCAGCGGGTACTGAATGCAACTGTTGGTGATGGTGACGATGATGACAAAATTGTCCTGGATGGAACCAAACGTGCTCTCTCCTCCACCGCGGGCTTGAATGTCAAGTTCCCATTCTCCGTGGGCAAACGAGGGGTTGGGAAGCAGCGATTCCTCGAGAGGGCTGGCGTCTTCACTCACGTCTTGTTCCCACTGAACGTTGCCTTCAGCATCGGTGAGGGTGGCACGGACGTAGTGACTTTCGTTGTCAAGAAGAACAGCGGGAAGGTTGCGTGATGCCTCAAATGCGACCTTGAAGTAGACGTTGATTTCGTTGGTTTGGTCGTCAACCGTGAACGTGGACCGATTCGTGTATTCGGTCAGGTAGTCGTCAATGTTCTGGAAGGCATGAACGACGGTGATCTTCTCGTTGTTGAGGTCCTCGTATGCCGGCTCTCGAAGTTCCTCGACCGCCTCGCGAGCAGCGATGAGACCCATGCACCCAGAGGTGGAAGCCATGAGAACCACCACCAGGAGGGCCACACCGAGGCCTGGACGCGCCATGCCAACACCACCGGCCACGACTCTATGAAGCACTCGCTGGGGCGTGCGAGCATTTCAAATCCACATTATGCATGGCGAAGGTGTCTGAATGAAGCGATTGATGGCCGAGCTACGGCGATGACGAGCCCTATGAACGCTGACAGACACTCAACCAAACTTCGCCCCGCAGGTACCACATTCGGTGGCATCAGCAGGAAGATCTGCACCGCAAGCACCGCATTCATCGGTCTGTGAGACCGCTTCTTCCTTCTTTGGCTTTCGAGGTGCACGTCGCCGGGCTGGCTTTCGGGCCTTGGCAGGTGCTGCGGCATCTTCAGCATCGGTTGAGCTGGACAGTGGCGCTTCTTCGGACTCATCAAACGTAAAGTTCGCCGTCGCCTCTGAGACTTCGTTTCCTGCAAAGGAGGAGTCCGTCAGGCTCATGCCAATGTTGACCTTTTCACCCGGAAGAACGCCCTCTTCACCTGTAATTTCGAACAACTGCTCTCGAATGGAAGCATCTGAAGCGCTGAGCTCGCCGGTCTCTTCACCCAGAGACTTGAGTTCGCCCTTCTCGGAAAGGAAGGAATCCAGTCCCTTGTTCTCGTCGGTGCGACGAGCGTTGAGGGTGGTCGTGACCTGCTCCTTGTAGGCTTCAATCTCCTCATCGGTCATGTCTTCCATGGCCATTTCGTCAGCAAATCGGCGGTCGTAAGCGGCCTCCACCTCAGCCTCTGCGGCCTCAATGTTGGTGTCCCACTCCTCCTCGAGGTGTTGCTCGTCGAAGCCGAATTCCTTCACCGCATCAGCGAAGTTTTGGGTGCCGGTGACGATCTCATCTTCGTCGTCTTCGGGAAGCGCCACCTCTTCTTTGACCACTTCACGGCGCTCTCTGCGCTCTCGACGTTCGAAGAACGATGACACGTCTTGGTAGGCGCCGCAGTAGGCGCAATTTTCCATGAGGTCCGGAATGGATTCGCCGCACTCATGGCAGTCGTGGAACTGATTTCTTGCCTTCTTGAGGTTGAACGAACAGTGAGGACATCGATCTTCGGTGCCTTCCAATTCACCGTCGCAGGCCGGACAGTATTCGTAGATGTCTCGCTCGACCTCCTCCTCACGCTCTCGCGTCAAGATGACGGCGGCCACCAGGGCACCGATGAGTCCAACGGCCACCAAGGCAAACAAGGTCACCGTTCCTGCTTCGGATGAACCACCCGCACCGTCATTCCCCGTTGTGGTGGCAAGCGTGGCGAACGAGCGAGAGAAGGTGGAACTAATGGACGCATCCTCGGGGATCAGACGAATGGTGGTGGTGGACGCCGTAGCGGTGAAGGTGCACGAGAGTTGTCCTCGGTCCCCACGGTTCTGGATGTCAACGGCCATGGTGGAAAGGACGGTGTTGCTGCTGTCTTGACAGGTGTAGTTCGCTACGCCGGTTTCCTGGCTGGTCAACCCGATGCTCAAGGTGTAAGCGGCGCCGTCCGCCAGTGGCATGGTCGCTACGTTGTTCTCCGCATCGAGAAGTTCCAACGAGGCGTATTCCCACTCGAGTTTCAGTTTGGATTCGACCAAAACCGAACCCGTGGCGAAGGAATTTTGTTTGTTGGCATCCCAACTTCCGGATGCAGCGACCCACTGTCCCTCAAATTCAGCGGTGTGAGCGCCGAGCGCCGTAGGAAGTTCAACCGTCCACGTGAACGCCTCACCGGCGTCCAGAAGAATCGGTGGGGATTGTCCGGTCAAACCGTCAAAGGTGTACTGAATGTTGCCCGATACGCCAATGTCGCCGGTGTTCTCCATGGTGACCCGCCATTCAACGTCCTCGCCGGATTGCACCGAAGGAACGGTTGGCAGCGCATTGGCGTCCACGTAGACATCGGGAATGGGATAGATGGTGAGCACGCCCGAGGTCAGGTCGTTGTCGGTGGACTCCTGCTCAAAGCCTGGGGCATTGAACGGGTTGATCTTCGCCGAGACCACGTGGTCGCCGTCGGGCAAAGAACTGAGCGTGGTAGCGTTGAGTTGTGCAGAGAAGGCTTGCTCGGTGTAGCCAACGCCAGAAAGTGCAACGGTGAACGGCTGGCTCGTGATGAGCCCCCCTGATGGCGTTTGGACTTGAATCCACACCGGGACGTCGGCAGGACCGGTCCCGTTGGTTCGAACCATGGTGCCTTCCACGGTCCACGGGCCTTCGAGTGCACCTTCAGCGGTGGTCACGGTCAAGCCGTCTTTGAAACTCAAATCCATTCGAGTGGCCACCACCAACTCGACGCCCTCCACCTTGTTCATCTCGGAGGCCTCTTCGACGATGTTCTCAGCGTCGGGCGTGACCTGAACGGTGTGAACGCCGCTGCTCGGTGCGACGATGGTGGTGTTGACCCAAGCGGAGGTGCCCGCCGTCAGGGCTGGTGTATCGAGCAAAACATCGCTGGATTCTGGTACCTCAAGCAAGAGTTTGGTCGCTGGAGCGTCCACCGACCCGGAGTTGAGAACCAAAGCCGAGAGGGCCACGGTGTCCCCGGCGTAGACCGTTGACGAGGTGTCCAGTTCCAACGTATCGACACGAAGGTTGGGGAGCCCTGCAACGGTGAACTCCTTGTTGAATCGGGCCTGCGTGTCGCCTCCTGCCGAGAATTCAAACCAAACTTTGTGCACGCCCTCCGTCAGCCCGGACCACGTCGCGCTCACCGTGTACCAGTCATCAGCCGGCACGGTGACTTGATCGAGGAGCAAACGATTGTTCGCAGCGATGTTTTCTTTGTAGAAGGCCACTTCAACGTTGAACGCATCGCTTTGCTGGCTGTTGTACAACATCACGCTGATGTCGACCGAACCGCCCATGACAGGGTCGCTGGGCGTGAGTGACATGCTCACGGCCGACGCTTGAACACCGCCGCTCTCCTCGGCGTGCGCTGCCAAGGGCAGGACACTGAAGAAGAGGAGACCGAGGAGGACCAACGCGGTTGCTTTGCGCTCCATGCCTTGCCTTGGTCCTTCAAAGCACTTGAACCCATCTCAAAATTGCCACCTCAAAAGGCCCTGCTGCTCGTGTTTGGGCGGAACCCATGCGGGTGGTCGGGAACCTCCGTTCCACCGGTTTGCGAAGGGGAGAGTTGAAGGCTCACCGAAGGTGTGGAAGCGGCATGGGACGAAGCAGTGCGGCCGTGTGGCTGGTAGCGCTGCTCATGTGTTCCTTCCTTCCCGCCACCAACCCCGCCGCTCCAGCAATCTTTGAGGACACCCCGGAAACCAGCCAAAGCGGCGCATCGGGCCTGAACATTGCTTTCTCCAACGGTCCAGCCCAAGACGATGAAATCAAAGGAACCCATGCGGTCACGTTCAGCGTTGGTGGAACGGGAACGTTGGCCTCCTTGCTGCTCGAGATCACCACCGATGAATCCACCTGGACCACGCTCGTGAACTTGACAACCACCCCGTGGATGTACCCGTTTGACACCACCTCCATGACCAACGACACCTACAAGCTTCGTGCCTCAGGCTGGGACAGCGACAGCGAAAGTTTCGCCTTGGCCGAAAGCGGCTGGTTCGACATCGTCAATCAGGTACCGGCCATCACCACGTTCACCGTGCTCAACCCCGATGCCGGTACCGGCGCCAGTCTCTCCGACCGAGCGTGGTTCAACATCGAAGCCCAAGATACGCTCTCCTTCCGCTGGGGGGCCAGCGATGACGACCTCAAGCAAGCCACACTGTCCAATGTCCCCGGGCCGGGTGCACCGGCCACCGACGGCCCCACCACGCTGAGTTACGGCTGGGATTGGGCAAGCGGCAACATGCAAGAGGGAACGTGGTCGCCTCGACTCACGGTACAGGACCATTCAGGCCTGTCCAACACCTCAACCCTCTTCATCGGCATAGACCGAACGGGCCCGACCATCGGCACGGTGACCGTCGGCGACGGTGATGCGTGGCAGCAATCCACCGAGGTCTCCATCAGCGGGTTGCTGACGGAAGCTGACGACGGTCAAGGCTCCGGCGTCGCCAGCGTGGATTACGCACTCAACGGCGGTGCATGGACCACCACCACCAGCGACAGCCTCGACCTCACGCTCACCGAAGGCGTTCACAGCCTGACATTGAGAGCCACGGACCGCGTTGGGAACACCGGCGCCAACAGCACGGTGATGGTCCGCGTTGACCAAACCGCTCCCATTGGCCTGTCGTGGTCGGTCGACGAACTGACCACCAGTCGGCTGGGTGCCGCCAACGTTTCCTTCAACGCAGAGGACGCCGATTCGGGCATCGACAACTCAGCATCCTACATCCAGTACGGCTTTGATTCCAACGGTGTGGGTGAAACACCCGACCTTTCCGGTCGCTGGTTGACCTTGGGCGTGAACGGGCTGTCGGGCCAGGTGGGCTTGGCCAGCTGGGCCACCAAGTCCCGCCAGCACCTGATGTTCCGCGCTGTACTCGTCGACGAGGCGGGAAACTCCTTCACCACGCAGGCCACGTCGTTCCAAATCCTGCCAGGGCTCGACCTGTACTGGAACGTCAGTGAAACCAACGTCGACCGACTCGTCGTCCGACCTGGCGAACAAACGGGGAACATCACGATCACAAGCGTTCTCGAATCCAACGAAGACTACGGTGGAAGCGTCATCGTTCGTTTGGAAACCGCTCCTGCCGACCGCTCGTCAAACGTGGATTGGACGGTCATGGAAACCCGCAACTTGCCCGCTGGCACCCTGTCAAACAGCAGCGAGACCATCGTGTGGCAATACACGGTTCCTCGTGCAGGTCAGTTCGACCTGAGGTTGGTCATTGATTTCGCCAACGTCATCGATGAATACGACGAAGGGAACAACAACAACTACCTCTACGTAACCGGCGCTTCCCTCGATGCACCCGGTCTCGTGCCCTCGTTTGCTCCCTCGCTCCTGCTGATTGTCCTCGTTGGCTTTGCCCTTGCCCTTCTCCAGCAGAGGACAAGGGATTGAAAAGCATCGGGCCTCACGGCCGGTCATGCGCCAGTCGCTTCCCCGTGTTCCAAAGGACCGCATTGCGGTCATCATTGGTGCCAAGGGAGCGACCAGCAAAGCCATCCGAGAAGCGGCGGGCTGTCTGAAATTCATCATTGATTCAGAATCGGGTGACATCGAAGTGGAGTGGGGAGAACCCGGCACCTACGACCCGGTGAAAGCCATGAAACTCCCCGACGTGGTCAAGGCCATCGGCCGAGGCATGGCACCCGATGCTGCCGTGCGCTTGCTCGATGATGACCACTTCTTCGAACTCGTTGACCTGCGAGACTACGTCGGGAAGCGCTCCAACCAACAACGTCGCATACGTGCACGCATCATCGGTCGTCAAGGAAAGATTCGCAAACTCATCGAGCAGCTCACGGACACCCAGATCAGCATCTACAACTCCACCGTGGTGTTGGTCGGTGAAGAAAGCGGCCTGTTCGCCGCACGACAGGCCATCGAAATGCTCGCCGGTGGCTCTGAGCACGGTACTGTCATCGGTTTCCTCGAGCGCGATCGTAAGCGTGCACGGTTGGAATCTCGCTCACTTGACGTTCACGAGGAGCGCACCCCCACCGCCACCCCGTCCTCTGGATTCGAAGGACTCGTGCCCGGGCTGGCTGAAATCTCACAGGAACGTCGCAACCGCCGCATGAAGGCGGCCCAGGTCAATCCCGAGGACGATGAAGCCGTCGCCGAAATGATGGAACTCGCTGAAGACGAGAACATTCAGTGGGAAGAGGAGTGATCAGTCCAACAACTCAACCTGTTCGACGTCGGACAGGTCCATGTTCAGCACCTCGTACATAGCGCCTGCCAAATCCACGTCAAGGCCGTTCTTTTGACCCCACTCAATCAGTCGGGTAACGTCTCGGACGAGGAACTCTTGCGCCTTGGGATGGCTGTCAACCACCCCTTGCCCGACGTCGATGACACAGGCCCGACCATCGTGCCAGAGAATGTTGTACGGGGAAAAATCGCCGTGAACGAGGTTGGCTTTTTGCCAGGAGACGGCCAAGAATTTCAGCAAATCATCGTAGACGGTCTGTGGTTCATCGATGGCCACGTCTCGAAGTTTAGGTGATGGCGAGGTCGCGCTGCCCACGTAATCCATCACGAGGACGTTCTTGTGCACGCCGTGAGCACGTGGGACATTCAATCCCCAGCGAGCCAAGCGGGTCAGGTTTCGGTGTTCTTTGCGCACCCAAACCTCGACCAAATCACGATGCTTCCGCCGCAGACCGGTGAACCGAGGGTCGCCCTCAATGTACTGAATGAGGTTCTTGAACACGGCATTGGAGGTGTGGAAAATTTTCACCGCCACGGGCTCACCTGCCAGGTTGGTAGCGTGAAAGACGTGGGCTTCCTTGCCACGAGCGACGGGGAAATCCAAGGTGTCGATGACCCCGGATTTCATCATCTTGTAAAGGGCCATCAACGTGAGACGGTCAAACACCTGGTCGAAGACACGACGGTCAACCCAGTCGTAAGTTCCCGTTCCCATGGCACCCTGGATCTTGGCTTCGATGTCCCGAAACATCGTGTTGTAGCGCTCTTCCTTCATCCATTCATAGCGACCTTGCCGGTCGTTCAAGCCCCGCAGGAATTCGTTCTGCTCTGCACGCTGGTGCTCGTGGTCGAGCCGCTCAGCTTTGGTACGGTGCTGTCGCTTCTTCTTGGGTTTCCGTCCTTTGCGGGGACGACCGGCCAATTCGTCCCAGTCGTCATCACGGGCCATGGAGCTACCTCATGGACTCAAGCAAACAGGGCGTCGATGTCCTCGTCATCGTCTTCATCGTCGCCTGCAGGTTCTTCTTCGACGTACTCCTCAACCGGTTCAGAGGGTGCCTCAGGCACCTCTTCGGCGGCGGCTTCCACTTCGGGCTCATCCTCAGCAAACAGATCGTCGCTGTCGTCGTCGTCAGCGAACAGGTCATCACCGCCGTCGTCGGCAAACAGGTCGTCGCTGTCGTCGTCAGCGAACAGGTCGTCGCCATCGTCTTCGGTGGCTTGAGGTTCATCCTCGACAGCACCGGATGCGAACAGGTCGTCGTGCTCGCCATCGTCGTCGAGTGATACACCCATGCCGAACATGTCAACGTCGTCGGGCAACACGCCCTTGCGGGAGAGGTACATGGCCTGGGTTTTGGTGTAGCGATGCTTCACATCGGCCTTGGAGTCTTGGAAATCCCAGGGCCAAACGATGATCAAATCACCTTCACGAACCCACTGTCGGCGGCGCATCTTTCCAGGAATGCGAGCCATTCGGGTTTCGCCGTCTTCGCACAGGACGGTGACACGGCGGCCGCCGAGGATTTGAGAAGCGAGTGCGAACATCTCGTTGACTTTCTTGTTGGGCATTTTGACACGGATTTTACCGTCACTGGCATTTTCAGGATTCTCAAGACGTGCGAGTTCTTCGACGTCCACTTTTTCCTCAAATCTGCGACCCAATCAGTCTCACCTGCCCATCCCAGTGGCCGACCCTTCTTGAAGGCACCACCCAAAAAGGGGGCAGAAACGGGGCCCAAGCCTCACCAAGCGCCCACGAGGGCGTTGGCAGCCGACTCGCACAGCGCAATGAGTTGCCCAGCTCCGACGCCGAAGTACACCGTTGTGATGAGACACGCGATGATGGCAAAGCGAACGGGCGTTCCTGAGGGCAGCGGGCCTTCTCGGCCTTCTTCGGGCTCGTGGAAGTACATCACCAGACCGACTCGAAGGTAGTAGAACACCGAGATGGCCGAGTTGATGACCATCAAGAGAGCAAGGTACCAGACCCAGTGGATGTCGCCGAAGGCCAAGTCGCTGTTAACGGTGACATCGAGCAAGGCGACCTTGACGATGCCCATGATGACCAGCAGCTTGGAAACGAAGCCGGACAGGGGTGGCACACCGGCCAGGGACATCATGAAGATGAACATGGCCACCGCGAGGAAAGGATCACGCTTGGCCAGACCGCCGAGGGATTCCAGCGTGTGGCCACCCTTTTCCGACTCGAGCAGCGAAAGCACCAGGAACGCTCCGAGCTTGAAACAGACGAGCACCGTGAGGTGGAAGATGAGGGCCGTCACAACGACGAGTGCTGCGTCGTTGCTCATGTCGATGTGGCCGTCCTCCCAGTTGAGCGCTCCAATGGCCGTAATGGCGGCCAACATGTAGCCGGCGTGGGCGACCGAGGAGTAGGCGAGCATGCGCTTGGGGTTGGTCGAGCCGAGCGCGGCGAGGTTGCCCCAGGTCATGGTGATGACCGAGAGCGTGCCGAGGGCCACGAGCCAGACGGCCGAGCCGTCGGTCGCTTCGGGTGAGGCGACCACGAGGAGAATGCGAAGCAAGCCGAGCACACCCATGGCCTTGCTGGCCGTGGCGAGCACACCGGCGACCGGAGCGGTGGCACCGGCGTAGGCATCCGGGGCTGCAAAGTGGAAGGGGGCAGCGCTGACCTTGAAGCCGAAGCCGACCAGAAGCATGCCCAGAGCAATGAGCGGCAGGGCTTCCATGCCGTTTTCAGCAAAGGCAACCGAGAGGTCGGAGAACTGGAGTGAGCCCGACCACAGGTAGAGGAGCGACAGGCCGTAGAGACCAACGCCAGACGCCACAGAACCGACGATGAAGTACTTCATACCGGCCTCGGTACCTTCCTTGCTTTCCTTCATGAAGGACACCAGCACGTAGGTCGAGAAGGACGCCAACTCAAGCCCAATGAAGAGCATGAACAGGTCTTGGGCGAGGGCCACGACCGCCATGCCGAGTCCCGTCGTGATGAGCAGGATGTAGAAATCGACCTGGCGTCGGTTGTTGTACAAGCCGTTGAGACTGCGGTCTGCTCGACTGGTTGCTGGAATGCGGTTCACCGAGGCGGCACTGGCCAAGGCAAGTGCACCGAAGAAAATCAACTCGAACATGCGACTGAACTCGTCGATCTGAAGCATCGTCGTGCCGCCGGGCGTGATGATTTGCGTCTTGTTCATGCCGCCAAAGAATGAGACGAGCGTCAACCCGAAGGCGATGGTGAAGAACACCGTTGCGAACAAACCGGGCAGGCGAGGGTCGCTGTCAAGTTTGCCGCGCTGACCGCCGAGCAGCCATGGAACGCGAATCTGCGTCAGCGGGATACGGAACTTGGCGTTGCCCATGTTGGGGACAATCATCAGCGTAAACAAGCCGATGACAAGCACAAATTCGGGGGCCAGGGCGAGGACAAAGCCTTCTTCAAAGGGTTCAATTCGCTCCATTTCAGGCACCTCCCAAGATTGGAATCAAGAGCGTTTCAAAGAACGCCACCGTCCATCCGTTCATCATGTCAAGCGCAATCCACGGCATGACACCAAAGAGGATGGTGAAGGCCGCCATGATGAGCATGGCCACCTTTTCGCTGTCGCTGATGTCAGGAACGGGTTGGCCCTTGAGGCTCTCCGGAGGTTGCGTTTCGTCGCCGCCCTCGAAGATGGTGCGTTGCATCGACCACAGGTAGTAAGCGGCGGTGATGGCGAGCACGAACGCAGGACCGACCATCCAGAGCACGCTCCAGCCCTCGGCGGCCAAGAAGTGCCAGAGGGCAAGGAACATCATCAGTTCAGCCACGAATCCAGCCAGCAGGGGAAGACCAAGCGAGGCCATCCAACCGAACATCATGGAGGTCGCCAGCCACGGTGAGTGCTTGGCCATGCCTCGCATCGAACCGATTTCCATGCTGTGGTAGTGGTGCTTGAACGCACCGCAGACAGCGAAGAGCATGGGGCTGATGATGCCGTGAGCGAACATCATGAACAGCGCTGCGGCCCAGCCGAGCGGCTGCATGGTGGCGATGCCGATGAGGATGACACCCATGTGGGACACCGAGGAATAGGCAACCATTTTCTTGAGGTTGGTTTGTCCCAAACACACGACCGCACCCCAAACGAGGGAAATCATACCGAGGGCCAACAGGGCGAACTGGAAGTGCTGAGCGGCGTGCGGGAAGAAGGCCAATGGCAGTCGGAACATACCGTAAGCACCCATCTTCAGCATAACACCGGCCAGCAACATGGAACCGCCCGTGGGTGCCTGAACGTGAGCATCGGGCAACCAGGTGTGGAAGGGAACGGAGGGCAGTTTGACGAGGAACCCGATCATCAGCATGACGAAGAGGATCTTCTGCAGGCTCTCCCCAAGGAACCAGGCGCCACCGGCGTTGGCCGATTGAGCGTGGGCCGTCAAGGTGGGGATGTCAAACGTGCGTCCCGTCCAAGCACCGGCGTAGGAGAGGTTCTCCGGCTGGAGGAAGTAGACGGTGACCAGACCCAGGAGCATGATGACCGAGGCCGTGAACGTGTAGATGAAGAACTTCTGAGAAGCGTACTTTCGGTCGTAGCCGCCCCACTTGAGGATGAGGAAGAACATCGGAATCAGGGTCAGTTCCCAGAACACGTAGAACATGAACAGGTCGAGGGCGACGAAGACACCGATGAGCGCACCGCCCATCATCAAGACAAGCGGGAAGTACACGGCGGCGTTCTTTTCGTTCCACGTGGCGGCGATGGTCACCGGCAAGAGGAAGGTCGTCAGCCACACCATCGGGAACGACAGGGCATCCATGCCGACGCTCCAGTGGATGCCGAGCGATTCAATCCAGACATAGCGGAACTCGTAGTTGAAACTCCCAAAGGAGAGCGAAGCCCAATCCATCGTTCCTTCAATGTACTCGCTGCCGAAGAACATGGCCGTCGTGAGGGCCAACATCAGCAAGGAGAAGATCAGGGTCGCCATTCGGATGGAGGGACCCATGCGCTCCCGAGCGGCAGGAGATGCATAGGCCACGAAGGCCAGGATGGCGATGCTGCTGACAAGCGGCAGGGCGACGAGTGGAATGGAAATCCAGTCGGTCGTCATGCGACCACCCCCCAAATCAAAGCGAAGAGACCCAAGGTGCCCAACGCCGCCATCAAGATGTAATCACGTGCGGATCCCGTGGTCAATGAGCGCAGCTTCGTTGAGAGTTGTTGTGATGTGCGCTCAACCATCTTGACGGTCCCGTCAATCACGCCGGAATCGGCTTCAGCAGCCTTGAACGAGAAGGCAGCCACGATCTTGAGCATGGCCATGTCGTAGTAGTGATCGAAGTACAAGCGGTTCTCAAGCGCCGTAGCGAAGCCGGATTGGCCAAAGGACGAGTTGTCCCAGTGGTAGCGACCCTTCACAAACTGGTTGAGGGCCAAAACTGGACCGAACCACGGCAGGGTGTTCTCGCCTTCGTCCAACTTTCCACCGTAGAGGGAAAGCGCCAGGCCGGGACCGACGATGGCGCCGAGCAGGATGGCGATGTAGGTCAGCACGAAGAAGAACGAATCGCTGTTGGCAAAGGCGTGTTCCATCTCGTACACGAAGCCTTCGAGGAAGCTCTTCTTGCCGTCAAAGAACGGCTTGTAGTACTCGTCGGGCGCCCAGTGGGTGAAGCCCATGCTGGCGAGCACAATGGCACTCAGGCTCATGAAGGTCAGAATGAACAGCGGCGTCTTGATCCACGTGTTGGTGGGGTGAACGTGGGCTGCAACGTCGGTCTTGGGTGAGCCGGCGAAGGTCTTGAGCCACATGCGAGACATGTAGAAGCCGGTCATGGCTGCGCCGAGGAGCACGCACATGGCGGGGTAGAAGAAGCGAGGGTCGTCGAGGGCCACACGCCAGGTGTTGGCGATGATGCCTTCCTTGGACCAGAAGCCACCGATGAGCGGGAAGCCCATGATGGACAAAGAGCCAACGAGCATGGCCGTGGCCGTGAGCGGCATCTTGGAGGCCAAGCCACCCATGTTCTCCATGGACTGGGCGTCAAACTCGTCGTGGTGGTCGTGGTGGTCATCACCGGCCAGCGAGGCGAGGTGAACGCGGCCGAGGGTCAACTCCAACTCGGGAACATTGATGCGTCCGTTGCCGTCCATGTCAACGGCCTTCATGAGCCGCTGCATGTCCCACGGTGGGAGGTCAGCGATGTCGGCTTTCTTGAGCGCCGTTTGGAATTCATAGGTGTCAATTTCACCCGACTGGTCGAGGTCGATGGAATTGAAGAAGCCGAAGACGGATTGCCCGCTGTCAGCCAAGTAATTGGCGAGCATGAGGAGTTCCTCAGGGTCTTCCTCGTGGTGGCCGTGGTCGTCGTCGTGGTGGTGGAGGTGATGGTGGGCGTGATGCACTTCGTGGATGACCGCACCGCTGGCCATGAAGAGCATGCCCTTGGCCATGGCGTGGTTGAACAGGTGGAAGAGCGCTGCACCAAAGGCCACGACAACAATGCCGTGGTTGACGTAGTAGTCGGGGTTGACCGTGCCGTCGGGGAGGTACTTGTGCCAGTAGAGCGTGTTGGCGAGGTAGAGCGCCGCACCCAGCCCGGTGAAGATGTAGGCGAGTTGGGACATCGTCGAGTAAGCGAGGACCTTCTTGAGGTCGTGTTGAACAAAGGCGATGGCCGCTGCCATGACCGCCGTGGTTCCGCCGATGGCGGCGATGATGAAGGCCAAGTCGGCCAACTCACCGTGAAGCGCGTCAGCACCAAAGAACGGGAACATGCGGGCCACGAGGTACAGACCAGCGTTGACCATCGTTGCGGCGTGGATGAGGGCAGAAACGGGCGTTGGCCCTTCCATGGCGTCGGGCAGCCAAACGTGGAGCGGGAATTGAGCGGACTTGCCCACCGCACCGATGAACATCAGGCCGAGCGCCCAAGCGAGCATGCCCGAGTTGTTGGCGGCCACCTGCTCGATGTTGCCTTCGTAGAACACAACGGCGTAGTCGAGCGCACCCTGGTCAGCGCCGGCATAGGGGTGGAACAGCGACCAGAGGATGGCCAGACCAACCATGAGGAAAACGTCGCCAACACGGGTGGTCAGGAAGGCCTTCTTGGCAGCATAGGCAGCGCTGGGGCGTTCGTAGTAGAACCCGATGAGCAAGTAGGAACACAGACCCATCAGTTCCCAGAAGATGAACAACCAGAGGAAAGAATCAGCGAGCACCATCCCGAGCATCCCCGAACAGAAAAGGACGAACTCAGCATAGAAGCGGTGGTTGCGGTTGTCGTTGATGGGATCGGTGTTCATGTAACCGATGGCAAAGGTGTTGATGAGCAAGCACAGGAAGGAGGCAATGAACAGGAGCATCACGGTGACGTGGTCGATGTAAACGCCGAACCCGAGTGAAATTTCAGTGACGGTGGTTTGGCCTGAATCCCACATCCCCGAAGTAAACCAGGTCCACCCGTCGGTGTCGGCCGAGCCGTTACCGCCGATGAAATCGGTGATGAGCCACAGCGAGAGCACGAGGCTTCCTGCCATGACCGGGAGGGCGATGAGACCGCCTTCCTTGAGCGTGTTTTTCCACATGGAATTGCCGTTGAACATCTTGCCGAAGAAGAGGATGACCGGGAAGGCCAACATGGGGAGCAAGAGGATGTAAGGGGCGTATTCCAACGCCGTGCTTTGGATTGCTTCTGAACTGCCTGAACCTGCCATCATCTCACCTCAGTTCTTCAGGACGTTAACGTCGTCCAGCGTAATCGATTCGTGTTGGCCGTACATGGCAAGGAAGATGGCCAATCCGATGGCCACTTCCGAAGCAGCGATGGCGATGGCGAAGATGGTGTAGACCCATCCCGTCGTATCGCCGTGGTGCACGGCAGCGGCAGCGAATTGCATGTTGGCGGCGTTGAGCATCAGCTCAATGCACATGAGAACGATGATCGCGTTCTTTCGGGTGAACGCACCGGCCAAGCCGATAACGAACAGAAGGGCTGACAAACCGGAAACCCATGCTGGATCGATCATTCTTCTTCACCTCCGAACTCCCAAAGGAGGTTCTCCATTCGCTCATCACGAACGAGGTAAGCAGCACCCATCATGGCCATGGCCATGAGCAAGCCCAGAACGAGAAGAGCGAAGCCCCACTCGGACAGGAGGGAATCCGCCAGGCCAGCGGTCGTGGGCGTGGTCGCGGCCGGGTCGGCCCACACGCTTTCATCGTTGAGTACAGCGACGAGAATGAAGCCGAGGGCCAACAGGCCAAGACGGGTGAACAGCGAGGTGAACTTCATTCGAAGTCCTCCTCGAGAATTTGACGTCGAGTCAGCATGATACCGAACAGCACCACCAACCCGACACTGGCCAAGTAGACCAGAATCTGGATGGCAGCCAAGAATTCAGCACCCAAGAGGATGAAAATTCCGGAGACGGCCATGAAACAGAAGATCAGCGAGAGCATCGAGTGCGCCACACGCTGAGCAAAGATGAGGCCAAGCGCTCCACCGAGCGTGATGGCTGCGAACAGGAAGAACACACCGGTTTCGGCAGCGCTGGCCACGTCCATCTCCGGCATCCCCCTTCACGGTCTGTTCAAGCAACGCCCTGGCCTGATTGGCCCATTCATCGCGCTTGACACGACCGGGGAAGAATTCGATTGCTTCGTTGACTTGATCTTCCAACTCACTGGTCATCTTGCTGATTTGGGAGAA